>NZ_FNUW01000053.1:0-14769 GCF_900108285.1 Bacillus sp. ok061 | reverse complement strand
TAGTTGGGACCTTGTCCCTGTGAGAGTAGGACGTCGCCAAGCAACTAAAAACACAAGTCTTTTGACTTGTGTTTTTTTTATTTCCCATGAAATAGGTTAGGTTCTGTTAGTAAAAATGATGAAATATAGTAAGGGATTTTTTGAGCAGAAATATTAAGAAATTGATAAATAAATGGATAATCTTCAGAGCCATAGCTTCCAAGTAAGTCATACCACCAATCTGTTTCATACCTAGAAATCATGCTTAAATTATAGAGCAATAAATAATGAACAAGGAGTTCAGGTAATACTGGCTTAGGATTTCTAGGATCAGTCGTAAGTGGTAAATAATAAGTATTAGTAAGATGTTCATAGTATAAAGGAGTACTGTACATAGGATTCCATGATTGAATGGGTGCCGTAAAAAATAAATTCGATTCATTAGTTTTCTCAGGTACGTGTTGCATTGATAAATGCTTACAAGATGTTTCAATGTAGCGAGAAAATCTCTCTTTAGTCATATGTAATCGATCTAGTAGGTTGACTGAAAAGGAGAGCTCATTTTTAATTGTTGAATCGATTTTATATAAAGTTGATCCTTTTTGACTATAGCGAAACAAATTTTGTAATTCTGGAATATTTCCCATTAGTTCTAACATGTTAAATTTTTCTGCTTCTAAGTGTTTCATGTGAAACAGTTGTTCTGCAACATGAGTAAACAATCCGTTTTTTTGTACCTTCACCTCATCTTCTAAAAATTGATACCCTTGTTTTTTTCGTTTGCGAGTTGTAACGCCATGAGCTAAAACAGTAGTGGATTCAGGATAGTTAGGATCAATGGTTAGTAGACATGCTTTAAAAAGTTGACTAATTCCATAAAATAACAACATTGGTTGAATAGAAAATGGAGCTGTCTTATATAATTCATAATAATTTTTCCCGTGTTCTAAGTAATAAATAAAGGGATAACAATTTTCAAAACTTTTTTTTTCGGCATCCTGAATAGAGGATTTTTCATAACAACGGGCAAGATAACGTTGTACGTTTTGAGATGAAAAAAAGAAACTCAACTGCTGCCAAGTACAAGATGTTTGATGCATATATTACGCTCCTTTTATTGTCTAAAAATTCTAACATATATATACGTCCTTGACAGTATTTTAACCAATTGATAAGCTACTAATAATAATTTCTGGTATCATAGGGGGAACAATTATGTGGGAATCTAAATTTGTTAAAGAAGGTTTGACTTTTGATGATGTATTACTTGTACCAGCTAGGTCAGATATATTACCAAGAGAAGTAAGTGTTAAAACAGTTTTATCTGAAAGCTTACAGCTAAACATCCCGTTAATTAGTGCAGGAATGGATACAGTAACAGAAGCTGACATGGCTATTGCAATGGCTCGCCAAGGTGGTTTAGGAATTATTCATAAGAATATGTCTATTGAGCAACAAGCAGAGCAAGTTGATAAAGTAAAGCGCTCTGAAAGCGGCGTTATTTCAGATCCTTTCTTCTTAACTCCAGAACATCAAGTATATGATGCAGAACATCTTATGGGAAAATATCGTATCTCAGGTGTACCGGTTGTAAATAATTTAGATGAGCGAAAATTAGTTGGTATTATTACAAACCGTGATATGCGTTTCATCCAAGACTACTCAATCAAAATTTCTGACGTAATGACAAAAGAACAGTTAATTACAGCTCCAGTTGGTACTACACTGGAAGAAGCTGAAAAGATCCTACAAAAGTATAAAATTGAAAAACTCCCTCTTGTTGATAATAACGGTGTATTACAAGGGCTTATTACAATAAAAGATATTGAAAAAGTAATTGAATTTCCAAACTCTGCTAAGGATAAGCAAGGACGCTTATTAGTTGGAGCAGCAGTTGGTGTAACAGCTGATGCTATGCTTCGTATAGATGCATTAGTAAAAGCTAGTGTAGATGCAATTGTACTTGATACAGCTCATGGGCATTCTAAAGGTGTTATTGATAAGGTAAAAGAAGTTCGTGCTAAATATCCATCATTAAATATCATCGCTGGAAATGTTGCTACAGCTGAAGCAACGAAAGCATTAATTGAAGCTGGTGCAAACGTAGTTAAAGTTGGTATTGGACCAGGTTCTATTTGTACAACACGCGTTGTAGCTGGTGTTGGTGTACCACAATTAACAGCAGTTTATGATTGTGCAACCGAAGCTCGTAAACACGGTATTCCAGTTATTGCTGATGGCGGTGTTAAGTACTCTGGTGATATGGTGAAAGCTTTAGCAGCAGGAGCACATGTTGTTATGCTAGGTAGTATGTTTGCTGGTGTTGCCGAAAGTCCTGGAGAAACTGAAATTTACCAAGGTCGTCAATTTAAAGTGTATCGTGGTATGGGTTCTGTCGGTGCGATGGAAAAAGGAAGTAAAGATCGTTACTTCCAAGAAGGAAATAAAAAACTTGTCCCAGAAGGTATCGAAGGACGAGTGCCATATAAAGGACCTTTAGCAGATACAGTTCACCAATTAGTTGGTGGATTACGTGCTGGTATGGGATATTGCGGGGCACAGGATTTAGAATTCTTACGCGAGAATGCACAATTCATTCGCATGTCAGGTGCTGGCTTACGTGAAAGCCATCCTCATCACGTACAAATTACAAAAGAGGCTCCAAACTACTCATTGTAATGTCTTATATACAAATAGACAGAGATTTGATATCTCTGTCTATTTTTTTTTGATTATGTTAGAATAACGGTTATGTGAGTACATAGATATTGGGGGTAACAAAAGTGAAAGGTATGTTTTGCAAAAGATTCATTGCTTTGGTAACAGTGATTACACTAGCTTGTAGCATTTTTATGCCATATAGCAATGCATCAGCTGAAACAGGAGCCGCTTTAAACATTGAAGCAGGTGCGGCAATTTTAGTAGAAGCGAATTCTGGGAAAATTGTATATCAAAAGAATGCAGATGAATTATTATCCATTGCTAGTATGACAAAGATGATGAGTGAATATTTAGTTCATGAAGCAGTGGATAAAGGAAAACTTAAGTGGGACCAGAAAATTAAGGTTTCTGAATATGCATATAAGGTTTCACAAGATGCTTCATTATCAAATGTTGCATTAGAAAATGGTGGCTCTTATACAGTAAAAGAGTTATATGAGGCAATGGCAATCTTTTCTGCAAATGGTGCAACAATTGCATTGGCAGAAGCAATTGCAGGTAAAGAAGTAGACTTCGTAAAAATGATGAATGATAAATCGAAAGAACTAGGATTGAAAAATTATAAATTTGTCAATTCTACAGGTTTAACAAATAAAGATTTAAAGGGAATGCATCCTGAAGGAACAACAGCGGATGAAGAAAATAAAATGTCTGCAAAGGATGTTGCAACTTTAGCACAACATTTAATTAAAGATTATCCAAAAGTATTAGATACAGCAAAAATTCCTAAAAAAGAATTCCGTCCAGAAAAAGAGAAGTTTGCAATGTCAAACTGGAATTGGATGTTAAAGGGCTTAGTTAAAGAATATGATGGCGTAGATGGTCTGAAAACAGGCTCAACTCCAGAAGCAGGAGATTGCTTCACTGGTACGGTTGAAAGAAACGGAATGCGTTTTATTTCTGTAGTTATTAAAACAAGTTCTCATACAGCACGTTTTGATGAAACAAAGAAGTTATATGATTATGGATTTGCTAACTTTGAAGTGAAACAAATGTATAAAAAAGGTTCTTCAGTAAAAGGACAAGAAACAGTAAGAGTAGAAAATGCGAAAGATAAAGATGTAGAAGTTCAAACGAAACAAGCTATTTCACTTCCAGTGCCAAAAGGAAGTAAAGATGTTTATAAAACAGAATTAAAAGAATCAAGTAAGGGACAAGAAGCACCTATTAAAAAGGGAGCTGCGCTTGGTCAAATGGTAATTACGCCAAAAGATACAAACGACCCTGGATTTTTAACTGGTAAGTCGTTGCAAGTGGATCTTGTAACAACATCTGAAGTAGAAGAAGCAAACTGGTTTACTCGTGCTATGCGCGGAATTGGTTCATTCTTTAGTGGTATGTGGAATAGTGCTGTTGATACAGTAAAAGGTTGGTTTTAAAAGCTCCTCATGGTAGGGGCTTTTTTTTTATTCCTATTTTTCATACCGACTTTATGAAAAAGTAGTAGACAAGCATCTGATAGTTAGTGGTAGAATGTAAGAGTATTCTTAATTTTCGCCTTTAACGGGGGAAAGCAATTCACCTAGGGGGGTTTTTGTACATGACAAATGTAACAGGGACAGAACGTGTAAAACGTGGAATGGCAGAAATGCAAAAAGGCGGCGTTATTATGGACGTAGTTAACGCTGAACAAGCAAAAATTGCAGAAGAGGCAGGCGCAGTTGCCGTTATGGCATTAGAGCGTGTACCAGCAGACATTCGTGCAGCAGGTGGCGTTTCTCGTATGGCAGACCCAACAATCGTTGAAGAAGTTATGGGTGCAGTGTCAATTCCGGTTATGGCAAAATGCCGTATCGGTCACCTTGTAGAAGCACGTGTATTAGAATCATTAGGGGTAGACTATATCGATGAGAGTGAAGTATTAACTCCTGCTGATGAAGTATACCATTTAAATAAACGTGATTACACAGTTCCATTTGTATGTGGTTGCCGTGATATCGGAGAAGCTGCACGTCGTATTGCAGAAGGTGCATCTATGCTTCGTACAAAAGGTGAACCAGGAACAGGAAACATTGTAGAGGCAGTGCGTCATATGCGTCAAGTCAATGCAGAAATCCGTCAAGTTGCGAGTCTACGTGAAGATGAGTTAATGACATATGCAAAAAATACTGGTGCTCCTTACGAAGTATTACTTGAAATTAAACGTCTTGGTCGCTTACCAGTTGTAAACTTTGCCGCAGGTGGTGTAGCAACACCTGCAGATGCAGCATTAATGATGCAACTTGGTGCTGATGGGGTATTTGTTGGATCTGGTATCTTCAAATCAGAAAATCCAGAGAGATTTGCACGTGCAATCGTTGAAGCAACGACTCATTATGAAGATTACGAACTAATTGCAAGCCTTTCTAAAGGGTTAGGTAATGCAATGAAGGGTATCGAAATCTCAACGTTATTACCAGAACAACGCATGCAAGAGCGTGGATGGTAATTAAAGGAGAACTTTAAAATGGTGAAAATCGGTGTACTAGGTCTTCAAGGTGCAGTTCGTGAGCATGTAAAATCAGTTGAAGCAAGTGGTGCAGAAGCTGTTGTTGTAAAGCGTATAGAGCAACTTGAAGAGATTGATGGTCTTATTTTACCAGGCGGTGAAAGTACAACAATGCGCCGTCTTATTGATAAGTATGCTTTCATGGAACCACTTCGCACATTTGCAAAGTCTGGTAAACCAATGTTTGGTACATGTGCAGGGATGATTCTTCTTGCGAAAACACTTATTGGCTATGAAGAAGCACATATTGGTGCTATGGATATTACAGTTGAGCGCAATGCGTTCGGACGCCAAAAGGATAGTTTTGAAGCTGCGCTTTCAATTGAAGGCGTGGGTGAAGACTTCGTTGGTGTATTTATCCGTGCGCCGTATGTTGTAGAAGTAGCTGATAATGTTGAAGTGCTTTCTAAGCATGGTGACCGAATGGTAGCGGTAAGACAAGATCAGTTTTTAGCTGCTTCATTCCATCCGGAATTAACAGATGATCATCGTGTAACAGCATACTTTGTTGAAATGGTAAAAGAAGCGAAAATGAAAAAGTTGTATAAGTAACTTGCAACTTGTATAAGATTATAGTAAATTGATGGTAACAATTTTATAAAATAAGCGTGTTGATAGGAAATAGTAACAAATGTCGTTTCTTATAGAGAGTCGATGGTTGGTGGAAATCGATAGAAACAGTTTGTGAATCCATCCTGGAATGGAATGTGGAACATCTTTTAGATTAGTAAGCATTCCCGGTGAAGAGCCGTTATTTCTACTTGAGAGGAAAGCGGTAATGCTTTCAACTAGGGTGGCAACGCGGGTTAACTCCCGTCCCTTTATATAGGGACGGGAGTTTTTTGTGTTTTATAAAATAAAAGGAGGAGTATATAATGCTTGATATTAAATTTTTACGTACAAACTTTGAAGAAGTAAAAGCGAAATTACAGCATAGAGGTGAAGATCTAACTGATTTCGGACGTTTTGAAGAACTTGATACGAGAAGAAGAGAACTACTTGTTCAGACAGAAGAATTAAAAAGTAAACGTAATGAAGTGTCTCAACAAATCTCTGTATTAAAGCGCGAAAAGAAAGATGCAGAAGCTCTAATTTTAGAAATGCGTGAGGTTGGAGAAAAAGTAAAGGATTTTGATAACGAACTTCGTACAGTTGAAGAAGACTTAGAAAGATTAATGTTATCTATTCCAAATATCCCTCATGAGTCTGCTCCAGTCGGTGAAACAGAGGATGATAATGTAGAAGCGCGTACTTGGGGAGAAGTGAAAGAATTTACTTTTGAACCAAAACCACATTGGGATCTTGCTACTGATTTAGGAATTTTAGATTTTGAACGTGCTGGGAAAGTAACAGGAAGCCGCTTCGTATTTTACAAAGGTGCTGGTGCAAGATTAGAGCGTGCTTTAATTAGCTTTATGCTTGATCTTCATACTGATGAGCATGGATATGAAGAAGTATTACCTCCGTATATGGTAAACCGTGCAAGTATGACAGGAACAGGACAACTTCCAAAGTTTGAAGAAGATGCATTCCGTATTGAAAGTGAAGATTATTTCTTAATTCCAACAGCTGAAGTACCTGTAACGAATATGCATCGTGATGAGATTTTAAATAAAGAGCAATTACCTATAAGATATGCTGCATTTAGCTCTTGCTTCCGTTCTGAAGCAGGTTCAGCTGGTCGCGATACACGCGGTTTAATTCGCCAGCATCAGTTCAATAAAGTAGAGCTTGTGAAGTTCGTAAAACCAGAAGATTCTTATGAAGAGTTAGAAAAATTAACAAATGATGCAGAACGCGTGTTACAATTATTAGAGTTGCCATATCGCGTTATGAGCATGTGCACAGGCGATTTAGGATTTACAGCAGCGAAGAAATACGATATTGAAGTATGGATTCCAAGCTATGGCACATATCGTGAAATTTCTTCTTGTAGTAATTTTGAAGCTTTCCAAGCGAGACGTGCAAATATCCGTTTCCGCCGTGAGCCAAATGGAAAACCAGAGCATGTCCATACATTAAATGGATCTGGTCTTGCAATTGGACGTACGGTTGCAGCTATTTTAGAGAACTACCAACAAGAAGATGGTACAATTATAATTCCAGAAGTTCTTCGCCCTTATATGGGAGGAAAAACAGTTATTAAGTAAATTTAAACATTCATCGGTATGAGTGATTGGTAATTATGAGCGTTGTCAGTACTGTAATGTAGGAAGGGGAAAGTAAAATTTTCCTTTCCTCATAATTTATTTTAGTAGGGTTGACTAACTGTTTTTCTTTTGATATTATATTTGATGTCAATATGGAGGTATACCCAAGTCTGGCTGAAGGGATCGGTCTTGAAAACCGACAGGCGGCGAGAGTCGCGCGGGGGTTCGAATCCCTCTACCTCCTCCAGATATAATTGACAACAGCGCATATAAGTGGAGATTGGAGAACTCGTTACCAACACGTAACGAGTTTTTATTTTAAAACCAATCATAAAGTATGGTGTAAGGTAATTTTGTCCTTATTACACACTCATATTCCGATGATTATCTTCATAGATATGAAAGGAGTCAACATGGATCTTATTATACAAACGTTTCCTTTAGATGGAAAAACTTTATATTATGTACAATGTCCTGTCTGTAAGAACAATAGAATTTTAAACAGTGGTGCAAATGTGTCACGCATTATAAGCGATGATACATTCCGTAAACTTTGTGGTTGCACTTGTGATGTAAAGCAAGCTGAGACAAAAGTAGAGGCGCCAAAAAAGGTTGAAAAACCAACTGTAAAGAAAGAGGCAGCTCCAAAACGTACAGGTAAAGTATTAACGGCAGTGATTAACGGGAAAGAAATGACTGTTAAAGAGATTGCTGAAGCATACGATATTAGTACAAGTACTGTTCGTCAGCGTATTAACGCAGGAAAACCTGAGAGTGAAATTATTGCTCCAACAAAGAAGAAGTAATTTAATAGGAAAACCCGTGCATATGCACGGGTTTTTTATTTTACAAGTTTACGTGTTTGTTTTAAAAAATGGCCAATTTTTTTAATGATTGGTTCGATTGAATCACCATCTTTTAAAATATCGTACTCATTAATATTTAAGCGTAATACAGGACATGAATTAAAGTTGTTAATCCAGTTTTCATAACGTCCATGCATTTCTTTCCAGTACTCAATTGGTGTTTGCTGTTCCATTGGGCGTCCGCGTTCTTGAATGCGATCGACAATATCATCGAAAGAACCTTCTAAGTAAATTAATAAGTCTGGATGAGGGAAGTAAGGAGTCATGACCATAGCGTCAAATAAACCTTTGTATGTTTCATAATCAGTTTCCGTCATTGTACCTTTTTCATGATGCATCTTTGCGAAAATTCCAGTGTCTTCGTAAATGGAACGATCTTGAACAAAACCGCCACCGTATTCAAAAATTCTTTTTTGTTCCTTAAATCGTTCTGCTAAAAAGTACACTTGTAGGTGGAAGCTCCAGCGAGTGAAGTCCGCATAGAATTTGTCCAAATATGGATTGGAATCTACTTTTTCAAATGATGTGCGATAACCTAAAGCATTAGCTAATGCGGTTGTCATAGTTGATTTACCCACACCTACCGTTCCGGCGATAGTGATTACTGCATCATTGGGTATATCATATTTTTGCCTTAAATTCATTATTATTTCGACTCCTTTAAGAGAGTATTTTGAAGGGCAGATAGGATGACGTTTAAATCATCAGGATTTTTTACAAAATCCATATCGTCTCCATTAAATTTCAATACTGGTATCTCCGGATGATCTTTTCTAAAAGTATCCATTGCTGTTTCATAATCTTTTGTGAGCTGTAGTAAGTAATTTGGATCCATGTTTTTTTCAAATTCTCTTCCGCGCAAGGCGATTCGTTTTTGCAATGTTTCTAGGCTAGCTGTTAAATAAACAATGACATTTGGCACAGGCATATCTTGTGTAAGGATACGATAAATTTGCATGTACTTGTCATATTGAGAGTCTTTTAATGTGCGGGATGCAAAAATTAAATTTTTAAAGATATGGTAATCCGCTACTACTGGTTTCCTTTGATTCAAATACTTTATGTTAATATCTTCTAATTGTTTGTATCTATTACAAAGAAAGAACATCTCTGTTTGAAAACTCCATTCGTCGATGTCTTCATAGAACTTTCCTAAAAAGGGATTTTCATCAACTATCTCTTTTAGTAAGTGGAGTTGCATGTGAGTTGAAATTTCCTTCGCAAGTGAAGTTTTTCCAACACCAATTGGTCCTTCAACCGTGATAAATGGTACTCCGGTCACGCTGTTTCCTCCTTTCAATCAGTGATTTACCGTGACTACTAAAAACACAAAACAGAATTATTGTAGCACAAGAGGGAAGCGAGTGGGTTAATTTGATATAAAAAGTTAGAAAATAGATATATGTATTAATTAAATTTTATTTTGGATGACGATGTTATATTTGCTTTCAATATAGTTTCCATTATTTTCAAAGCGTGTATATTATCTTGGTCGTTGTTAGAGGCGATACAATCCTGTGGTACATACAATTTATAATTTCTCATATGAGCATCATTAGCTGTAAATAGGATACATATATTCCCGGCAACTCCTGTTAATATTAGATTTTCTATTTTTAAATAACCTAGTAATGAATTTAAAGGTGTTTCATAAAAAGCGGAATAATGTGGTTTAATAAAAATGTAATCATCAGAACTTGGAGCAATCTTATGGATTATATTTTCACTATATTTATTTGTACAATGAGTAATAAGTTGGTCGATATCAGATCTCCAAAGTTGATAATGGTCATTAACGTAAATTATAGGATAGCCGAAGGATTTCATTTTTTTCTTTAATTGTAAAATAGGGTTTGTTATAGTTTCACATTTTTGAGCTAGAATGGGTCCGTGGGAAAATTGAAAATCATTAATCATATCGATAATGAGCAAGGCGGTATTTTTCATATGTAATCCCTCTCTTTTTCTTTTAGGGTGGATTGAATTTGTAAAAGTTATCCCCTGTGTAGTAAATGGAAATAAGTGTACTTTATTTGTAATGAAAGGACTATGTTATGGAACAAGATCGAGATATTTATTTTATGCAATTAGCGATAGAAGAAGCTAAAAAGGCAGAGGAAATACAGGAAGTACCAATTGGAGCAGTTATAGTGTTAGATGGTGAGGTAATTAGTGTTGCTCATAATTTAAGGGAAACTGAGCAAAGATCAATAGCTCATGCTGAGTTGCTAGCGATAGATGAGGCGTGTAAAAAATTAGGTACATGGCGTTTAGAAGATGCAACATTGTATGTAACATTAGAACCTTGTCCAATGTGTGCGGGGGGAATTGTTTTATCACGAGTGAAGCGAGTTGTATATGGTGCAAGTGATCCGAAGGGCGGATGTGCAGGGACATTGATGAATCTTTTAACGGATGAACGCTTCAATCATCAATGTGAAGTAGTAACTGGTGTACTAGAGGAAGAATGCGGTACGTTGTTAACAAACTTTTTTAGAGAGCTTCGTAAAAAAAGAAAAGCGATAAAAAAATTAGAGAAAAACAATGGGAACTAACGTATTTGCATTTTATAAAGAAACAAGTTATACTGATAATGCCTTTAATGAAGGCAACCGAATATTGGTTTTAACTTTGCCGTGCTAAGCGGGGAGGTAGCGGTGCCCTATACTCGCAATCCGCTCTAGCGAGGCCGAATCCCCTCTCGAGGTTATGTTGCTGTAAGGTCTGCCTTAAGTAAGTGGTGTTGACGTTTGGGTCCTGCGCAACGGGACCCCGTGAACCTTGTCAGGTCCGGAAGGAAGCAGCAATAAGCGGGTCTTCTCGTGTGCCGCAGGAGTGCCTGAACCGAGCTAACTGCTTGAGTAACGCTTATGGTACGTAATCGACGGAGGGTGCACGGCAGTTATATATGTATACAAAACTCACCTTAATACAAAGGTGAGTTTTTTGTATAGAAAATAACTTTTGGAATCTATAAACAGAATGGGTTATAATAAATGAGATAATAACCTTTGAGGGAGGCCGTATTTTCGTGTCATACCAAGCGTTATACCGAACATGGAGACCGCAAAAGTTCGAAGATGTAGTCGGTCAAAAGCACGTGACAAAAACGTTGCAAAATGCCCTTCTTCAAGAGAAAGTTTCACATGCTTATTTATTTTCTGGTCCGAGGGGAACAGGAAAAACGACAATTGCAAAAGTATTTGCAAAAGCAATTAACTGTGAACATGCTCCGGTAGCTGAACCTTGTAATGAATGTCCTTCTTGTTTAGGAATTACACAAGGATCCATTTCAGATGTATTAGAAATTGATGCGGCTTCAAATAACGGTGTAGATGAAATTCGAGATATTAGAGATAAAGTAAAATATGCTCCAAGTGCTGTAGAATATAAAGTATACATTATTGATGAAGTTCACATGCTTTCTATGGGTGCATTCAATGCGCTTTTAAAAACCTTAGAAGAGCCGCCAGGACATGTTATCTTTATTTTGGCGACAACAGAACCTCATAAGATCCCGCCTACAATTATTTCGCGTTGTCAGCGTTTTGAATTCCGAAAAATATCAGTGAATGATATTGTTGAGAGATTATCAACAGTCGTGACGAATGAAGGTACGCGAGTGGAAGATGAAGCATTACAAATTGTTGCACGTGCTGCTGAAGGTGGTATGCGTGACGCGCTTAGTCTTATTGATCAGGCTATATCTTATAGTGATGAGATTGTTACGACAGAAGATGTATTGGCCGTAACAGGATCTGTTTCTCAGCAATACTTAGGCAATTTAGTAGAATGCATACGTGAAAATGATGTATCAAGAGCATTACAGATCATAGATGAAATGATGAGTAAAGGGAAGGATCCAGTTCGTTTTATGGAGGATTTCATTTACTATTATCGTGATATGCTTTTATATCAAACTTCACCGCAACTAGAACATATGTTGGAACGAGTAATTGTAGATGATCAATTCCGTAAGTTGAGTGAAGAAATGCAACCGGAAGTGATCTATGAGATTATTCATACCCTTAGTAAGGGACAACAGGAAATGAAGTGGACAAATCATCCGCGTATTTTCTTAGAAGTTGTTATGGTGCAGTTGTGTCAACAGTTTATGATGCAAACAAACGGTACGGATCGTTTGCAAGCAATTATGAACAGGATGCAGCAATTGGAGAAAGAGTTAGAGCAAGTCAAAAAGAACGGTGTGCCAGCTGGTGTACAACAGGAAGTAAGAGAGACACGTGCAACACCAAAACCCATACGAACAGGAAGTATGAAGATTCCTGTCGGGCGTGTAAATGAAGTATTAAAACAAGCGAAGCGTCAAGATTTAGAACAATTAAAAGCTGTATGGGGTGAGTTGTTAGGAAGACTCAAATCATATAACAAAGTAGCGTTTGCTGTTTTACTAGAAAATAGCGAACCAGTGGCAGCTTCAGATGACACTTACGTTTTAGCATTTCAATATGAGATTCACTGTAAGATGGCGAGCGAAAATCGAGAAGCTATGGATACAGTAGAACAAGCTTTATTTGAATTGCTAAGTAAAAGGTTAAATATGATTGCCATTCCAAAAAGTGAATGGGGTAAAATCCGTGAAGACTTTTTACAACGTGAAGGTGGAGAGTCTGAAGAAAGCCCGAAGAAAAAGGAAGACCCTCTTATAGAAGAGGCAGTGAAATTAGTAGGACAAGAACTCATTGAAATAAAAGAGTAATAATAATTAGGAGGAATTAATTATGATGCGTGGCGGAATGGGAAATATGAATAACATGATGAAACAAATGCAAAAGATGCAAAAAGACATGGCGAAAGCACAAGAAGAGCTTGGTGAAAAAACAGTTGAAGGTACAGCTGGCGGCGGAATGATTACAGTTATTGCAAATGGTCACAAGCAAATTCTTGAAGTGAAGATTAAAGAAGAAGTTGTAGATCCAGAAGATATCGAAATGTTACAAGACTTAGTGTTAGCTGCAACAAATGATGCACTTAAAAAGGCTGATGAGCTATCAAACTCTACAATGGGTAAATTTACAAAAGGCTTAAACTTACCAGGTGGAATGTTCTAGGGGGATATTGATACATGCATTATCCAGAACCAATATCAAAACTAATCGATAGTTTTATGAAGTTGCCAGGTATCGGACCGAAAACAGCGGTTCGATTGGCATTTTTCGTATTAGATATGAAAGAAGATGATGTGTTAGGTTTTGCGAAAGCACTTGTAAATGCGAAGCGAGATTTAGCGTATTGTTCTGTATGTGGACATATTACTGATCGTGATCCTTGTTATATTTGTAATGATTCGCATCGAGATCAATCAGTTGTTTGTGTCGTGCAAGAACCGAAAGATGTAATCGCGATGGAAAAAATGAAAGAGTATCAAGGTGTATATCATGTGTTACGTGGTGCGATTTCTCCTATGGAGGGAATTGGACCGGAAGACATTAATATCCCGCAACTCTTAAAGCGACTACATGATGAAACGGTACAAGAAGTGATATTAGCAACAAACCCTAATATTGAAGGGGAAGCTACAGCGATGTATATCTCCCGCCTCTTAAAACCTACAGGCATTAAAGTAACTCGTATTGCACATGGTCTGCCAGTTGGTGGAGATTTAGAATATGCAGATGAAGTGACACTATCGAAAGCGTTAGAAGGTCGCAGAGAAGTATAAGAGGAGAAACAAAAATGTTCTTTCAAAAAAAGGGTAAATTGCGTAAAGAGTATGACGATAAGTTAATTGTACTTTTGGAAAAAGTGAAGAATGAGTGGTTACGTCAGAAGAGAATGGTCGAACAAAGTGTAGAACCATCTCAAGATGTCATTTGTTCTTTGAAGATAGCAGAGGCGAAATATTTCTTCTTGTTGAAAGAAGCAAAGCGTCGTCCTGTAAAAATGGAACAATGGTAAAGGGTTCTGCTTTCTAAGCAGGCCTTTTTATTTTATTTGTTAAAATGCTGAGGTGTTGTTTCATTTTGTTTATATGAAAGAGATGTCGCTTATGATAACTGTTCTTTTTTATTGTCTTGTCCCATACAAATAGATGTATAGGTCATTCATAAGGAGGAAAAAATGAATTCTACAATTATTATTGTTGGCATTCTTACTTTAGTGTTTATTTTTCTTGTTTTGGGTGTTGCCTCTAAGCCATTGCGTTTTATAGGTAAGGTGATTTTTCATGTTACTTTAGGCATAGCATTGCTTTTTATCGTAAATGTTGTAGGGACATATTTTGATTTTCATATCCCGATTAACATGGGTACAGCAGCAATAACGAGTTTATTAGGCCTACCGGGTGTGGCAGCATTAGTGGTTATTAAGCTTTATATCATGCCAAGATAAAATTATTTTGGCGTTTTTTTTAAAAAGTGTTGACTATTAAATGATTAATATGGTAAATTAATAAGCGTCGTCAGGAACAAAAGAAAAAAGTTGTTGACAGATTTAACGAGAAATGTTAAATTATAAAAGTCGCTGAAACGCGATATTGAACTTTGAAAACTAAACGAAACAAACAACGTGAAACGTCAATTTTTATTTTTAGATGCTAGACAAA
>NZ_FNUW01000016.1:0-119151 GCF_900108285.1 Bacillus sp. ok061 | reverse complement strand
TGTCCTTCTTCACTCGGATCAAGGAAGTATTTATACAGCAAAAGAATTTCAAGCGTATGCCAAAGAAAACGGCATGATCACCAGCATGTCCCGGAGAGGAAATTGCCATGATAATGCCGTCATGGAAAGCTTCTTTGGTCATTTAAAAAGTGAAGCTTTCTATTCACAAAAGATAACAAAAGTATCCAACACAACTGTGCGAAAGATTGTGCTAGAATACATTCATTACTACAATTGTGTGCGAATTCAAGAAAAATTAAACCACCTATCCCCTAAAGAATTTAGGGAACAAGTGGTTTAGGTGTTTTGATTGGTGTCCCGTTTTCGGGGTTCACTTCAATTTCCTCAGTGGTTTTTCTTAACCAATAGCATGTAATACAAACATAGCTAAGAATAAGCATGTAATGATATACATAGATGGTGCGACTTCTTTACGCTTTCCAAGAGCAACTTTTAAGATAGGGTAAGCAATAAATCCGAACGCAATGCCATCAGCGATACTATATGTGAGCGGGATCATAACGATAATTAAGAATGCTGGAAATCCTTCTGAAAAGTCGTTCAGAGGAATTTGTTGAATGCTTGTAATCATCAGACCGCCAATAATAATTAAGATTGGTGCAATGGCACTATCAGGAATTAATTTGACAAACGGAAGAGCAAACAGTGATGCAAAGAATAGCAACCCAGTAACGATAGACGTCAGACCTGTCTTACCACCTGCAGTAATACCTGCGGCACTTTCTACTGTTGAAACGGTAGGGCTTGTGCCAAATAGACCACATGTCATTGCTGAAATTGCATTGGCTTGGTAAGCACGTGGGAATTTACGATCATCTTCTAATAAACCGTGCAGAAGTCCCATGTTCTCAAAAATAAGCACCATGCTTAAAGAGAATGTTGCAATCCAAAATGGTAAGGAAGAAAGTTTCCCAAATGACATAGCTCCAAACACATCACCATAATTAGCGAATGAGAATGAACTATTTCCCACTTGACTCGTATCCACAAGACCAAATAACCATGAGATACCAGTTCCTATTGCAATCGTCCATAAAAAGTTTCCACGTACGTTACGAATAAATAATACAAGTGCAATGATAAGAGTAAGTAATGTCGCAAGAACGACAGGATTACTTAATTTCCCCATTGCCACAGCAGTATTTGGGTTCGAAACGACTAAACCACCTTTTTGCAATCCGATAAACGCTAAAAATAATCCAATGCCGACAGTAATCGCTTCCTTTAATGACTTTGGAATTGATACTGATAGCACGCGAGCGATTGGTGTAAAAGCGGCAATTGCAAAAATAATACCAGAGATAAAGACAGCAGCTAATGCTTCTTGCCAAGTTAGTCCAAGCGTATGCACAGCTGTGTACGTGAAGAATGCATTTACACCCATACCAGGGACAAGAATAGCAGGTGCATTTGCCCAAAATGCCATGAGTAGACATCCGACAAATGAACTAAAAACAGTTGCTAAAATTCCAGCTTCAAGAGGAATGCCAGCATCTGATAAGATGGATGCATTTACAATCATAATATATACGATTGTGAAAAATGACGTAACTCCAGCTAAAACTTCTTGTTTTGGTGATGTTTCGTGTAAACCTAATTTAAATGTTCTTTCAAGTATTCCTTTCATGTTAAACCTTCTTTTTCATATCCCTCTCCCACCCGTGATATCTCTTTTGTAAGAGCTCACCGTCCTTTATTATATCAGAACATCATGTTTTTACAACAAGTAAAATGATAACGTTTACTTGTAAAGAGAATTCGTTATAAATACGTAAAAATAGCCCGTATGGATGAAATGATTTCTAATTCACCAGATTGAATGGGCGGGGCTGCTTGTGCATGTAAAGTAGCATAAGACGTAACCTCCCGTGGTAATTGGGCAGATTCTTCAACGAATGAGAGGGGAACAGGATTAATATTTAGATTATATGTACTCGCAATAGCGCGAGCTTTTTCTACTGCCTGGTGCAGAGCTTGAATGAGAGCTTGCTCATAATATTTATTTGGATGAGATACTCGGAAACGTAAACCTTTTGCTACATTTGCGCCATTTGATACGGCTATATCATATACTTCCCCAGCTTTTTGTACATTTAAAACGGTAATTTCATACAAATGCTCCACACGGTATCCTTGTAGCAATGCTTTATCATTTACATATTCGTATTGAGGAGTGATCGTATAAGAAATCGTTTCTATATCTTTATCGGCAATACCAAGCTGTTTAAGTGCATCCAGCAATTGTTTTGATTGTACTGCATTTTCTTCCTGCGCTTGTTTTACATTTTTACTATCAGTTCGAATGCCAAGCGTTAATATAACAACGTTTGGTTTTGCTTTGACAACGCCTTCGCCTTGTACAGTAATAGTAGCTTCTTTACCAGTATTAGCTGTGCGTACGTTGTGTAAATAAGGATTTATTCCACCCTGCATTTTCCATCACCATCCTTTTTATATGTATATGTGTGAACAAAAAAGAAATTTATATGAAAAAAGTTACATAAATGAGAATGTTGAGGAAAGAAATCATATACAATATAGGTATTTATAGATTATAATATGTGTAAATATGATAAAAAAGGGACGAGGCTATTGAACGAAAAAAGAGAAACGCTGATTTTAGATTTATCTGCATCATTTCGAAAAATGATACGTTTATTACAAAATGATATTAATACACGTTTTGCAGAACATATGCCATATAATGAATTTTCTGTATTACGTGCGTTATTTTTAAACAGTCCACAGATGGCTTCGCAAATTGCGAGTGAAGTAAACGTAACCTCCAGTCATATTACAGCTGTTACAGATCGACTTGTACGAAAAGGATTAGTAGAAAGAAAACGTTCTAATTCAGATCGTCGTATCGTGTACTTAGAAATTACAGAGCACGGAAGAGAAGTAACTGAAAAACTTGAAGCTGTGCGTAAAGAATATTATAAAGAGAGATTTAAAGGTTGGAGCGACCAAGAAATAGAAATGGTCTTAGAACTATTTGGCCGCGTATTATAATAAATGAGGATAGGAAGCGAAAGCATTCCTATCCTTTTTCTTTTGAATAAAAATATTTTGAAACTCCGATACTTTAATTAAAAGATCGGAGGAAAGATTATGAAATATATTGCTGCACTTACCATTTTATTTGGTAGTTTTTTCTATTTTCAAACATTCACGTATGCAGATACGCCTATCCAAGTGGTGCGAAAAGAAGTGAAGTACATTGAAACTGATAATACAGTTTTATATTCGAAATTATGGGTTCGTTCTATGCAAAACGCAGTATTATTCCACCATAGCGATAATATTCGTAATCGGGACACATTACGTAATGTAATAAGTTCATCGCTTGTTAAAGCGAAGCAACTATCTTTTCAGAAAGCAGCACTTTATATACCGAGACTATCGCAATACGTATCAAAAATAGGGAAAGAAAACATTCAAGTGTACTACATTGCGATTCACTATAATGTGAAAAAAGAAAATGCATATCAATTAGATGGTATGAACTATTTTCTACAAGTATTTGTAAAAGAGCGTGGGGAATGGAAAATTGCCGAAAGTGTAGTTGCACCGACAGAGCAAATTGTGCAAAATGGTGATGGATTTGGGATGAAAGAAGAGATGGTGTATGGGGATAGGAGAGAGAATGTGAAATAACCTCCTTATTTAGATAGGGATATATATAATAAAAAGCATTGCTCTTGTGCAATGCCTTTTTATTTAGTTCATATAAGAGTTAAATAATTCATAACATCTTTCTTTTGTCATTGTATGACTTTTTCGTCAGCTTCTATTAATGCCATTGTTCCGTGTTTATAGTTTCACATCTATAATGCTTTTTGAAACATGTATTCATCACCTTAATGTATGTTTATTTCCCTCTAAAAGCAAACTTCAATTTTAATAGACGTGTAAAAATGAAGTAACTTATGATAGCGAATAGGAAAAATCCAACATAATAAGGCAGAAGTGCATCTCGTCCGCCTAATATTCTACCGCCAAGCAGTCCGAAGCATAGAACAGTGCAAATCATGAACCATTTTTGCAAGTTGGGAAACAATAGTATTTTTCCGTTTTGTTCGTTCGGTGTACGTGTGTATAGAAAGGTTGCCATTGATAAAAAGATAATGATGTAAGCAAATGGTGTTAATAGTGTCCAAGGAGAAGGTACAGAAGTACGTTCCATTGGATTGTCCTGTGGTACACTAGAAAGTTTATTGCCATAGTCATCAAATGTTTCTATCGGGTGGTAATCATAAGTAATAGAAAAAGATTCTAATGGTGAAATGATATCTATATGTTGTAAGTACTCATGAGTACGTTGCTCTATTTCTCCTATTGCATCTAAAGACCATTGTGTATGGGAATAAATGAATCCGGAAATTAACAATCCAAAACCGTATGGTAAAAATAATAGAATGATAGTTAAACTACTTTGAGAGAATATATGTCCAGTAATGGTTCCGATAAATAAGGTGAATGTATAAATAGCGATAAGTACAACCGTAGCATATAGAAAGTAACTATAGAACGGAGTAAAGATTTGATGCTCATTGTGAAACGACATGTTCTTTATTCCGTACATGCTAATCCAGCAAACAATTTGCACTGTAATAATATTCAAAACACCAAGCCACCATTTTGTTAAAAAAATATCTTTTCGTTTAAAAGGCATCGAGAATAGAAAATCAGTTGATTGATTGTTACGTTCCCATCCGATTAAAAGACAAGCAAGTGCAATAAGAGTAACTCCTTGAAAGAGGACGGCACCATCAGATGCGTGAAAATAGTAGGAGTAGTAATATGCATAGTCATCAAACTTCATTTTTGATTGTTTTAGTTGCATTTGCGCTTCTTGATAATATTTATAAGGTAGTTGATATAAACTAATTAACCAAAATAATAGAATTATATATTTTCCTTGCTTCCATTGCCTTATCCATAAAGCTTTATGAAACATGCGAATCCTCCTCAAACGTTGTGATAAAAATATCTTCGAGCGACATGGCTAATTCCTCAATGAGCAGTGGCTGTTCTTTATGAAACTTTTCCAATGTAGCTGCGACATTTCCCTCAATTAAGATTGTATATACTTTTCCTGTTTGATTTAATATTTTAATATTGCTTAAGTTTTCTAGTTTTTGAGGCAATGAACGTTCGTAAGCGACTTGTATTTTAGCAAATTGTGATTTTGCATCGTCTAGTGACGTAATAGATGCTACAGTATGTCCTTTTAACATAATGATTGTATCTGCAATTTGTTCCACTTCATCTAAATGATGAGTTGAGATGAAAATGGTAATCTCTTTTTCTGCAACTTCTCCAACGAGAAACTGTAAAATTTGCCTTTTCACGATAGGATCAAGTCCATTTGTCGGTTCATCTAAAATGATATATTCTGCTTTTGTAGAAACAGCTAAAATGATGGCGAGCAGTGCTTTCATTCCTTTTGAATAGCTACGAATTCGTTTGTTTGGTAAGTTAAAACGTTCTAACAATTCATAGAAATGTGTTTCATCAAATGCGGCATAAACTTCTTTATAAAAATTTACAATTTCTTTTATCGTATAGCCGTTCAGTATATTGGTAGAATCAGGAACATATACGATTTTTTGCTTTATTTCAGGACACTGATGAATGTTTGTATCTTCATATGTAACGGTCCCTGCATCAGGGTCTAAAATACCGACCATCGTTCGCAATAAAGTTGTTTTCCCCGCACCGTTTCTTCCGAGTAATCCGATGATACTCCCTCTTTGCAATGTGAAAGAAACATCGTCTAAAATCGTTTGATTATCAATTGTTTTCTTCAAGCTTGTCACTTTCAGCATCTGTATTTCCTCCAATCTCTTTATAGTATGAATCTATCCAATCATGAATTTTATCTTTCGTAACACCAAGATAAGAGGCTTCTAATAGTAATTGATGAAATTGCTTTTCAACCATAGCGATTTTCCTTTCGTCTAATGTTGGGGTAATCGATTGGGATACAAATGTTCCTTTCCCTCGTAATGTTTCAATAATCCCTTGTCGCTCTAACTCTTGATACGCTTTACTCACTGTATTTGGATTTATAACGAGTAAAGAAGCGAGTTCGCGTACAGAAGGAAGTTTGTCACTTGGAGCTAACATGTTCTTCAATACGAGTTCTTTTATATTTTGAACAATTTGTTCCCATATCGGAGTGTTGCTTCTTGGATCAAGTTGAATATGCAAGAGCAATGTCTCCTTCCTTATATGTATTATGTGTACTACTGTGTGTAATACACTTAATACAATATAGGGGACGAATGTATTTGTCAACTGAAAATGTTAGAAAAATTTGGTATTAAAAAAAGATAAATTGGAAAAAATAGGTCTGATATAGAATGGAGGGTTAGTCATGAAGCGAGTTTTTGGAATACTTGTTTGTTTCATGTTATTGCTTTCTGGAACTTCAGTGAGTTTTGCACAATCTGAGAAAACGAAGCAGGAGAAAACAGAAGAAACAACGCCGAAGTTAGCGGAACAAGCGTCGTCAGCAATCGTAATTGAGCAAGATACAGGTAAAGTTTTATTTGATAAAAATCCAAATGAAAAATTACCACCTGCTAGTATGACAAAGATTATGACAATGCTTTTAATTATGGAACAAGTTGAAAAAGGAAAACTAAAACTGACCGATAAAGTTAGAGCGAGCGAACATGCAGCTTCAATGGGTGGATCGCAAATCTTTTTAGAACCTGGGGAAGAGATGACTGTAAATGAGATGTTAAAGGGTATTGCAATTGCATCTGGAAATGACGCATCTGTTGCAGTAGCCGAGCATATCGCAGGTTCAGAAGAAGGATTTGTAAATATGATGAACAAAAAGGCGAAAGATCTAGGGCTGAAAAATACACATTTTCAAAACCCAACAGGTCTTCCGGCCAAAGACCATTATTCGACAGCAAATGATATGGCTATAATGGCAAGAGAATTGATGAAGTATCCACTTATTCGTAAATACACAGGTAAGTACGAAGATTATTTACGTGAAGATACGGATAAAAAGTTTTGGCTCGTTAATACGAATAAGCTAGTACGTTTTTATCCTGGCGTAGATGGAGTAAAAACAGGTTTTACGACAGAAGCGAAATATTGTTTAACAGCATCGGCTGAAAAAAATGGCATGCGTATCATTTCAGTTGTCATGGGAGCACCAACATCAAAAGAACGGAACAACGAAGTGACGAAGCTTCTTGACTACGCATTTGGTCAATATATGACAAAGAAATTGTATACGCGCGGCGAAAAAATTAAGACAGTTCAAGTAGGGAAAGGGAAAAAAGAAAAAGTAGATTTAGTTGCATCAGATAATGTTTCTCTTCTTATGAAGAAGGGCGAGAATATGGACAAGGTAAAACAAGAAGTAATTGCTGAAAAGAAAGTAAAAGCACCGATTAAAAAAGGTGACGCGCTTGGTACACTTGTTATTAAAAAAGATAAGGATGTTTTATTAAAACAAACAATTGTAGCAAAAGAAGATGTTGCTGCAGCGAGCTGGTGGGAGTTATTTAAAAGAAGTTTTGGGATGTTTTCAACATCAAAATAGCGGCAAATATTTTGCCGCTTTTCTATTCGTATGTAGGTGAATAATGCTGAAAGGTTTCACTTTATGACGAAATAGTTCTTCTTTTGTCAGCAGGGAGGATTCTTATTTTGTATCACGAAAATCTTTATGTATGCGAATGAGTAAAGTTTGAGCATAAGGAGGAAATCGTGTGAGTCTTTCCATGCAATTAGAAGTAAAACGTGACGTCCTATGTGTGAGACTAGCGGGTGAATTAGATCATCATACGGCTGAAGAGTTGCGAACGAAAGTAACAGATATGATTGAGACACATGGTGTTCATCATATTGTTTTGAGCCTAGAGAACTTATCGTTTATGGATAGTTCTGGTCTAGGTGTTATATTAGGCCGATATAAACACGTAAAGGGATTAGGTGGAGAAATGGTTGTTTGTGCAATTTCACCGCCTGTTAAGCGTTTATTTGAAATGTCGGGCTTATTCAAAATTGTTCGCTTAGAAGAAAGTGAAGCGCACGCGCTCGCGACGTTGGGGGTGGCATAGGTGAGAAATGAAATGAACCTTCAATTTTCAGCATTAAGTCAAAATGAATCGTTCGCTCGCGTTACAGTGGCGGCTTTCATTGCACAACTAGATCCAACGATGGAAGAATTAACGGAGATTAAAACAGTTGTGTCAGAAGCGGTTACAAATGCAATTATTCATGGGTATGAAGGAAATGCAGAAGGTATTGTTTATATTTCTGTAATTTTGGAAGAAGCAATGGTGAAACTCACGATTCGAGATGAAGGGATTGGAATTTTTAACTTAGATGAAGCGAGACAACCCCTTTTTACAACTAAACCTGAATTAGAGCGTTCCGGAATGGGATTTACTATCATGGAAAATTTTATGGATGAAGTAGAAGTTATTTCAAACGAATCTTTCGGGACAACAATCCATTTGACAAAATACTTATCAAATAGTAACGCTCTATGCAATTAAGGAGAATAGCCTATGGACATAGAGGTCAAAAATGAGAAGAAGAAACCTCAGTTAAAGGACCACGAGCTAAAAGCGTTAATTCAAAAAAGTCAAGATGGAGATCAACAAGCGAGAGATACAATCGTTCAAAGTAATATGCGCCTCGTTTGGTCGGTTGTACAGCGGTTTCTTAATCGAGGATACGAACCAGACGATCTATTTCAAATTGGATGTATTGGGCTCTTGAAATCGGTAGATAAATTTGATTTATCTTTCGACGTGAAATTTTCAACATATGCAGTTCCAATGATTATTGGTGAAATACAACGTTTCTTACGTGATGATGGATCAGTGAAAGTTAGTAGGTCTTTAAAAGAAACAGGAAACAAAATTCGAAAGATGAGAGATGAGCTTTCGAAAGAATTCGGAAGGGCTCCAACGATTAATGAAGTGGCAGAGGCACTAGAACTAACGCCAGAGGAAGTTGTTCTAGCACAAGAAGCGAGCCGGGCCCCTTCGTCTATACATGAAACTGTATATGAAAACGATGGAGATCCAATCACTATTTTAGATCAAATTGCAGATCAATCTGAAACGAAATGGTTCGATAAAATTGCTTTAAAAGAAGCGATTAGAGAACTAGATGAACGAGAGCGCTTAATTGTATACTTGCGTTACTATAAAGATCAAACACAGTCAGAAGTAGCAGAGCGCATAGGCATTTCGCAAGTACAAGTTTCAAGACTTGAAAAGAAAATATTAAAACAGATGAAAGATCGAATAGACGAATAATTGTCTATTCGATTTTTTTATGCCGTTAATAGGAGAGAGATGTTAATTTTCGCAAAAATTAACAGAATTTATTGATAATTTAGTCAATTTAAAATATAATCCAAGTATGAACTTGTCATAAAGGGGGAAGGAAACATGGAAACGAGGCAACAATGGGGAACGAGAGCTGGATTTATTTTTGCAGCGGTCGGATCTGCCGTTGGATTAGGAAACATATGGCGTTTTCCTTATACAGCGTATGAAAATGGAGGCGGGGCATTCTTTTTACCGTACTTATTTGCATTATTAACGACGGGTATTTCATTGTTAGCATTTGAGTTTGCTCTTGGTCATCGTCATCGTGGCTCAGCACCACTTACATTTTTCCGTATTAGCCCGCGTGCCGAATTTATTGGATGGTGGCAAATGTGCGTAACATTTATCGTTTCAACATATTATGCAGTGATTATTGCTTGGTCTATATCGTATACATACTTTGCAATTACTGGAGCATGGGGAAAAGACACGCAATCATTTTTATTTAAAGAGTACTTACATGTTGCAGATAAGCCAGGGCAATTTGGAGGACTTGTACCGGAAGTATTAATTCCATTAGCTCTCGTTTGGATTATTGTGCTTGGCGTTGCATTTAAAGGAGTTAAAAAAGGAATAGAAGTTGTTAACCGTATATTTATTCCTTTATTAGTTGTTATGTTCCTTATTATCGTCGTTCGTGCAGTGACGATGGAAGGTGCTATGCAAGGACTAGATGCATTCTTTAAACCAGATTGGAGTCGTATTTTTGATGGGAAAGTATGGCTTGCTGCTTATGGTCAAATATTCTTTAGTTTATCTTTAGCATTTGGAATTATGATTACGTATTCTAGTTATTTACCGAAAAACTCGGATACAACAAATAATGCCTTTATTACTGGATTTGCAAACTCAGGATTTGAATTATTAGCGGGTATTGGGGTCTTTGCAGCTCTTGGATTTATGGCGAATAATATGGGAGTACCGGTTGATAAAGTAGCAAGTGCTGGCGTTGGGCTTGCGTTCGTAGTATTTCCGCAAATTATTAATGAATTGCCGATGTCACCGTTGTTTGGTGTATTATTTTTCTTATCGTTAACGGTTGCTGGAATCACATCACTTATTTCACTCGCGGAAGTATGTTTTGCCGCTGTATCTGAAAAATTCAGTTTAAGTCGGGAAAAAACCATTGGAATTATGGGAACCCTTCTCGTGTTAGTTTCTCTTGTATTTGCAACACGTGGTGGGCTTATGTTCTTAGATGTTGTCGACTATTTCGCTAATAATTTCGGATTAATTACAATTGCACTTGCGGAAGTAGTGACGATAGGGCTCATTTTACGTCGTTTACCAGTTTATCAAAATCATGCAAACTTTGTATCTGATATTAAATTAGGAACGTTTTGGAGAGTAAGTTTACTCGTTATTACTCCGCTTATGTTAGGGTATATGCTAATTGATGGTACAATCCAAAACATTAAAAAGAATTATGGAGATTATCCGACTGAGTTTGTTGTAACGTATGGTTGGTCGATAGCAGCAGCCTTCCTTATCGTTGCGCTAATTATTAGTCTAAAGAAATGGAATGCACAAATACATTCGGATTCTGCCAAGCTTGAAAAAGAATGGAAAGATCGAGGTGTTTCATAATGAGTGGCTCAGCAATTATGATGATGGTTATTGGAATAGTAGTCATTTGGGGAGGGCTTGCATTAAGTATTGCAAACTTATTTAAGAAAAAGGCATAAGTAAAAAACATCTGTACCGAAATGGTGCGGATGTGTTTTTATGAAAAAATTGTATTAGAAAAAAATTCAATAACCATACTACAACTACGAGGAAGAGTGAAGGGGTGAATGAAAGTTGGAACAAACGATTTATATTAAAATGCGCAATCGTTTAAAAGTTTCTCCTACTTATGAAGTAAAGCTGGGCGATGTTGCTCAACTTGCCGGAGATTCTTCCGTAGTTGAGTTGTTACAAAATGAGATAGTTTACAAAATAACAGCGCATGATAAGACGCATGTTGTAATTGATGTTATGAAAGTAATTGAGATTATTCAACAGAAAGCATCTCATGTACAAATTAATTTACTCGGTTCGGGACAAACTCTTGTTGAAATTATATACGAAAAAAAGAAGGCGCATCCAGTTTTTTTCGGGCTTGTATGGCTGTTACTTTTCATTGGAGCGGCCCTTGCGATCATTTATTTCCATGAAGATGTAAGTATGCAACAAGTACATCAACGGTTATATTACATGATTACTGGAGAATTTAATGCGCAACCACTTTTATTTCAAATTCCTTATTCTTTAGGTCTTGGCTTAGGGATGGTTTTATTCTTTAATCATGTATTTCAAAAGCGAATTAATGAAGAGCCAAGTCCGCTAGAAGTTGAGATGTTTCAATACCAACAGTCACTTGATCAATATGTAATCGTTAATGAAAACAAGGATAATATGAAACAACTTACCGATGATTGAGTCTGGATTTGTTATTTTAATTGGTTTAGCTGGAGGGATTGCGGTAGGTAGCGGATATGTCGCATTTTTAGCTGTACTTGGTATAATCCCCCGTTTAGCCCAATTAACGAGAAGTGGAAAGCATATTCAATATTTTGAGTGGGCAGTCATTGCAGGTACTTTAACAGGGGCTTGGTGCAGTTTGAAAAACATTACATTTCAAACGTCGCAATATTGGCTCGTTATATTAGGGATATTTTGTGGCACGTTCATTGGAATGCTTGCTGCAGCATTAACAGAGGTGTTAAATGTTCTACCTATTTTAGCGAAACGAGTAGGGGTAGAGGGGAAGATTGTTGTTTTACTCGTTGCTCTTGTACTTGGGAAAGTAATAGGCTCGTTGTTTCACTGGATTTATTTCGTAAAGTAGGAGGCAGTATATAAATGACAAGTCAGAAATTGAAGGATGATTACATAAATAAAGTGAAGGAGTATCATCCAAAGCCAAACTATTTACTAAATTGTATCAAAGCATTTCTTGTAGGTGGACTCATTTGTACAGTTGGAGAAGTATTGATGAAATTTTATATACATTATTTTCACTTCAGTGAACAAGAGGCAGGAAACCCCACTGTTGCAACTCTTGTTTTATTATCCGCGATTTTAACAGGGTGTGGTGTATATGATAAAATCGGTCAATTTGCTGGAGCAGGATCAGCGGTACCGGTGACAGGATTTGCAAATTCTATGGCGAGTGCTGCCTTAGAGCATAAGAGCGAAGGGGTTGTTCTAGGGATTGCTACAAATATGTTTAAACTGGCAGGAAGTGTAATTGTATTTGGGGTTGTTGGTGCATATATCATTGGGTTAATAAGGTATACCTTTAAAGTTTTTATGTCTTAAAGGAGGGGCTAGTATGAGGTTAACCGGAAAACAAACGTGGGTATTTCAAAATGATATATATGTGAATGCAACGGGTACTGCTGTCGGTCCGAAAGAAGCTGAGGGCCCTCTTGGAAAAGATTTTGATATTTCATACGATGACTTGCATTGTGGAGAGGAAAATTGGGAGCTCGCCGAACGAAGATTAATGTCAGACTCAATTCAACAAGCAGTGCAAAAAGGGAATATAAAAACATCGCAAATTGATTTCTTTTTAGCGGGAGATTTATTAAATCAAACAGTGACAGCAAATTATGTTGCGCGTAAGTGGGGCATTCCTTTTTTAGGAATGTTTAGCGCTTGTGCGACGTCTATGGAGACTTTAGCAGTTGGCTCAGCTTTTATAGACGGTGGATTTGCAAATCGTGTCTTAGCTACAGTAAGTAGTCATAATGCAACGGCTGAAAGACAATTTCGCTATCCAACAGAGTATGGTGGGCAAAAGCCAGGGACAGCAAATTCAACTGTGACTGGTGCAGGATCTATATTAATTAGCAATGAAAAAAGTGCAATTAAAATTACGGCGGCTACAATCGGAAAAGTGCAAGATTTAGGAATCACAAATCCTTTGGATATGGGGGCAGCGATGGCTCCAGCAGCAGCTCATACAATTCAACAGCATTTTGAAGATTTAAGAAGAAGTGCCGATGATTATGATTTGATTGTTACGGGTGATTTATCAGCTGTTGGGACGCCGATTGCAAAACAACTTTTACTTGAGGAAGGTTACGATCTTGGGCATATATACAATGATTGCGGATTGATGATTTATGAATCAAGTCAAGAAGAAGTGTTTGCAGGTGGTAGTGGTTGCGCTTGTTCAGCAGTTGTCACATATGGCCATTTATTACACGAGATGCAAAAAGGGAATTTACAACGAATTTTTGTCGTTGCCACTGGCGCATTATTAAGCCCGATGATGATGCAACAGAAAGAAACGATTCCAACAATTGCACATGGTGTCGTATTTGAAAGAGTTAAAGGAGAGTGAATTGTGGATTTTATATATGCATTTCTTGTAGGTGGAGCTATTTGTGTAATTGGGCAGCTATTGTTAGATTTCGCAAAGTTAACACCAGCTCATTTAATGGCAACTTTTGTAGTCATCGGAGCAATTTTAGATGGATTTGGATTGTACGATAAACTAATAAAGTTTGCAGGTGCTGGAGCAACAGTCCCTATTACAAGTTTTGGACATTCACTATTGCACGGAGCAATGCATGCAGCAGAAAAACATGGATATTTAGGAATTGGTATTGGCATGTTTAGTTTAACATCTGCGGGCATTTCCGCAGCGATATTGTTTTCGTTTTTTATAGCACTTATATGTAAACCGAAAGGATAAATCAAATGAGACGAAGGGTTGTTTTGGTCACAGATGGAGATGAATATGCAAAGCGGACAATTGAGCTTTTAACAAAGGAATTTGGGGGAAGGTGTATTTCAGCATCACAAAGTAATCCAACCAAATTGACAGGGAAAAGAGTTGTTGAGCTTATTATGCAAACGCCATATGACCCTGTATTTGTCATGTTTGATGACAGTGGATTTATTGGAGAAGGATCTGGTGAGAAGGCTTTAAAATATGTGGCTACCCATAAACAAATTGATGTGCTCGGAATTTTAGCAGTAGCGTCTAATACGCATCGTTGGGAATGGGCACGTGTAGATGTAAGTGTAGATCGGAATGGGAATTTAACCGAATACGGTGTTGATAAATTTGGACTTCCAGATGGTGAAATTGGCAGGATTAGTGGAGATACAATATATTGCTTAGACGATTTAAATGTTCCTGTCATTGTTGGAGTTGGTGATATTGGTAAAATGTGCGGGAATGATGAATGGGAGAGAGGGTCACCTATTACTAGAAAAGCGATTCAATTAATTTTGGAAAGGAGTGGTTTTTATGACGAAGCCTAAAAAAGTGGATATCCCTATATCAACTTTCATAAGTGACAATGAAAATTATTTAAAGCAGACAGTTGGACTAGGCGTTACATACGATGTTGGCATTCGTAAATTTCAAATTTTGAATAAAGAAATTGGTGTGTTATTTGTAAACGGACTTTGTGATACAAATTATATTATCCCTATTTTAGAAGAAGCGGTGGATACAAATGAGATAAGGGATGTAGAAGAAGATACAGTGAAGCTTTTAGAGAATCGCTTAATCCATCAACAAGTAAGCAAAGTGAAAACGATGGATGAGGTAATGCTCCAAGTATTATCAGGACTCATTGTGATATTTGTGGAAGGTGAAACGGAAGCGTTCGCGATCGATGTTCGTAGTTATCCAGGGCGAACACCGACAGAACCAGATACCGAAAAGGTAGTACGCGGCGCGAGAGATGGATTTGTTGAAAATATCGTTGTAAATACAGCATTAATTCGTAGAAGAATTCGAGATCCACGTCTTCGAAATGAAATTATTCGAGTAGGAGATAGATCACAAACGGATATTTGTATTACATACGTTCAAGATGTTGCAAACCCAGACTTAGTAAAGATTATAAAACAAGAATTAAATAACATCGATGTAGATGGAATTACGATGGCGGATAAAACAGTAGAAGAATTTGTTGTAAAGCAAAGCTATAACCCATTCCCACTTATTCGATATACAGAAAGGCCAGATGTAGCAGCAAATCATCTACTAGAAGGGCATGTGTTAGTACTCGTTGACACATCACCAAGTGCTATGATTACACCGACAACATATTTTCATCATTTACAGCATGCAGAAGAGTTTAGACAAAATCCAGCTGTCGGTACATTTTTACGCTGGGTGCGCTTTTTAGGTGTTATATTCTCGTTATTTTTATTACCATTTTGGTTAGTGTTTGTATTTGATCCAACTCTTTTGCCACCAAATCTTGCTTTTATTGGACCGACTAAGATGACACATTTACCAATTTTATTACAGGTGTTAATGGCAGAGGTCGGACTTGAGTTTTTAAGGATGGCAGCTATTCATACTCCAACGCCGCTATCGTCTGCAGCAGGGTTGATTTCCGCTATATTAATTGGGCAAATTGCAATTGATGTAGGTTTGTTTGTGCCAGAAGTAATTTTGTATGTAGCGGTTTCAATGATTGGTGCATATGCAACACCGAGTTATGAATTGGGACTCGGAAATAAGGTTGGGAAATTGTTTGTTATTATTTTAACAGGTCTCTTCCATGAGATGGGATTTGTAATTGGTATGACGATATTAATTTTATTTTTAACGTCTATAAAAAGTTTACAAACACCTTATTTATGGCCGTTTTTACCATTTGATTGGGGCGCATTAACAAAAATTTTACTCCGTCCAACAATGTCTAGTTTAAAAGTACGACCAAGTATAGTAAGACCTCAAAATGTAAAAAGACAAAAATAAACGGGATTATGTACCCGTTTATTTTTTTTAGTAAAAATTTATTGTTTTTTAACAAAAATCAAACATTTTTTGTGTACACTTAGAGTAGATATTGTGTATGGAAGGGGAAGAGGACATGATTAAATTATTTGTAAGTGATTTAGATGACACGCTCGTTTACGATGTGAATCATATGCAAAAAGAAGATGAACGTGCGCTGTGTTGGTTAGCTGAGAAAGGGACAAATATTTGTTTTGCCTCTGGCCGCTTTACACACAGAATTGATGAAGTTGTAAAAAGGTTTTCATTCCCATATTACACAACTGGCTTAAATGGAGCGACAATGTTATTTCCGGATGGGAATTTATTTCATGAATCGAGTTTTGAAAATGCGGCTGCCCAGGAAATATATCGATATATACATAAAAAAGGACTAGCGGATATTGTTTGTGCAAATGAGCAGCGATATACAAAAAGGAAAAATGAACATCACCATAATTTTGAAGCGTATATGGGCGTGCATATCGCTGAAATTGAAGCGTTAGAAGAAGAGTTTGGTAAGACTGTACACCCTGCAAAATTGTTTGTTTTTGGTGAAGAAGAGAAAATTGTGACGCTAGATCAAGAGCTACGAGATACGTTTCAAGGCGAAGCGGAAGTTTTTATATCAGGTAAACGCTATGTTGATATTATGCCAAGGGGCGTGAGTAAGGGGAGTGCTCTAAAGCGACTAATGGACCATTTGCAAATTGAAGCAAATGAAGTTGCTTGTATTGGAGATTCTTTCAATGATATTTCTATGTTTGAAGTAACCCCGCATTCATTTACTCTTCATCATGCCCATCCATATGTAAAGGAGAAAGCAAATCATATAGTGCGTTCGGTTGAAGAGGCTGTTATGAAATTACCGTTACTTGTATAAAAAAGAAGCCCGTCACTGGCGGGCTTCTTTTTTACTTGAATAAAGATTTAACAAAATCAATGATACTTGAGAAGAAATCTTTCACTTTATCTAGAAAACTTTGTCCTTCTTCAGATCCTAAAAAGGCAGAAACGTGTTCTTTTGCTTTGTTTAATTGACTACCAACTTGATTCCAATCGATATTAAGATTCTTCATTTTATCAAATAACGATACTAAGTTATCTAACTGTTCATCTGTTAATGTAATGCCTAATTGATCAGCAATTTTTTTAATTAATGAACGTAAATCTTCTGTTGTTTTTGGCTGTTCTTTTGCAATTTCTTCTTTAATTTTTGCAACAAGTTGAACTGCTTTTTCTTCACCAATTTTATCACCAAGCTGGGCTGTTTGTACCATTTCTTCATTCGCTACTTTTTTTACTTCTTCAGGAATTTGTTTATTGGACGCAGTTTCGTATGCTTTCATTAATCCAGTTAAAGCTGCAGTTCCTGAAACTTTAAAAGGTGCAGTAATTTGAATTTCTGCATCTTTTACACCTGCTGTAATCAAAGCGTTAGTGTACATTGCATCTGTTACCCAGTTAATATTCTTTGATCGTACAATAAGACCAGATCCTGGTTTTGTGTATGTAATCATAGAAGAAGAAATTGCTCTCGTACCAATTTGTGCTTTTGGAACAATGCCTTCTAGAAATTTATGTTCTTCCGCATTAGATACAGTAATAATTGTAGCATCTTTCGGTGCTTTCATTTCTTTTAACAGATCTTGTTTTTGTTGTTCAGATAAGTTCTCTCCTAATGTAACAATTGATTCTCCCTCGATGATGTCTGCAAATGAAGCTGTTGGCATCATAAATACCGTTACAGCTAATAGCAGAGCTAGTAATTTCGTTTTCACGAAAAATCGCTCCCTTTCTCTTTCTAAAATTTTCGGGCAACAAAGTTATTATAGTATATATTTCTTATTTGTCACCTAGCTTTTTCCACATTTCAAAAAAGAAGTATCTAGATTGTCGGATTCTTTTTGTTTCTAGTCATGAATGTGGTAATATAGTGCTGAGATAGTTGAAAGGAGACATATACGTATGAAAACTTTAGGATACATATTAATGGAAAACGGTGAAAAAATCGACTTGGAATTTTTCCCAGAAGAAGCACCGAAAACAGTAGAAAACTTTAAAAAATTAGCAGAGCAAGGATTTTATGACGGTGTTACATTCCACCGTGTTATTCCTGGTTTCGTAAGCCAAGGTGGAGACCCAACAGGTACAGGTGCAGGTGGCCCAGGTTACTCTATTCCATGTGAAACTGATGGAAACCCTCATAGACACCTTGTAGGATCACTTTCTATGGCTCACGCTGGTCGTAACACAGGCGGTAGCCAATTCTTTATCGTTCATGAGCCACAGCCGCATTTAGATGGTGTTCATACTGTATTCGGTAAAGCAACAAGCGGTATTGAAACAGTATTAAAAATGCGTCAAGGCGATGTAATGAAAGAAGTTAAAGTTTGGGAAGAGTAAGGTAAGGAAAAAGAGAGCTTTTGCTCTCTTTTTTTACTTTTAAATGGGACGGGGTACTTCTTCTGCAGCTCATCATACAAGTAGTATTGTTGCTAAAATATATTGCTTGTGAGAACAAACCTTTAACAAATTACATAGAATACATTACATTATATGTTTCAACAAATATTTTTTGTTATATTAATTTTGCTAGAATAGTGCTACTTTAGGGTAACTATTAATGAAGTGATGTTGAATGATATGTTTTTTTCCATTCCGTATAAAATTTTCTTTTTTTACTCTATTTATTAAAGGAATAGTGCTGAAACATAGATTTGACTTTCTTCTTTTCGCTTTGTATGATTATCAAGTTGTTTTAGGCTCTTCTCACTCTGTTGAAAATATTGTAAAATGAATATGATATGAAAAGAGTGATTGAGGGGATTACTAGTTTGTAACTTTTGTAAGAAGGGATAAGGGTTATGTTAATTCGTTTTAAAAAAAGTTATGAAAAAATTGCAATGGGGCTTCTTTCGTTTATGCCAACTGAAAAAGATGTGAAAACATTACAATTGACAATGAAAGAATATGAAGCAAAAGATGATTGGCAATTGTATTTGTGGAAAGAGAATGAAGATTTTGTTGGAATAATGGGGATTGTAAAAAAAGAGAATCAAGTATTAGAAATTCAGCATTTGAGTGTGAATCCGTCTCACCGTCATGTGGGGATTGGAACGAAGATGGTTCAAGAGTTAAAGAATAAATTTCTTGAGTTTACAATTTGCGGAAATGAGCAAACGGCAAATTTTTGCGAAAAATGTAAAGGGCTAGAACAAAATATACATTCGTGAAAGCAGAGATAAGTAGTTTATTATCTCTGCTTTCTTTTTTGTAATTGTTCGTTTCGTTCAGTAATGACTTCTGTGCGATCACGCAAAGTGTGCTTGTTTATAATATATTCACCCGGGATAGCATTCAAGTCTTTCCAAGGGAGGTTTTGTTTTTGACATAACTCTATGCACTGCTTCTCTAACGATGAATCTGATAAGGGTAAAAATAAAGGTACAAAACGTTCTTTTTTATGGATAGATTGCAATCTTTCATTGAGCAAGGAAAGAAGTTGTACTTGATTAATTCCTAAACGTTGTAAAGACACACCGCTTTTTTCTAAAATTGTGATTGCGCTTTTCATCATTTTTGTGGAACCATTCCAGTTAGCACGTCTTTGGTGGTATAAAGAAACTGCAATTTGAATGAGACCAACTAAGTAATGATCACGATTTCCTCGTGGTTTTGTCTTCCAGTACTCTTCTAGTATTTCGTGGCATTCAAAATAGTCGTAATCTCCTTGGAAATGAATTAAAAATTGTATGTATTCGGTAGGATACATGTGTTCTCGCCCCTATCTAACGGTTATACATATAAGTGTATCATAGAAATATGAACAATAAACGACTAGGAGATTTCCCCCTAGCCGTTATTGTTCATATTAGCAGAAGCAAGCTGCTCCTACAATAATTAGTAAAATAAACAGTACAACAAGTAATGCGAACCCACCGCTAAAACCACAATCAACGTGACCCATAGTTTTTTGACCTCCTACATTGTTCTTACTACACTGTTATCATATGAAGTGGTGGGCATGATGACATAGGCATCGGTCTATTTTTAATTAAATTTCTTAAAAAGGTTGGATAGAACATGAGTATGCTCTATACTTATGTTGTTATAGAAAAAATGTGGTGGGATGCTTTGTGCAATATAATTTTAAAGTAGAGGCTTTTGAAGGGCCTTTAGATCTATTGTTACATTTAATACATCGTTATGAAATTGATATATATAATATTCCTGTAGCAGATATTACAGAGCAATATTTATCTTATGTGCATACGATGAAAGAACTTCAATTAGATGTTGCAAGTGAGTATTTAGTAATGGCCGCAACGTTATTACAAATTAAAAGTAAAATGTTGTTGCCGAAACATGAAGAAGATGTACTTGATAACGGTGATGATTTTATAGATGATCCTCGTCAAGAATTGATGGAGAGGTTAATTGAATATAAGAAATATAAGCAAGTTGCTACTGAGTTAAAAGAAAGAGAACAAGAAAGAGCACAGCTATATACACGTCCACCAATTGACTTTACATCGTTGCAACAAGAAGAAGAGACAAGCTTGCCTCTTGATGTTACGTTATATGATATGCTAGCGGCATTTCAAAAATTAATGCGCCGTAAAAAGGCAAAAAAACCTGTAACAACACGTATTACTCGTCAAGAAATACCAATTGAACAGCGAATGACTGATATTTTAAAGCAGTTAAAAATAAAGGGTGGTCGCCAAAGTTTTTATGATTTGTTTGTTGATGATGAACGTGAAATAATGGTTGTAACATTTTTAGCAGTTCTGGAACTTATGAAAAATCAACAAATCATAATTGAGCAAGAACATAATTTTGATGAAATTTTCGTATCAAGCTCTAATAAATCTACATAGGGCAAGTATGTGAAATTGGGATAGAAACACTTTATCTCATGCTATGTTTTAATGTATCGTTTGGAACAAGAGAAAAAATATTGAACCGAACGCATTGATTGTGATTCGGTTTTTTGATGTGTATTTTTATGGGAAAATAGAAGGAAGGAGCTCGTGAAATGGATAGGAAAGAACAAAAGTCAATTATTGAAGGCCTTTTATTTGTTTCTGGTGATGAAGGGATTTATCCAGAACAAATAGCGAAAGTTCTTGAAATTGAAATGAATGAAGTAATTAATATTTTAGAAGAAATGCAACAAGAATGTGAAGGTGCAAACCGTGGTTTGCAAATTGTACAGTATGCAAAAGTATATCGTTTTGCTACAAAGAAAGAACATGCTTCATATTATCAAAAATTAATAGATACACCAACAGCTGCTTCGCTCTCACAAGCTGCTCTCGAAACGTTAGCGATTGTTGCATATCGTCAACCAATCACAAGGACTGAAATGGAAGAGATTAGAGGAGTTAAAACCGATAAGGCGTTACAAACGTTGGTTTCACATTTACTTATAAAAGAAATGGGAAGAGCGGAAGGACCAGGGCGTCCTATTTTATACGGAACAACAAAAGAATTTTTGGACACATTTGGATTGAAAACATTAGATGATTTACCGCCGCTTTCTGAAGAGAATGAACAAATGAATGAAGCGGATTTATTCTTCGGTTCCTTACAAGAGATATCGAAATAAAAGCTTAGCATTTTGCTAAGCTTTTTTGTATATCAATTATTTACAGTGCCATACTAAATGAAAAAAGGAGACGAGTTATGAGAGGTATGCGGATTATTCTATTATTAGTTTCTGTTTTATTATGTTTTTCTTTAAATAGCGCATCAGCTAAAAGGTATATGATGTCCATTCATACTACGTCTCCTTTACATATGCATCGGCAACATCTTAGTAAAATGAAAGTGAGCTTTTTAAAAGTGGGGCAAGGTGATGCAACACTTATTATAATGCCAAACGGACAAACAATGTTAATTGATGGAGGACCTTATGAAGCAGGAGAGGTTATTATTCAGAAATTAATTGAGAAAGGGATTAATCATTTAGATGTAATTGTCAGTACGCATCCCGATATGGATCATATAGGGGGGCTAATTCCAATTGTAGAGCAAATGCCGGTATCGCTTATATTAGATAGCGGAAAAACATATAGTTCTCTTACTTATCATACATATCGGAATAATATTAAAAAAAGAGGGATACCTTTCGTTTCAGTAAAGGAAGGGCAATATATACCGCTGGATCCACATGTTTCTATACAAGTATTAAACAATGGGAAATCAAAAGATGAAAATAATGAATCCTCAATTGTTTTGAAGGTACGATATGGAAAAGCGGATTTTTTATTAATGGGTGACGCGGATGTACGGACAGAACATGAAATATTAAAACAATTTGATGTACATGCAGATGTTTTAAAAGTGGGGCATCACGGCTCTTATACTTCAACAAGTGAAACGTTTATAAAAAAAGTGGAACCGCAGTTTGCTATTCTGTCTTACGGGAGTAGTAATCCGTATGGACATCCTCACCAAAGTGTAGTAAAACGCTTAAAAAGGCACGGTATAATGGTACATAGAACTAATAAACGTACAGTAGAAATAGAAACAGATGGTGAACATGTTATGTTAGAATCTAGTGGGTTAATGCCATTGTTGAAGTGATTTCTATATTAGGGGTGGATACTGTCCCTTTTTGGAAAAATGAATATTATATATTATAGTTATAAGGGACGTAAGAAATTTCCTTTTTTGTTGAATAAAAAGGAAATTTTATTAGAATGTATAGACAACTACTCGTGCATATATTAAGATGGAACTAGGCGAATAAGGTAATAATAATAAGTAGGTATTTCATGGGAAAGGATCGATGAAAATGAAAACGCAAATTGTCATCAATGCCAAAATTTACACAGGTCAAGAAATAGTGGAAAACGGATTTATTCGTTACGCAGAAACCATTAAAGAAATTGGTTTGATGGCTCAATATGTACCACAAGAAAATGAAACTGTTTTTGATGCTACAGGGAAGATTGTAATTCCAGGTATGATCGATGTTCATATTCATGGTGGATACGATATTGATGCGATGGATGCAAATAGCGATGGGTTAGTAACTCTAGGTAAAGAAATGTTAAAAGAAGGGGTTACAACTTACTTCCCAACAACAATGACACAAGCTCCAGAGGCAATTGAAGCAGCGCTAACTGCTGCGAAAGAAGCAAAAGAAAAAGGAGCGCATTTCGAATATATTCACTTAGAAGGACCTTATGTTTCAAAGAAACGTGCAGGTGCACAACCACTTGAACATATCGTTCCTGCAAATATTGAGCAATTTAAACAATGGCAAGAAGCAAGTGGGAATTTAATTAAATTAGTAACATATGCACCAGAAGAAGAGGGAGCATTAGAGTTTGAACAATATCTTGCTGAAACTGGTGTAGTTGGCACAATGGGGCATACAGATGCAATTGATGCACAACTAAAAAATAGAAAGATTACACATGCGACACATTTATACAATCAAATGCGTGGATTACATCACCGTGAACCAGGAGTTGTTGGTCATGTGTTATTAAATCCAGATGTAATGGTTGAAGTAATTACAGATGGTATTCATATTCACCCTGATATGGTGAAATTAGCATATAAGTTAAAAGGACCGAAAAAAGTAAGTGTTATTACTGACGCAATGCGCGCAAAAGGTCTTGAAGATGGATTATATGAGCTTGGCGGACAGCCAGTACATGTAAAAGATGGTAGTGCTCGATTAGAAGATGGAACGTTAGCTGGTAGTATTCTAAAAATGGATCAAGCTTTCCGAAATGTAATTGAATTTACAGGTTGTTCAATCGAAGATGCAGTACTGATGACATCAGTTAACCAAGCAGAAGAGTTTGGGTTAAATAATAAAGGTGCATTAGCGGTAGGAAAAGATGCAGACTTTGTTGTGATGAATGAAGATTTACATGTATATGATACGGTTCGTTTAGGAATTCATATGAAGGAAGGGAAGTAATTAAATGAATATTCTTGTTGTAAAAACTCCAGAAGAACTAGCAGAAGCAGGCTATAAATTAATTGAAGAAGTTGTAAAAACAAAAGAAAATCCAACATTAGGAATGGCTACAGGAAGCTCTCCATTAGGTATTTATGCAGAAATGCGAAAAAATAAACTTGATACAAGCCGTGTAACCACTGTAAACTTAGATGAGTACGTAAATTTACCACATGAAGATAAAAACAGCTATCACTATTTCATGCAAGAACAGTTGTTTGATCATCTTCCATTTAAACAAACTTATGTACCAAACGGGATGGCAAGTGATTTAGAGGAAGAGTGCAAACGTTACGAGGGCATTCTAGCTGCTAACCCAGTTGACCTACAGATTCTTGGAATCGGTGAAAACGGTCACATCGGATTTAACGAGCCAGGAACATCGTTTAATTCTCCAACGAACATTGTTGAATTAACAGAATCTACACGCCAAGCAAACCTTCGCTTCTTCGAAAAAGAAGAAGATGTGCCAACTCATGCGATTACAATGGGAATTGGAAGCATTATGAAAGCGAAACAAGTTCTACTTGTTGCTATGGGTTCTAAAAAGGCAGAAGCTGTTAAAGAATTATTGCAAGGTGAATATAGTGAAGAGTGTCCGGCTACAGTTTTACAACGTCATCCGAATGTAACCGTAATTGCAGATCAAGAAGCTCTATCTTTATGCAGTGAGGCGATTGCTGATGAACATCGACAAGTATTCACCATTTCCGATCTATTATCAGATTCAAGAGTGGGTGAAACAGCTAATTGAGGACGGCGAATGGAAGCCGGGAGATAAAATCCCATCTGAGAATGAACTTTGTGATAAGTTCGAAGTGAGTCGTATGACAATCAGACAGGCGATTAATAATTTAGTGGAACAAGGCTATTTATATCGGAAGCGTGGAATTGGAACATTTGTCCAACTTCCGAAAGTGGAACAAAAATTGCAAGGAATGACGGGATTCACAGAAGACATGATTTCTCGTGGGATGAACCCAAGTAGTCAATTACTTAGTTTCCGCCTAGTTCCAGCTACTGCTAAAATAGCAGACCGGTTGAGAATACAGGAGGGGGAATCGGTTTATGAAGTGAGGCGTATTCGCTTAGCTGATGATGAACCGATTGCTTTTGAGACGACATATTTGTCGCCAGCTCTTGTAAAAGATATTAACGAAGAAATATTGCAACAATCTTTATATGAACATTTAGAGAAAAAACTGGGCTTTAAACTTGTTAGCGCTACTCAGTCAATTGAAGCTTCCGTTGCTACGGAAAATGAAGCTGAACATCTGCATATTCCTAAAAAGGCGCCTGTACTTGTAATGCGTCAATGGTCATATTCAGAAGGTGAGATACCGCTAGAGTATGTGAAATGTATTTATCGTGGAGATCGTTATAAATTTATTACGAATATCGCACGTAACAAATAGTATATTTCAGTTTGTGAAGTACAGTGGAATTGAAAATGGTTAACATGTAAAGAAATAAAAATACGACTCATCCTTATAAGGAATGAGTCGTATTTTTATTATGACCAATTACGTGGTTAACAGCATCTTTGACGTGATTTACTACATAGTGAGCGTGTTTTTTTACTGCATCATCTGCTTGTGACATAGCAAAACTGTGAGGAGTTAAAGAAAACATAGGAATATCATTGTAAGAATCCCCTATACAAGCAATTTCCTCAGGTTTTATTTGAAACTCATTTAATAAAACAGAAATGGCAGAGCCTTTACTAACATTCGGTGGCATTACATCTAAACATTGTTCTGCGGAGATGAAAGTACTAACTTTCCCGTGGAATTTTTCATCAATTTTTTTCTGAAGGAGTTGTAAGCTCTCCTTTGTTCCACCGACAGAAATTTTATTTGGGAAAATTGTATCATCAATCTTCTGTAGTAAGTTTGGTTCTTCAACAGAAGTCATAGTCACTTGTTGTTCAAGTTCTTGAATAAAAGGTGTTTTCTCTTCAATGTAATAATTATGCTCATCACTTACATAACGGAAATAAGGATTTTCATTTGTCATAGCTAGCAAATCGGGAAGTATGCTGGAATCAAAAGTTGCAGATAATAGTTGTTTATTTTCATGTGTATATACAAAAACACCATTTACACTAATGCGATGAAAATTTGTATTTACAGCTTTCATTAAGTCTGCAATTTCATTACCAAGTCTTCCGGAAGCAAAGCAAAGAATAACATTTTGCTCGGCAAGGCTGCGTAGTGCCGCGACATCTTGTTCATCAATAAGACCTCCGTGTTGCATCATTGTACCATCGATATCACTTACAAACATTTTAATCATGCTGTTATCTCCTTTCTATGTACAGTTGCTCTTACATTATACGCATCATATATAAACATGTCTAAAAAATGAATTTTTATTAAATGGCAGATGTTTTACATTGACGACAAAGAAGAATATTCTGTAACATAAAAGTAGGCTATTTAAGTACGAGGGTGGTGTTATATGAATAATTATCTAGAAATTAAAAAAGTTTTAAATAATAATGTCATCATTGCTAGCCATCCTGAACACGAGGAAGTAGTAGTGATTGGTAAAGGAATTGGATTTGGGAAAAAAGCGAAAGATGTATTGGAGCAAGAACAAATCGAAAAAATGTTTGTCTTAAAAAATGAACGTGATCGTGAACAATATAAATTATTAGTGCCGCATGTTAGTGAAAAATTAATTGAATTGATGAACGATATTATGCTGTACATTCAAGAAAAAGCGAAATCTCCACTAAATGAACATATTCATATTGCGTTAACAGATCATATTTCATTTGCGATTAAAAGGTTAAAACAAGGACTTACAATTGATAATCCTTTTTTAGTTGAAACAAAAATGCTCTATCCAGAGGAATATGAAATTGCGGAAGGTGTTGTAGAACTTTTAAATTCTCGTTTGCAAATTACATTGCCAGAAGGAGAAATTGGTTTTATTGCACTTCACATTTACAGTTCGCTTACAAATTCTGATTTATCTTCAGTTAATCAAAACTCCCGTCTCATTGCACAACTTGTATCTTTAATTGAGACAAACTTACAAATTACATTAGATCAAGAGAGCATTCATTATTTACGCCTTATTCGTCATCTTCAATATGCTATTGAGAGGGTGAAAAAAGGAGAAAAAGTAGAGGAATCGCAAAGTTTTGCTGATTTATTAAAGGCGGAGTATCCAGTTTGCTATAACGTAGCTTGGAAGCTAGTTAAGGTCATGCAAAAAGAGTTGCAACTACCTGTATATGAAGCGGAAAGTATTTATTTAACGATGCACTTGCAACGCTTAGTAAAGGCAGAGCATGTGTAAGAAGTCATATATTTTTGTCTAAAATGAAAACGTTAAAAAAAATGATTGAATCGCTTACAATAGTTATGTATAATAACTATTGCAAAGTTATACAAATTTCGACAAACACATTAAGGTGAAACGAAAACGTTTGCCTTAATTATAGTGAACTTATACGTAAACCTATTTTTGACACGTGTTACTGATTCGATCAGGCATGAGTGGAGAAAAGTAAGGAATGTAAGCTAGAGAAAGGGATATACTACCCTTTGTATAGCTATCGTTCTATCTTTTTTTCCTCATGTCTTTTTGGCGTTTGTCGGAAGGTATCAATATAGATAAGAGAGGAAGGGTTTCCATGTTTAAGAAGATCTTTGGTGTTCTTCAAAAAGTCGGAAAAGCGTTAATGCTTCCAGTAGCGATTTTACCGGCGGCAGGTATTTTACTTGGATTTGGTAATGCATTTCAAAATCCACAGTTAACAAATGTTATTCCTGCTTTAAAAGCAGATTGGTTCGTAATGGTTGCAAAAATTATGGAACAATCTGGTGATATTATTTTCGCTAACCTTGCATTATTATTCGCAGTTGGGGTAGCAATTGGTTTAGCTGGTGGAGACGGAGTAGCTGGTTTAGCAGCATTCGTCGGCTACTTAATTATGAACAAAACGATGAGTGTGTTCTTAGAAGTAGATAAGCTAGTGAAAGTAACAAGTTCTGGAGCAGACCCAGTAAAAATTGGATTTACAGATCCAGCGTATGCAAACGTATTAGGTATTCCAACGCTACAAACAGGGGTATTTGGTGGTATTATCGTCGGTATAGTAGCGGCATATTGCTATAATAAATACTTCAACATTGAATTACCATCATACTTAGGTTTCTTTGCAGGTAAGCGTTTCGTACCGATCGCAACTGCAACATTCTCTTTAATAGTAGGTATTATTATGTGCTTCGTTTGGCCATACATTCAAGGTGGCTTAAACACGTTCTCACATCAAATGATTGATGCAAATAGAACAATCGCAGCATTTATATTCGGTTTAATTGAACGTTCATTAATTCCATTTGGACTACATCACATTTTCTATTCACCGTTCTGGTTCGAATTCGGTCAGTATACAAATGCAGCTGGCGAATTAATCCGCGGTGACCAAAAAATCTTTATGGCACAGTTAAAAGACGGTGTAGAATTAACAGCAGGTACATTTACAACTGGTAAGTATCCGTTCATGATGTTCGGTCTTCCAGCAGCAGCTTTAGCAATGTACCATGAAGCACGTCCAGAAAATAAAAAATTAGCAGCAGGTATTTTAGGTTCTGCAGCATTAACATCTTTCTTAACAGGTATTACAGAGCCACTTGAATTTTCATTCTTATTCGTAGCGCCAGTATTATTCGGAATTCACGCTGTATTTGCTGGTCTATCATTTATGACAATGCAAATTTTAGGTGTTAAAATTGGTATGACATTCTCTGGTGGTTTAATTGACTTCCTATTATTCGGTGTACTACCAGGCCGTACAGCATGGTGGTGGGTAATTATTGTTGGTCTTGTACTAGCAGTTATTTACTACTTCGGATTCCGCTTTGCAATCCGTAAATGGAATCTAAAAACACCTGGTCGTGAAGAGGCAAATGCGAATGACGGTGCAGGAAAAGCAGAAGCAGGCGAACTTCCTCGTGAAGTATTAGTAGCACTTGGTGGTAAAGAAAACATTGCTTCTTTAGATGCTTGTATTACTCGTTTACGTGTTCAAGTTAACGAACAAAAGAATGTAAACAAAGACCGCTTAAAAGAACTTGGAGCAGCTGGTGTACTTGAAGTTGGAAATAACATTCAAGCTATTTTCGGACCGAAATCTGACACGTTAAAATCACAAATTCATGATATAATGTCAGGCCGTACACCTCATGTTGAAAAAGAAGAACCTGTAAAAGTGGAAGAAACTCCTCAAAAAGTTGATGAAAATGAAACAATTGTATCACCAATTGAAGGGAAAATCTTACCGATTACAGAAGTACCTGACCAAGTATTCTCAGGAAAAATGATGGGAGACGGATTTGCAATTGAGCCAACTGAAGGAACAGTAGTTTCTCCAGTTAATGGTGAAATTGTCAATGTATTCCCTACAAAACATGCGATTGGTATTCAATCTGAAGGCGGAAAAGAAATTTTAATCCACTTTGGTATTGATACTGTAAAATTAAATGGTGAAGGATTCGAGGCACTTGTCGCACAAGGTGATAAAGTGAAGCAAGGCCAACCATTATTAAAAGTAGATCTTGCATTTGTAAAAGAAAATGCACCATCTATCATTACACCAATTGTATTTACAAATTTACAACAAGGGCAACAAGTCGAATTGAAAAAAGATGGAAATGTTAAGAAGGGCGAAACCGCTATTATTGACATTCAGTAGGAATTTGACGCAAAATGTTTATAATTATAATAGGCGATGTGGTTGACCGAACATCGCCTATTATATACAATAGATGATGTAGTACTCACGTCTATACAACTAAAAAAAACTGTAATTTAAAGGAGATAAATTATCATGGAAAAAATCTTTAAAGTAACTAGCGACTCAGGAATTCATGCTCGTCCAGCAACTCTACTTGTAAACACTGCAAGCAAATTTGGTTCTGACATTAACTTAGAGTATAACGGAAAGAACGTTAACTTAAAATCAATCATGGGCGTTATGTCTTTAGGCATTCAACAAAACGCAGAAATTAAAATCACTGCAAATGGTGATGATGCAGCTCAAGCACTAGCAGCTATCGAAGAAACTATGAAAAACGAAGGATTAGGAGAATAATGACTCTTAACATTCAAGGGATCGCTGCATCAAGTGGGATTGCTATTGCAAAGGCTTTCAGACTTGAAAATCCTGAATTTAACATCGAAAAGAAATCAATTACAAATGAAGCTGCAGAAATTGCACGCTTAGACGCTGCGCTTGAGAAAGCAAAAACTGAATTAGAAGCTATTAAGGACCACGCATTTGCTGAGCTAGGTGCTGACAAAGCTGCGATCTTTGAAGCACATTTATTAGTGTTAAATGATCCAGAACTAGTAAACCCAGTAAAAGACAAAGTAAATAGCGAAAAAGTAAATGCTGAATTTGCAATGGATGAAGTTGCATCAATGTTTATTTCTATGTTTGAAAACATGGATAACGAATATATGAAAGAACGTGCTGCGGACATTCGTGACGTAACAAAACGCGTTCTTGCACATTTACTAGGAATTAACTTCTCAAATCCTGGTACAATTTCTGAAGAAGTAATCATCATTGCTGAAGATTTAACGCCATCTGATACAGCTCAGTTAAACCGTAAGTATGCAAAAGGTTTCACTACTGATATCGGTGGACGTACATCTCACTCTGCAATTATGGCTCGTTCTATGGAAATTCCAGCTGTTGTTGGTGCGAAAGTTGTTATGGAAAAAATCCAAAACGGCGATATCGTTATCATTGACGGTTTAGATGGAGAAGTAATTGTAAACCCATCAGAAGAAACTCTTCGTTCGTTTGAAGAAAAGAAAGCGAAATTTGAAGAGCAAAAAGCTGTATGGGCAAAATTAAAAGACCAAGCTACTGTAACAAGTGACGGACATCACGTTGAGCTTGTTGCAAATATCGGAACACCAAATGATGTACAAGGTATTATCGATAATGGTGGAGAAGGCGTTGGTTTATACCGTACAGAATTCTTATACATGGGCCGTGACAATCTTCCAACAGAAGAAGAGCAGTTCGAAGCGTATAAAGCAGTTCTTGAAGGTGTAAAAGAAGGTCAACCAGTTGTTGTTCGTACACTTGACATCGGTGGAGATAAAGAGCTTCCATACTTACATTTACCAAAAGAAATGAACCCATTCTTAGGATACCGTGCAATTCGCTTATGTCTTGATGAGCAAGATGTGTTCCGTACACAACTTCGTGCATTACTTCGTGCTAGCGTATACGGTAACTTAAAAATTATGTTCCCAATGATTGCAACTCTTGATGAGTTCCGTCAAGCGAAAGCGATTTTATTAGAAGAGAAAGCAAAACTTGTAGAAGCGGGTACTACTGTTTCTGATTCTATTGAAGTTGGTATGATGGTTGAAATCCCAGCTTCAGCGGTATTAGCAGATCAATTCGCGAAAGAAGTTGACTTCTTCTCTATCGGAACAAATGATTTAATCCAATACACAATGGCTGCAGACCGTATGAACGAACAAGTATCATACTTATACCAACCATATAACCCATCTATTTTACGTCTTGTAAAAATGGTTATCGATGCTGCTCATAAAGAAGGCAAATGGGCTGGTATGTGTGGTGAGATGGCAGGCGATTCACTTGCTATCCCATTATTATTAGGATTAGGTTTAGATGAGTTCAGTATGAGTGCAACATCTATTCTTCCTGCAAGAACACAACTAAGCAAGTTGTCAAAAGCAGAAATGGAGACATTAGCAGAAAAAGCATTAATGATGTCAACTGCTGAAGAAGTTGTTGAATTAGTTAAAAGCATATAATAGTAAAAAACCTGAGTCGATTTGAAATCGGTCTCAGGTTTTTTTATTACACATACCTTAGGTGATTTTATTGATTAAACTTCTCTTAAAGAGCAATTGCGATAACATCTTCTGGGCAAACACGTAGAATCCCTTCAAATCTATCGTCATTACGATTGTTTCCATTCTTATCATCTTTGTTGTTGTCTTTGTCGTTATCTCTTCTTAATGCAGAGAATAGAGCAATACCGTTACAGAACCCCTCAAAAACTAAATTGCGGAATGTTCCATTTCCTTTTAGTTTAAGAAGCGAAACTTCAGTGCCTATAGAAAGATTTGCAAGTACGTTACATACAGCAGGTCGTTGTGGTCTAATTTCTACTCTCTCTTTCTCACGATGGTTGTGCTCTCTTTCATGATGATGACAGTCTCTAAAGTTATCACAGCATCCAAATGATCCAAACATAATCCTCATCACCCCCTTCACACTTATAATCTATGTAAGTTCGGTAGTTAGTGACTGGACAGAGAGTGGAATTTTTTCTAGGGGATTTTCTCATTTTAAATGACTAGCTGGGTGTTTAGTATGGAATGATGTTTAAAATAGGGGTAATATAACAAAAAAATGTAAAAACCACCAAAATAAACGAAATGGGTAGCCTTTACACTTTTTTACTTTTATATAAAACGACGATATATACAGGAAGAGCTAGGAGTAGTGGTACGATGGATCGTGCAGTATGTTTTTCTGATTCTAATTGAAATGCTTCTTCTTTTGGGAATTGTAAAATGGAGATGTTTGCGGCATCACCAATAAAATATAGAAGCAGTACAGTTACTATGTAACATAAAAGTGCGATCAAGCTTCCGTATGAACTCAATGAAAATCCCTCTCTTGTTATCTATTTGTTATCATTGTATCACAATTGTAATAAAAACACACGGGTATATTTCAATACCTTAACAAAATTCGACACAAAACGTCACGTTTATTTATGATAAAGGAATAGAATATACTTTTCTATAAGTATAAATGTCGAATGATTTGTAGTAATATTACAAAAGTATGACAGGAAATAAAAAACGAAGGTAATGTAGTTACCTTCGTTTTTTATTATTTTGCCCACTCACTCACTTGCTCTACGCTCATACGTGGTGCAGGGTGACCTTTTAAAGTTGATTCACCAATTGTAATAAGCATAATTGGAACGTAACGAGATGAAACGTTAAATTCGTCTGTCAGTGCTTGTGGATTGAAGCCACCAATAGCACAAGTATCCCAACCAGTTGCTTTAGCTGCAAGCATAAGTTGCATTGCTGCTAAAGATGCATTTGAAAAGGCAGCATCTCTCGGGAATTGTTCACGAGCATATGCAGATTCAATATTTTTAGCTAAGCGTTCTTTTGCTTCTTCTTTCATAAATCCTTGTTCTACAATTGGACCATACACTGGCTCAACATTTTTATAAGCTTCTAAATCACCTAAAATAGCGACTACTGCAGAAGCGTCAAGAATTTGTTGTTGGTTATAAGCTATTGGGTGTAATCGTTTTTGTACATCTTCACCTTGAAAAACAAGGAATTTCCAGTGTTGTAAGTTCCAAGCAGAAGGTGCTTGTGCTGCGGCTTTTAAAATCTCATGTAATTCTGTAGATGAGATTTCTTTATTTGGGTTGAATGCACGTGTAGATGTGCGTTCATATAGAACGTTAAAAAAGTTATCGTTTGTCATTATATATCCTCCAAATTGTATATGAAATTATCGGGAAAACTCAATGTATATTACTTACATTTTGTAAGTTGTCGAATTTAAGAATATAATATCTTTATTTTAATTGTCAAGTTTTAAGAAATAAGCTAGGGCATTCATACAAACGATATAATTCCTATAATCATACACTAAAAAAGGAATTTATAGAGTGAAAAGGGAAGATAACATTCTCAATTAGCTTGTTAATATGTATCTCTCACAAATTAATGTTTATTGGAGAACAGTCTTTTAAAAATGTTTGTGAGGAATTCAGTAGAACAAGATATATGAAGTGAGTGAAGACTAGTGATGAACATACTACATTTTTTATTAGAGAATACGGTTTTCCAAAATGTGTTACAAGATCTGCAGTTAAATGTCCTTTATATAGAAAATGGATGTAAGCATCAACAAACGATAGAAAATATCCATCCAAAATGTATGTTTATAGCAAATAGTTTTGAAGAGGGCGAACTATTATTTCAAAGAACAAAACCGCACATTATAATTATGTATGTAACAGATTATTCTCAAATCAAATATATAAAGAATATGTATACCCCGCAAAGTACATTCATTGTCATTTGGGATCAACAAATAACAAAAGAATTTACAGATGTACTTGCATTAGGAATACGTAATATTGTAATAGCCCCTGTAACTCCACAAGCAGTATTAGAAGAAGTGAATAAGAGTTTGTATCAACTTTCTTTAGTAAGGCAAGTTAGTTTGCAACAGGAATTGCTTCAAACGATGTTTGATTTTCAAAATGATTTATTATTTATAGTAGAAGATGATGAGATTGTTGATTGTAATACAAATTTTTTAACGTTTTTCGGATATGAAAATTTGTTTGCCTATCGTGAGCAACATTTAGTATTTGCTGAACATTTTATTAGAGAAAATGGATACTACTCGACGACGCATGATATAACATGGCTAGACGATACTTTATCAAGTGGTAGAAGAATTAAGATGTCAAATTATGAAGGGACAGTATCTACTTTTCTATTACGTGCGACACCATTGCCAGAAGATTTATCAAGATTTATTGTAAAGTGCACGGAAATTACAGAATTAGATGAAATTTATCAAGAACAAGAAAGACTTGCTATGGTAGATTCATTGACAGAGATTTATAATCGTTTAAAGTTTCAACAAATACTAGAGGTAGAGTGGGAAAAGGTAATACGTAGTGATGAGAAAATAGCAATCATTTTATTTGATATAGATAATTTTAAAACAGTTAATGACACATATGGTCATGATTTTGGCGATTTGGCATTAATACAACTTGCAGAGCTTATGAAATCTAAAGTGGAGCAGCAACATGTATTTGCAAGATGGGGAGGAGAAGAATTCATTATATTGGTGACAAATACAGTGGAAAAGGAAGCATTTCAAGTTGCGGAGTCATTACGATTCTTCATTGAAACAAAACAATTCACTGGAATTTCGAAGTTAACAGCTAGCTTTGGAGTTGCGTTATATGAACAAGGAACTACAAGAGAAGAGTTAATGCAACGAGCGGACATTGCTTTATATGAAGCGAAAAAAAATGGAAAGAATCAAGTATGTGTGTATAGAAAAGAAAAAATGTAATTTTTCGCAACAAATTGTTGCGATTTTTTTTTATTGTTTGATAATAGAATAGGGGGACAATTTTTAGCGAAGGAATTATGGAGGATCGACATGATAAAAAAAGTAATGATAATGGCTTCACTGTCTGCTATAGTTGGCGGCGGAGTATACTATTTTCTTGTTAGCCCCAATATAAAGGAAAACACAGTATTAACAACTAAGGTGAATCCTACTATTGAATCGGAAGTGCAAGGGAATATAGAAGAAAAAGAAGAGCAACAAATTGATTACGCTAGCATATCTCAAAAATTAGATCAATATTTAGTCGGAAAGCAATTTAATGGAACAGTTTTGGTAACAGATAAAGAGCATGTTATATTGAATAAAGGATATGGCTATGCTGATGTTCAAAATAAAATTGAAAATACGCCTCAAACAAAATATCGTATCGGTTCTATTACGAAAACAGTTGTTGCCACATCTATTTTACAGCTGCAAGAACAAGGGAAATTGAATATTCAAGATAATGTAAATAAATATATTCCTTCATTTCCGGAGAATAAAAATATTACGCTATATCATTTATTAACACATACCTCTGGTTTACCTGAACATGCAAAAGGCAATGTTAATGCTGCTTCCCGTTTACAGTTAATTAATTGGATTGGACGTCAAAATTTAGAATTTCCTGCAGGAACAGGTTGGAGATATACAGATTATAATTATATGGTGCTTGCTTATATAATAGAACATATATCGAAAAAACCTTTAGGAGATTACATAAAAGAAAATATATTTGTAAAAGCAGATATGCATGAATCCGGTATGGGAAATATGGTACCTGGAGATAAAAATTTTACAAAGGGTTATGTGAAAAAAAATCAAGAGCTTGTACCAGCACAGAAGTTAGGCATGGATTGGCTATATGGTTGTGGTGAGATGTATACGACAGTTGGAGATATGAAGAAGTTAGACGAAGCAATTATAAATGGAAAACTTCTTTCTGAACAAAGTATACAAGCAATGTTTTCACCTTCAGCAGAACGGAAATATGCATTTAGTTTTTATATATATCCAGATTATTTTCATAATCATGGTGTATTATCTGGTTGGAACACTTTCAATAATTTTAATAAAGAAAAAGGAATTTTTGTTATGTTATTTTCAAATGTGAAAAATAGTATGGATGATGACTTTAATAAAGAGTTCCGAAAGATGGTAAATGATTTATTAGAACAAAGGGGATGAGAAAATGGAACATAAAACTTTATCAATAGGTTTCATTGGTATTGGCGTAATGGGAAAAAGTATGGTTTATCACTTAATGCAAGATGGTCATAAAGTATATGTATATAATAGAACGAAAGCAAAAACAGATTCTTTAGTGCAAGATGGTGCACATTGGTGTGATACGCCAAAAGAGTTAGTGAAGCAAGTTGATATTGTAATGACAATGGTTGGATATCCACATGATGTAGAAGAAGTGTATTTTGGTATAGAAGGAATTATAGAGCATGCAAAAGAAGGTACGATAGCAATTGACTTTACGACATCTACACCTACTTTAGCAAAACGCATTAATGAAGTTGCAAAAAGCAAAAAAATATATACGTTAGATGCACCTGTCTCAGGAGGAGATGTTGGTGCGAAAGAAGCAAAACTCGCAATTATGGTAGGTGGAGAGAAAGAAATATATGATAGATGCTTACCTTTACTTGAAAAGTTAGGAACAAACATTCAATTACAAGGACAAGCTGGGAGTGGACAACATACAAAAATGTGCAATCAAATTGCGATTGCTTCCAATATGATTGGAGTATGTGAGGCTGTTGCTTACGCGAAGAAGGCTGGACTGAATCCAGATAAAGTGTTAGAGAGCATTTCAACAGGGGCAGCAGGTAGCTGGTCATTAAGTAATTTAGCTCCTCGAATGTTAAAAGGAGACTTTGAGCCGGGATTTTATGTAAAGCATTTTATGAAAGATATGAAAATTGCTTTAGAGGAAGCAGAAAAATTACAATTACCAGTCCCAGGCTTAAGTATGGCGAAAGAATTGTATGAAGAGTTAATTAAGGATGGCGAAGAAAATAGTGGAACACAAGTATTATATAAAAAATATATAAGGGGGTAAACGAGGTGGACCTTCAAAAGTTTGATGAGATGATTGATACTGTACAGCGAGCTACTTGTATGAAAATTAATGAAAAACAAAAAGAAGCTTTTAAACAAAAGTATGATTTTGAACCAGAATTTGAATATGGAAGAGATGAGAAGGGGCATTATGTAATTCGAACCTCAAAAAAGATGTTAGAAGAAATGGAGTTTTATTTGGCATTGAAATATGATCGTGATGGAGTGGATCTTTATATGCAAGCTGAGATTGACGGTATATTTCATGTATCTGTTAGCTATGGTGAAGATGCCCTACATCTACAAGAATTGTTTCAATTTCTAGAAGAAAATAAATAAAAGTCCTCATTTGAGGACTTTTATTTATTTAGTCATCTTTAATTTTTATAATTATAAGTTAGAAGCGCGGCGGCATCGTTCAACCGGGAATGGGATAATTTGTGCGATGTGATTAGGACCCAATTGTTTTGTACGAGCATGGCGTATTATATAAAAAGCACACAGAATTGAAACCGGAATAGCGCCGAATAAACCAAACAATAAAGCGCTTACACAAGATGCAACAAATCCTAAAACACCAATTTCTAACTCTTCCATAATAGCTCCTAAAATAACAGGAAATGCTCCACATGTAACTCCAAGTATAAGTGCGATAAGTAAGCTCATGATTATCCCCCTCTGTTTGCGATATTATTTTCCTTCTTAATTAATTGTAGTATATCATATACAAAACAGAATTTTCAGAAAAATTTCAATAAATATTCAAAAAATGTTCAAAAAATATACTTGAAAAATCAAGGTGTTAAATTTGTGATGAAGTGGTACTTTTGAGTAAATAAAAAATCAGGCTTATTTCAAAAATGAAATAAGCCTGTTCCATAGGAGGATGTATATATGTAGAGTGAATAAAAGTTTGGAAAAGGGGGTCCAAGTCCTTTTATTCAACTAACTACCTTAATAGATTGGAACCCAGCCTTCAGTTGTCACAAAAATACGAATAGCTACAACTTGACGATCATCTTGCAAGGTAAAATAATGTCTTGCATTTTCAGGAACAGATATGAGATCGCCTGGCTCAAGTTCAACATCAAAGAATTTCCCATCTTTGCCTTCAATAGCGAAAATACCATGACCACTGACGATAAAGCGAACTTCGTCATCTGTATGATGATGTTCTTTTTGGAAATTAATTAATAATTCGTCAAGGTTAGGTGTGCTATTTGAAAGTGAAATTACATCATGTGCTTTATAACCTCGACTTGCTGAAACATCAGCGATTTCTTTTGAAAAAACAGCTAATATTTCAGCTTTGTTTTCATCTGTTAACGAATAATTTTCATTTAAATGAGTAGGAAGTTTAGAAATGTTCCATTTCTCATATAAAACGCCTTCCTCTTGTAGAAATTTAGATACTTCCACTTCATTTTCAATGCGAGTATTTACTTCATGAATACGAATTTGCGCCATTAGAAACGCCTCCTTGAATTGATAATAGTTTTATATGAAATTGGAATAAAAACTCATAAGCTTCTAATCTTTTCTTTGCATCAAAGCTATCTCGGCCCCATACGGTAATACCGTGGTTACGGATTAATACTGCTCCTGAATCACCTTGTATATGCTTTCGGAAGTTTTCTCCAAGCGTTGGGATATGGGCATGGTTTTCGATAATAGGAATGTTAATTGTTGCACCTTCTTCCCAAATATCGAGAGCTTTAATAATTTCTTGATTTTGAAGGGTGACTGCATCATTATATAAATTTGTGATGACATTGTTATCAGTTGTATGAACATGAAGTACGCACCCGGCATTTGTATTGTTATAAATATGTGTATGCAATATTGTTTCTGCTGACGGGCGTAATTCAGTCTCTAATACGGGAACCCCTAGATAATCTACTAATAGAAAATCATCTGGAGTAGTTTTTGTTTTATCTTTACCACTTGCTGTAATAAGAAAAGTAAGTGGCTCATGACTAACCTTTATAGAAATATTACCACTCGTTGCTGGAAACCAATTTCGTGTTGTTAATTCTTTTTTTATCTCGCTTAAGTCATACCATTGACGAAAAAGTTGTTTCATGATTTCACCTCCAACAAATGTTTTAATTCATTTTGAATATCATGGAATGTTTCAAACGGTGTATAAGCAATATAATTCTCTTCACACTTTGTAATAAGGAAGTCACGAGCAAATACTTTATCTGCTTGTTTCGCAGCTTGTAAATCAGTAATTGAATCTCCAATCACAATATGGAAGTCATTCGTATCACTCAATTTACGGATGAGTGATGATTTACATAATCCGCAATGATTTTGACAATGATGATCACAAGGATGAGGCCAATTCACCGTAATGTATTCATTTGAAAAATCTGTTTCATTACAGTAAATTTGCTCTTTTGGAATGAGTCCTTGTAAGAGTGGATAGACGAAGAAATCCATTCCACCTGATATAACGTAAAAAGAAATATTATTTTCCTTTACGAATTGTATAAATTCATGAAAGCCACTGCGAATTTCGGCAGTTTCTTTTAAAAATTGAATTATATTATCGCGCAGATGAGTAGGTATCAATTGAAATAATTGAGAAACACCCTCTTGAATAGATAGCTCTTGTGATAAAATTCTATTTTTTACTTCTTCTGCTTCTGGTGGAGCGAATTTTTCCATAATGGACATAATGTTATCATTATTTGTAATCGTACCATCGAAATCACAAAACACTTGAATACTCATAACTTCACCTCATGAGAGGGGTTTCCCCATATTTGTAGTGCGCTATGTAAATTAATTTCATCTACTTCATGGAGTAATTTACCTTGCAAAGTAGCTGTAATTGCAGTACGGAAAGCTTTACCACCGCCTTGCGCTCCATACGGATGCCCATGTATCCCGCCGCCGGCATTAATAACAACATCTTTACCGAAATCTTGCAGAATAAAAGGAACGAAACCAGGATGAATACCCGCAGATGGGACAGAAAAACTTTTCTTGAAAAATACATCTTCCTCAGTTAAATATTTTGAAATGCTGAGAGCTTCTTCTTTTTCTAATGCAACGCTTCCGTACGGAGACGGGAATAAAGAAAAGTCTGCACCAGCATAACGTAGTAGCTTTCCAAGTAATAATGGAGATGAGATTCCATATAACTGTGAGGCTGAATAAGCACCACTTACAGCAGGGTGTGCCATAATAGGAACTGAAATTTCATCATCTTCTGCAAGTGATTGAAGTACATCTAGTCCGTAAGCAAATACGTTAAATAATAGAATATCAGCTCCAGCTTGCACTGCACGTTTCGCATTTTCTTTTAAATCAAAAGTTCGTCCTGTTAAATTTACGGCATATAACGTTTTATGTCCGTATGTTTCATATACGGATTGTAAAACTTCTTTTCCAGATACAATGCGTTTCGTAAGTGGTGTTAATGCATTTTCAAATAATATTTCATCATCTTTTACTATATCTACACCACCACTTGCTTGATCACGTAATTGCGTTTTTAAATACCCAATATTTCGTCCAATCATTCCTTTAAAAATACTCATTAAAAGGGGACGATCATGCACTTGTAAAAGGTTTCGAATACCATCTATCCCGAATTTTGGACCAGGAAAATGTTTTTTTAACTCGTCTGAAAAAGTTAAGTCAATTAATTTTACTTCGCCATCAAGGGATAGCTTTCCAAATGTAGTCGTTAAAATTGCTGGTAAATCTGGACTGAAGTTTAATAACGGATATTCGATTTTAATAATTCCGCGTTTTACTTTTTTACGTAAATACGAATTCGTATGTTCATGTTCAGCTAATTCCTCAATATGAATGACGTTGCCTTTATGTTGCTTTAATTGTTCTTGCAATAATTGTGGCAAATGAGTCCAAGAGCCAATTGTTAAACCAAGTGCAATTTGCTCAGCCTTTTTTTCTAAGTTATGTGAATCATCATGGATTAAATACGTCGCTATAATTCCGCTCATTGTTATAACCTCCTAGTTAAATAAAAAAACCTCTCAGCTAAGGAGAGGTTTTTTTACAACCAGCTCCTTATCTGTCAGCGTAATGCTGCGAGAATTAGCACCGTGTCTACAATTGTAGATCGGTTGCCGGGTTTCGTCGGGCTCGTCCCTCCACCTGCTCTTGATAAGAAGTATTTAGAAATGTTTAAATTTTTAAGATAACTGAATTTTGTCAGATATTTTTCATGTTGTCAATTACTTTTTGAAAAAATTTAATTTATCAATTCGATTAATGGCTTCTCGTAATCTATCTTCTGTATGCAAGAGACCAACACGGACATACCCTTCGCCATGTTCACCAAATCCAACACCAGGAGCAACTGCAACATGTGCTTTTTCTAGTAAAATATCAGCAAATTGCTCAGAGGTATATCCTTTTGGAACAGGAAGCCATGCAAAGAATGACCCTGTTGGAATGTCTACATTCCAACCAATTGATTGACAAGCCGAAATAAGAGCGTTTCGTCGAGATTCGTAACTATTTACAAGGTCTATTACGCAAGACTGTGAACTTAATAGTGCTTCGCGGGCAGCATCTTGAACTGCACCAAAAATACTAACATACATATGATCTTGTAATAAGTTAATGGTTTCAATGACACTTTCATTCCCTACTGCAAAAGCAATACGCCATCCAGCCATATTGAAAGTTTTCGATAGAGTGTAAATTTCAATACCTGTATTTTTAGCACCGTCTGCTTGCAAGAAACTAACAGGTTTTTGACCATCAAATCCGATAGCGCCGTAAGCAAAATCATGAACGACTAATATATTATGTTTATTAGCAAAATGAATAGTTGCATCAAAAAAATCTTTTGATGCAGTAGCACCTGTAGGATTATTTGGATAGTTTAAAAACATTAATTTTGCACGCTCGGCAATAGAGTTATTAATTTTTGTATAATCTGGTAAAAAGTTATTTTCTGCAATAAGCGGCATTGTTTCAAATTGTGCTTTGGCTAAAGCAACTCCTGATAAATAATCTGGATAGCCTGGATCTGGAACGAGAATCGTATCACCAGGGTTTGTAAAACAAACTGGTAATTCTACTAATCCAGCCTTTCCACCAAACAATATAGCAACTTCAGTTTTCGGATTTACTACTACATCATATTCACGTTGATAGAATGTTGCCACGGCTTCTTTTAAACTTTCATGTCCGCGAAATGGCGGATATTTATGATGAATGGTCTTTTCTGCAGCATCTTGTAAAGCTTTTACGATATGCTGCGGTGTTGGTTGATCTGGATTACCTTGACCTAGATTAATAACATCATGACCAGCTGCAACGACTTTGTTAACTTTTGCAACAAGTGAAGCGAAAAATTGTGTTGGCAATGATGTTACTATCTCAGAAGGTTGAAATAATTTCATACTTTCCACCTCTTTTGAAAGTTGTTACAATTCTAGTGACAAATGATATAATCTTTCCAGTATTTTGTAAAGAGAAAAATAAGAATGGGGCTGAAAAAATGAAAGTCGCATGTATTCAAATGGATATTGTTTTTGGAGATGTAGAAAAAAATATTGAGAATGCTAAAAATAAAATAAGCGAAGCGATGAAGGAGAGACCGGATGTTATTGTCTTACCAGAATTATGGACAACAGGATATGATTTAACAAGACTTTCTGAAATTGCAGATAGGGATGGATTGGAAACGAAAGAAAAGTTGAAAGAATGGTCGAAACAATATGGTGTACATATTGTTGGTGGTTCCATAGCGAAGCAAACAGAGCAAGGTGTTACAAATACAATGTATGTGGTAGACAAGGAAGGAGAACTAGTCAATGAATATAGTAAAGTGCATTTATTTCAGCTTATGGATGAACATAAATATTTAATCGCAGGAAATAGTACAGGTGAATTTAAGTTAGATGATATAGAGTGCGCCGGCACAATTTGTTATGACATTCGTTTTCCAGAGTGGATGCGCGTTCATACTGCGAAAGGTTCAAAAGTTTTATTTGTTGTAGCAGAATGGCCATTATTTCGTTTAGCACATTGGCGTTTGCTATTGCAAGCAAGAGCAGTTGAAAATCAGTGTTATGTTGTTGCCTGTAATAGGGCAGGAAAGGATCCGAATAATGAGTTTGCCGGTCATTCTTTAATTGTCGATCCTTGGGGCGAAGTTGTTGTAGAAGCGAATGAAGAAGAATCAATTTTATTTGGAGAGCTTGTATTCGAGAAAATTAAAGAAGTACGTAAAGGAATTCCAGTTTTTGCGGATCGCCGTCCAGAATTATACAAATAAAATGTTGACAAGTGATTTTTATTCTTGGTATAGTCTTCAACATAAAGTTAAAAATTCAAAAAATTATACAACTCTTATCAAGAGCAGGTGGAGGGATTTGGCCCGATGAAGCCCAGCAACCGACCGTAATACCATTGTGAAATGGGGCGTTTATTACGCCAAAAGGCACGGTGCTAATTCCAGCAGAAAGTAAAACTTTCTGGCAGATAAGAGGGGAGAAGATAAACTTCAAACCTCTTTCTTAGTGGAAAGAGGTTTTTCTGTGTTAGAAAAACCTCTGAATTTAAAAAGGGGGAGAAGACGATGGGATATTATTCATTAACAGAAATAACAGCTGTACAATATGCGAAAGAGAATGGCTATTTTGAGGCGAAGGCAAATGTCATTTGTCATGAAATCGGAGATGGAAACTTAAATTACGTGTTCAAATTAGATGATGGAGAGAAATCCATTATAATAAAACAAGCACTGCCTTATGCGAAAGTAGTTGGTGAAAGTTGGCCGTTGTCTATAAAAAGAGCAACGATTGAAAGCAAGGCACTGCAAATTTTTGCGCAGTATGTACCGGATTATGTTCCGGTAGTGTACAGTCATGATGAAGAGTTAGCGATAACGGTAATAGAAGACTTATCAAGACTAACAATTACAAGAAAAGGATTAATAGACGGAGAAGAATATCCGCTTTTATCCCAGCATATCGGCCGTTTTCTAGCACATGTTTTATTTTACACTTCAGATTTTGGTTTACAATCAGAAGAGAAGAGGGTACTAGAAGGTACCTTTGTAAATCCGGATCTTTGTAAAATTACAGAGGATTTAGTGTTTACAGATCCGTTTGGACATTATGATACAAATGATTATGAGCCAGATTTACAGCTCGTGGTTGATGAACTTTGGAGTGATAAAACTTTAAAACTAAAAGTAGCACAATATAAATATAAGTTCTTAACAAGAAAAGAAACTCTTATTCATGGTGATTTACATACTGGTAGTATTTTTTCGTCACCTTCTGAAACGAAAGTGATTGATCCAGAATTTGCGACCTATGGCCCATTTGGATTTGACATAGGTCAATTTATTGCAAATCTATTATTAAATGCTTTATCTAGAGAAGAAGAAAAAAGAAGTGTATTATTTTTCCATATAGAAAAGACGTGGAGTTATTTTGTAGAGACTTTTACAAAGTTATGGATTGGAGAAGGTGTAGAAGCATATACGAAAGAAAAACAATGGTTACCAATTATTTTGCAAAATATCTTTACTGATGCTGTTGGATTTGCTGGATGTGAACTGATTCGTAGAACAATTGGTTTAGCTCATGTAGCAGATTTAGATGAAATAGAAAATAAAGAAACAAGAATTCAAGCTAAGAAACAAGCGCTATCCTTAGGTAAAGAACTAATAAAATATGAATCTAAAAGTGCTGATATTCAACTGTTTCGAACGTTATTTCAACAGACAGTTTCAGGAGGCATAAAAGCATGAGTACAATTGTTACTGTTCCGATATCTGTAAGTTGGAAAGGTGATGCAATTACGGTATTAAATCAAACGAAATTGCCGCATAGCACAGAATATAAAACATTGACGACTATTGAAGAGGTTTGGAAAAGCATCGTAATGTTAGAAGTACGAGGAGCGCCTGCAATTGGAATTGTAGCTGCATTTGGCTTGGCGCTTGCATCAAAAAAATATAACACTGTACATATTGAAGAATTTCAAAAGAAGTTTAATAGAGATTGTAATTATTTAGGAACGTCACGCCCGACAGCAGTCAATTTATTTTGGGCAATTGATCGTATGAGAGAATCTATTCGAGAGATTACTACAATAAAAGAAGCACAAAAAACATTAGAAGAAGAAGCGCTTCGCATTCAGCAGGAAGATGAAGAGGTGTGCCGAAATATTGGGGAATATGCGTTAACATGTTTTAAAGATGGCGATAATATTTTAACAATCTGTAACGCTGGAAGTATCGCAACTGCCAGATATGGAACTGCATTAGCTCCCTTTTATATTGGAAAAGAGAAAGGTGTGCGTTTACATGCATATGCGTGTGAAACGAGACCAGTTTTACAAGGTGGTCGCTTAACGACGTGGGAATTGAAGCAAGCAAATATTGATGTGACCCTTATTACAGATAATACTGCAGCTCATGCTATTCAAACGAAAGAAATAAATGCAATTATTGTAGGGGCGGATCGAATTGTCGCAAATGGAGATACGGCAAATAAAATAGGGACAATGAATTTAGCTATTTTAGCAAAGCACTTTGATATCCCATTTTATGTTGCTGCGCCACTGTCAACATTTGATGTTAGGAAAGAAAATGGAGCCGAGATAATTATTGAAGAAAGAGATGAAACAGAAGTTACGAAAATCTTTGGAAAACAAGTAGCACCAATTGGAACGAACGTTTATAACCCTGCATTTGACGTAACACCGAACGAATTAATTACAGGAATTATTACTGAGAAAGGTATTATAAGCGGGGATTATAAACGAGAAATTGCATCATTATTTGAAAAACAGGCTAATACATAATAGCTTGTTTTTTTATGCCTAAATGCATTGTTTTCTCTTACTTATATAATGAAAGGAGGAGAAGGGGATGGAAGAGTGGATCAAGATGATAGGTAATGTAGGGTTTCCAATTGTTGTAACATTATATTTACTCCACCGTATTGAAAGTAAATTAGAGGGGGTAATTGTTGCAATTGAGAAGCTCCCGCGGCAATTACTAAAGTACGAAGATCCTCGCGATAAAAAATAAAGTTTGCTCTTCGTGAGCAAACTTTATTTTTTATTGAGCAGTATAACCACCATCGATAACGACAGCTTGACCAGTTATACCTTTCGCTTTTTCGCTCGCTAAAAACATAGCATAATCAGCGATTTCTTGTACTTGTAGCAAACGCTTCTGTGGTACAAGTGGATAAATGACATCTTCTAAAACATTTTCAAGTGGTACATTTCTTGTAGTAGCTAAGTTTTGTAGTTGATTACGTACAAGAGGGGTATCGACATAACCAGGGCAAAGGGCATTAACAGTAATACCATGCGTAGCACCTTCTAAAGCGGCAACTTTTGTTAATCCAATTACGCCATGTTTTGCACTATTATAGGCAGCTTTTCCAGCAAACCCAACCAGGCCGTTAATAGAAGCGACATTAATAATACGACCATATTTTTGTTGTTTCATAATCGGAAAGGCATGCTTAGTTGCGATAAACGGAGCAATTTGCATAATTTGAATTAGCAGCTCGAACTTTTCAGTTGGAAAGTCTTCAATGGGTGAAACGTGTTGCATTCCTGCGTTGTTAATTAATATATCTAATGAACCGAAATGATCAACTGTTTGAGAAATTGCTGCTGTAATTTCCTCTTCAGATGTAACGTCACATTTTAAACCGATAGCTTGAAAACCTTCATTTTGTAATTGTTCAGCAGCTTCTTTCGCACGTTCTTCAAGACGATCAGTAATCACAACTTTTGCACCTTCTTTTGCAAAAGCACTTCCCATTTCATATCCAATACCACTCGCAGCACCTGTTAAAAAGACAACTCGATTTGTAACCATGATGAAAAACATCCCTTCGTAATAAAGTTCTCATATTGCTCTATTTAGAGAGGGGATAATAAAAATCCTGCAAAGATTTGGAAAAATATTGTTAGGAGGATTTGAGTTATGTCAACAAGTCAAATGTTGAAAGGGATTTTAGAAGGATGCTTACTTGCTATTATTTCTGAAGGTGAAATATACGGTTATGAAATGAGTGAAAAGCTAGCGAAGTATGGCTTTACAATGGCGAGTGAGGGAAGTATTTATCCGTTATTAATACGAATGCAAAAGGAAGGATTAATAACAAGTGTAATGAAGGAATCTCCATCTGGCCCAAAGCGAAAATATTATACATTAACAGAAAAAGGCGAGGAAGCACTTAATGAATTTATGGATCGCTGGGAAGCGATGCAAAGTAGTGTAGAGCGTCTACTAGTAGGGAAGGGGAGAAAAAAATAATGCTATCAAGAGAAGCACGAAAGTTTTTATTAGATATGAGATTATTTTTGACGGCAAAGAGTGTAAAAGAAAGTGATATTGAAAACTTTTTAGAAGATGCAGAGTTGCATTTAATAGAAGGTGAGAGTGAGGGCAAGAGTGTAGAAGATATTTTTGGAAGCTCACCGAAAGAATATGCAAATGAACTTGTAAAAGTGATGGAAAGAGATAGACAGGAGACGTGGAAGCAAATTGGTTTTACAGTAATGAATATCGTATCATTTTGGATTATTGCTTCTATCTTAATAGTGAATCATGGAATGTTACAGATTTCACTTATTCAGTGTATCGGTTATAGTTTTTCATTGATTTTAGTTGTTATAGGTCCTAATTTTCTACTTCGTAAAATGGCCTTCGTAACAAGTTTTACAAAAACATGGTTTTCTATGTGGTCTTTAGTTATGATTGCTCCAATGTTTTTATTAGGAGCTGTTACGATATTAGACGTGATCTATCCGACAAAAACGCTCACATTCACCGAAGTGCAAGGTTATATAGTAGCTGGTGGGATTTTTATCATCACAGTAGCTATAAATATATATTTTGAAGGATGGTTTAAAAACTTATATTTAATCATTCCACTTTCAATTATGTTAGTGTTTAAAACATTTACATCGGAAGATCTTATGCCAATGCTAATTCAATTTATATGTTTATACGGAAGTTTATTTATTTTAATTTTCGTTGAAATTATGATGAAGACGAATAGAAGAGAAATGGTTAAATAAGGGAGGGGTTATAATGAAGATTTCTAAAGAAGGTGAAAAGTTTTTAATCGATACGAAAGTATATTTAATAACAAAAGGGATTAAAGAAGAAGATGTGGACGCTTTTCTAGAAGATGCAGAGCTTCATTTAATAGAAGGTGAAAAAAAGGGAAAGACAGTAAGTGACATATTTGGTGACTCACCAAAAGAGTATGCGGAAGAATTAGCGAAAGAGATGGAGAAGGATAAAAGCGGGAGCATAAAGACTATTTTAGGAATGACAATTGGGATAGGTGGATATTGGTTACTTACAAATATTTTATTTGAAAGTCCGAATCAACAATTTAAGTTAACAAATGTACAGTTAATCGGTTATCCTATCGTTTTAATCATTACGATTATTGGAACAATTGTTGCATTTAGAATGTCTTCTTTCAAAAGCAAATTAGTAGAATTTGGAATTATTTATGTAATAGTAATGGTTCCTATTTTATTATTGGTGTTATTGATGTTTATGAATAAATGGTATGGGACGCCTATATTACAATTGTCGACAATGCAAACATATATATTAGCAGCAATTATCTTTTTATTACTTCTTATTGGTGAAGTATATGTTCTTGGCTGGATGGGTGTTTTGGTGCTAATTGTTCCTCTTGCAATTATGTTCATATTTAAAGACTTAGAAGAAAGTAATGTATTTTGGGGAATTGCAAAGGTCTTACTTATGTATGGAAGTATATATGGATTAATGAAATGGTCTTTAAAAATTGAAGAAAGAAAAAGTGTGAACTAGAAATTCAATAAAAAGCGGCTGCTCTGGATATACCAAAAATTATTTCCAAAGAAATATTATATAGGGATTTTTAGAGGGATTACATTTATATTTAGTTGTCTATTTTTATTTCTAGCAGCCGGGATTTGGTTTGTTGATTGGAATAAGTTGTTTTAAACAGTAACATGAGGGTTACTGTTTTTTTCTTTGTAATAAAGAGCTTTGTAAAGAGAGCGCTTTTTGTTCTTCCGTTAATAAGGAATGAATATGAATGTTTTCTGGACGAGGGACTATCGGATACATAAGATTTGTTGGAGAAGGGTGGTGCTCCGAGCCGGTTGGAGAATGAGGATCTGCATGAGTAAGTTTTCCATGAACACGTCTTGTAAATAAAATATGACCAATTTCGTGAGCGAGCGTATATATATTTTTCATAGGAGCAGCCGAATTTGTTAAAACGATATAGCCAGTAAGTTGCTGTTGTTTTGCTAAAGAATAAGCGCAGGCAATTACTGCTGTTTCTTTGAAATAATTACTGCCAATATAACAAATATAAAGGTCGCATTCAGGAGCTTCATTTACACATGCTTGGAAAAAGGATGCCAACTTTTCTTGACTTTGAATGGAATTTTTATAACTGATTTCACGGTCAGAAAAACGGAAAAGTTCATTTAATACAATGACTTCTTGAATTTGAAATGTAATAGGGTGCCAAATTGATTCTGCAACAGCTAAATCTTTTGCGATACGGTCATCAGAAATATCGGCGCCTGGAGTAATGCAAATACATATATTGACGTATGGATCCATAAGGAACACCTCAAATAAAAAATTCTTCCTATAATATATGTGGGAAAAAGATGCTATGTATGGATAAACGCCTTCTTTATTGAATATATAGATGACAAGTCGAAAAAATTTCATAGTTCTATAACATGGTGTGGCCGTCTTTTTGATATAGTAAAGGAAAGGGGGAGAATATATGTATACATTAAAAATCGTTTCAGACAGAGAAGCACTTTATCAATTTGCGAGTTATGTAAGAGTTGTACAAGGGGTTGAAGATGTATATGTAGAGGTGGGAGAACCTTTATATGAACATCCTTTAATGAAGTTTTATGTACATATTAAGCTGAAAGAAACATATGAGCAACATAAAGTGTTACAGGAAATAGCAAGATTAGTAGAATTAGGTCGTTTTACATATGTCCATTATCGTAATGATGAAATTGAGGAAGCTTTTGAAGCTGTAAAATATGAAAGTTTTAAGAAATAAAGGTGAAAAAAAGGAGGCGAAAGCTTCCTTTTTTTCTTTAAAATTACATGAACAAAAAGAGAAAAATTTTGTTATGATAAGGGAGGTTAGGGAAAGGGGAATTTACATATGGGGTATATTGAAGAGTTACGCAAAGTCGTTGGTACAAGGCCGCTTATTCTCGTAGGATCAGCAATCATTATATTAAATGATAATCAAGAAGTATTGCTTCAATATCGTTCAGATACATATGATTGGGGTGTACCTGGTGGGGCGATGGAACTGGGCGAAACGACAGAAGAAACTGCACGTAGAGAGTTATTTGAGGAAACGGGATTAACTGCAAAAATAATGCAATTTCTTGGTGTTTTATCAGGAAAAGAAGTATATTTCCGTTATCCGAATGGCGATGAAATTTTCAATGTCATTCATCTGTATCAGGCACATCATGTGAGCGGGGAATTGAAGCTCGATCATGAAGGGCTCAAACTCCAATATTTTCCGGTTGATAAGTTGCCAAAATTGAATGAAACGACAGAGAAAATTTTACAAAAGTTTTTATATGCGCTAACAGAATAGAAGGTTAATTCCTTCTATTTTTATTATATTAAATATTTTGATTTTTTAGTATGTTTATAGTATGATAGTTATAGATATACATCTTATGGAATTTCACCTAAAAACTTACTAGGGTACATAAGAGAGGGGCAAGTACAAAATGCATAATGTTGTTATTACAGCTGCAGTTCGTTCGCCAATTGGAACTTTTGGAGGAGCGCTAAAAAATGTAACGCCAGTAGAATTAGCTGTTCCTGTACTTCAGGAAGCTGTAAAACGAGGCGGGGTAGAACCACATGAAGTTGATGAAGTAATTTTAGGTCATTGTATTCAAAGAACTGATGAAGCAAATACGGCGAGAACAGCTGCATTAGCGGCAGGATTTCCTGACACAGTTACGGGATATACAATCCAACGTCAATGTTCTTCAGGTATGCAAGCAATTATGTCAGCTGCAATGCAAATCCAATTAGGTGTAAGTGATGTTGTTGTTGCAGGTGGAGTAGAAGCGATGAGTTCGAGCCCTTATGCATTGAAACAGCACCGCTGGGGACAACGTCTACAGCACGGAGAAATTCGTGACACGGTGTGGGAAGTGTTAGAAGATCCGATTCACCATATTATGATGGGTGAAACAGCGGAAAATTTAGTTGAACAATATGAAATTACAAGAGAGGAACAAGATGAAGTTGCTCTTCGCAGTCATACATTGGCACTGCAAGCAATTGAGTCTGGATACTTTGACGATCAAATTGTTCCTATTACGATAAAAGAACGTAGAAAAGAAATAGTATTTTCGAAGGATGAACATCCACGTGCAGATATTACAGCTGAAAAATTAGCAGGATTAAAACCAGCGTTCCGTAAAGACGGATCAGTAACTGCAGGAAATGCATCTGGCCTGAATGACGGAAGTGCAGTTCTAGTATTAATGAGCGAAGAAAAAGCGAAAGAAAAAGGCTTACAACCGTTAGCTAGAATTGTTGGATATTCAGTAGCTGGGGTAGATCCAAAAATTATGGGTATTGGGCCAGCACCAGCAATTCGTAAAGGTTTAGAAAAAGTAGATTGGTCATTAGAAGATGCAGATTTACTTGAAATTAATGAAGCTTTCGCAGCTCAATATTTAGCTGTAGAGAAAGAGTTAGGTTTAGACCGTGAAAAAGTGAACGTAAACGGTAGTGGCGTAGGACTTGGGCATCCAATTGGTTGTACAGGGGCTCGTATTACAGTAAGTTTAATTCACGAATTAAAAAGACGTGGGTTAGAAAAAGGAATTGCCTCTTTATGCGTCGGTGGCGGTATCGGGGTTGCCTTATTTATAGAAGCACTATAAAAAAGAAGCAGCTATTGCTGCTTCTTTTTTTACGACTCAAATAGATGATGGAATAATCGATCGCGATTTTCAAAGAAAAGTTTCGTCGTTTGGTAATGCTCAGTTTCTTCTAATGTGGATTCGTGAATTCCCTCTTGTGTTAAAGAGTATATAGTGGATTCAGGATAAGCCATTAAAATAGGAGAATGCGTCGCGATAACAAATTGTGAACCTTGTTCAGCTAGCTCATGCATTCGAATGAGCATGGAAAGTTGTCTCATCGGTGATAAAGCTGCCTCAGGCTCATCTAAAATGTATAAACCTTTTCCTGAAAAACGGTTCATAAATAAGGAAAAGAATGATTCGCCGTGAGATTGTTCGTGTAGTGAAACGCCGCCGTAAGATTTTATAGCATCTATTTCATCAATATAAGAAGCAACGTTATAAAATGATTCAGCGCGAAGAAAGAAACCGTCGTTTGGTGTATTGAAACTTTTTGAGATTCGAAGGTATTCATGTAAAGATGAATGTGAATCGTTTGTGCTAAAGCGGAAATTCTTCGTTCCACCTTCTGCATTAAAACCTAACGCAATTGCAATTCCTTCAAGTAATGTTGATTTACCTGTTCCGTTTTCTCCAATAATGAATGTTACATTTGGATGGAAAGCTAGTGATTGTAATGTTCGGATAGCGGGTAAGCAGTAAGGATATGCGGAAAAACTAGGGATAGTTTCTTTTTTTAATGTGACATTTTGTAAAAAGGGTACGTCAATCAATATATAAACCTCAATTCATAACGGATTTTGAATTTAAAAAGGTAGCAAATACAAGTGTTAATAACACCTGAATCTCTTCTTGTCTTCTGAATATTTATGTGGATTATATCATTTAAACTATCATATTCCAATGTGAAAATAAATATTGCATGAAGTTCCATTCTCTCGTTATGATAGATGGTATTCTATTGAAAATGTGAGAAGGAGTTAAAGTATGCCGTTTACATTTGCACATCCAGCAGCAGTTCTCCCTTTTGCGAAAAAGCATTCTAAACATATTTCAGTAACGGCTCTTATATTAGGTAGTATGGCGCCTGACTTTGAATATTTCTTACACTTTAGACCGTATGGTGTAATTGGGCATACGTGGCTTGGGTTCTTATATTTAAATTTACCACTTGTCTTCTTATTAGCATACATATATCATTACATTTTAAAAAAGCCTTTTATAACACATTTACCTAAACCATTTGCTGGCTACTATACATATGCAGTAGACAAGGGGTGGGGTCTTCATACATGGAAGGAGCTTTTTGTATTTTGTTATTCAGCATTATTCGGTATGTTAACGCATGTTGTTTGGGATGCATTCACTCATAAGACAGGCTATTTTGTTATGAAAATATCATTATTGCAAAGAGAATGGTATAGTATCTCTGTTTATAAATATATGCAACATGGAAGTACATGTATTGGTTTTCTATTATTAGTATACGTTTTATGGAAGCATAGAAATGAAATGGGTAAAGACTTTATTTTAGCTTCGGAAAAAAGAAAGTATTGGATTTCAGTAATTGTTGTGGCAACTATTATATTTATCGTGCATGTGTTCCTAGATCCCTATTTTCATATTTTCCAAATTGGAGGTATAATAGTATCTGGACTGACAAGTTCATTTTGTGGACTTTTCATTGTTTCTATAGTTTACAAAGCAAGGGACTAATTTTATATTCATGAATGATAGCGTTAGGAGAAATGAAATGATGAAAGCATGGAAAAGTATTTTTGTTTTATGTAGTTTTCTTCTTATGTTAAGTGGTTGCTTCCATCAAGAAGAAAAGAAAGCTGAACCGAAGAAGAAAGAATCTATTCCTGAAACAAAAGAATATGGTGGGCGTGAGCTGAAAAAAGTAGGACAAAAAGTGAAAGAAACAGGATGGGGTACTTTCAAGTTAGAGCAGATGCATTCTGTGAATCAAACATTTGAAGTAGCGCCAATGAAAATTCACGTACAAGATGTGAAAGTAATCTCTTTATCACAGATGAGTGAAAAGGCAAAAAATACATTGAAAGTATACACGGCACTAACTCCTGAAGAAGTAAAACGTAGATTAGGGGATAAAGTAAGCCAAGAAGATGCAGAATTATATGCATCGCTAAGTGGAACAGAGATTAGTAATACAATTCGTTACGTTGAGATTACATATAAAGTGGAGAATAGCGGAAATAAAAATATGCAATTTTTCTCTATGAATGATGTTATAATTAATGGTAAGCAACATTTTAAAGTAGCGACTCAAAACTTTTTATATGACGAAGATACGTTAGTTGGTACAAAAAATGTATCAAGAGAAGACTATAAGCCTGGTGAAACAAGAGATGGGATTATTGGTTTAATACTTGACGATGGAAAAGACAAGGTAAAGGATATTCAGTTTATAACTGATGATTTACTTGCAGGAGATTCAGAAACACAAGATGTTGTAAAAGAGCCACAAACGTTTAATATCTCACTTTCGGAGTAATGTGTTTTTAAAATAATGTAAGACAAAGCAGTCAGCACTCAAAAGATTATGCTGACTGTTTTTTTATTTCTTTTATGTATGAATCTACATTTTGAAAAGGCACCTTAATTTTAAACGCATCTTTTTGTTCATTAAATTGCTTTTCATTGTAGGGACCGAAACGTTTATTGTGCTTTACGTCAATAATCCAATAATGTTCACTTTTTTTATTTGCAATTGCTGCGTCAGGGTTGTTTGGATCTGATTTTTCCTCAGTTTGTTTTGCAATAATGTATTTATCATCCCAAGCAATGTCTGTAATTTTTGCAGGGATGTATTGTGTGGCATATACAGCATCTTGCGAGGGGAAAAGTTCAAATGCATTTCCAGAAGTACGTATGAGCTCGTATTCATCGTTAACCGTATAAGTTAAGTGACTTGTGTTTCCTGTACAACCGGTTAATAGGAAGGCGACGAATAGGATTATCCATTTTTTCAATATGGGAACCTCCTTTATAATGCTATTGTAACAAATTGTACAAGAAAAGTAAGAGAAACGCTAGTTTACAATGTTTTTTAGAAGTGGTACGATGAGACGGGTAAAGAAGGATATGAAGGAGTCGACATAAAATGAAGTTAAAGATGCATCGTCCAGCGCTTGTAATGAATCGCATAGGTGCTTCCCTAATTGACATGTTTTTAATCTCGGTTATGTATGGTGCAGTAGTAGCTATTATGACCGGAAACTATAGTGCTATGTTTAAGCGCTTTAATATAAGTTTAGGTGATTTTAGATATGATTTCGCAGTAGTTTTCATATTAATGGCGATATATTTTATTGTGTTACCCTTTATTTGGAACGGTGTTACACTTGGCAAAAAGGTAACGAGAATAAAATTAATTTCATTGAAGAGTGAAAAGCTAACGTTGCAAACATTAATTATAAGATTTTTTGTATTGTTATTGCCGAACGTATTGCTATTAGGAATTCCATTAATATGTAACGTATATATGATGTTGTTCCGCAAAGACAATTGCGGTTTTCAGGACTTAATTACAAAGACGAAAGTAATAAGTCTTGTATAATGAAAAAAGACCTTTTTATACATAAAATAAGAAGGTCTTTTTTTGTTATACTACAATTTATGTAATAATATCATTTTGGGTTTTGATAGATTGGGAATTGAGAAAAATTTACAATGATTAAAATAATATCTTTATATAATAAGGGGGAAATTGAAATGACTGGAGGTAGTGTAATCTTTTGGGAGATTTTAATTTTCATCGGTTTAGTTTTCGATCAGCGTAATAGTAGGAAAAAAGAAAGAGTAAAAAAAGTAATCGCTTACAAATAAATGAGCAATTTTTCTTGCTTGCAGAATAATCTCATAAAGGAGTATACTGAATGACGGTAAGACTTATAGAAGGGGTAATGAAAATGAAGCTTGCAGGAAAAGTTGCTATCGTAACTGGTGGTGGCATCGGTATTGGACGTAATACAGCTCTTTTGTTGGCTAAACAAGGCGCAAAAGTAATTGTGACGGACATTGATCAAGAAAGTGGACAAGCAACAGTGGAGGAAATTACGAATCTAGGCGGAGAAGCCCTTTTTGTATTCTATGATATGGAAAAGCAAGGAGATTGGCAACGCGTTATTAGCATCACTTTGAATGCATTCAGTCGCATTGACATGCTTTTTCAAAATGCTGGTTTATATAAAATAGATTCTATTTTTTCTCGCCAACAAGAGAACGATTCCAATGTACTTTGTATTAATGACGTTTGGATAGAGATAAAACAATTAACGTCATCTTTTATGAAACAGCAAGAAGAAGTGGTGCTTAGTGATTTACCGATTTTCGGTATTATTAGCACGAAAGGACAATCATTTCATACAGTAGAAGCCCTAGTATAATAATGAAAACCGCCCTCAATATATGTGGACGGTTTTTTTGTATGTTATATAGAAGGAAATTTTTTTAGCGAATACGTTGTTCTGTTTGGCTGTCAAAGAAATGCGCTTTATTTAAATCAAATGCCAATTTAATTTGGTCTCCAGGTGAGAATATATGTCGTGCATCAACACGTGCTGCAAAATCTTGATTTCCAAGTTTCATATATAAAATAGATTCAGCACCTAACAATTCAGCAACTTCAATTTTTGTTGTGAAAGTAGTAGATTGTGAAGCTTCTAAAAATAGTAGTTCATCATGAATGTCCTCCGGGCGAATACCTAAAACAATTTCCTTATTTACATAGCCTTGTTCACGCAGCATCTTCATTTTTCCTTCAGATACTTTGATTTTTATAGTATTGTCTATAACGAAATCGGTTTCAGTCAATTTACCACGGAAGAAGTTCATCGCTGGTGACCCGATAAATCCACCCACGAAAATGTTTTCTGGTGTTTCATATACTTCTTTTGGAGTTCCAATTTGTTGAATCTTTCCATCCTTCATAACGACAAGACGCGAAGCCATAGTCATTGCTTCTGTTTGGTCATGTGTTACATAAATTGTTGTTGTTCCAAGGCGATGATGTAGCTTAGAAATTTCTGAGCGCATTGCAACACGGAGTTTAGCATCTAAGTTTGATAATGGCTCGTCCATTAAGAAAACTTTTGCATCTCGAACGATTGCTCTACCTAACGCAACACGTTGGCGCTGTCCACCTGATAATGCTTTCGGTTTTCTATCTAAATATTGTTCAAGTCCTAAAATTTTTGCTGCATCTTTTACACGACGATCGATTTCATCTTTTGGTATTTTTCGAAGTTTTAATCCAAATGCCATATTATCATATACACTCATATGTGGATAAAGAGCGTAGTTTTGGAATACCATTGCGATATCTCGATCTTTTGGAGGAACATCATTCATTAGTTTACCATCAATTGAAAACTCGCCTTTTGAAATATCTTCGAGTCCAGCTACCATTCGTAACGTTGTAGATTTTCCGCATCCAGAAGGACCGACAAATACGATAAATTCTTTATTTTGAATGTGTAAATTAAAATCAGTTACAGCTGTTACGTTATTATCATATATCTTATAAATGTTTTCTAATTTAAGTTCTGCCATGGTATTTCCCCCTAGAAATAATTATGCAAACGTTTTCTTTGAGTTCATTATAAACGAATAGATTCAAAAAATAAATAAAAAAATAAAACGTTTTCATATATTGGAGAATTATTAGTGATTTTCGCGTTTTTTCTTAGAAAAAGAACAATAAAAATTGTAAGCGCTATTTTAAATTGAGATAGAATCTGTTATCATTCATTAATGAAAACGTTTGCACCTTAAAAAAGAGAAAAATGAATTATGAATGAAATGGGGTAGCATAATGGAAAAACAATGGTGGAAAGAAAGCGTAGTATATCAAATTTATCCTCGTAGCTTTATGGATAGTAATGGTGATGGTATAGGAGATCTTCAAGGGATTATTTCAAAGCTAGATTACTTAAAAGAGTTAGGGATTGATGTGATTTGGTTATCACCAGTCTATGAATCTCCAAATGATGATAATGGTTACGATATAAGTGATTATTGTAAAATTATGAACGAGTTCGGAACAATGGAAGATTGGGATGAACTATTACATGAAATGCATGAACGTAATATGAAATTGATGATGGATTTAGTTGTTAATCATACATCTGATGAACATAATTGGTTTATTGAATCACGTAAATCAAAAGATAATAAATATAGAGATTACTATATATGGCGTCCTGGAAAAGAAGGGAAAGAACCGAACAACTGGGGAGCTGCTTTTAGTGGATCTGCATGGAAGTATGATGAAATGACGGATGAATATTATTTACATCTGTTTTCTAAAAAACAACCGGATTTAAACTGGGATAATGAAAAGGTAAGACAAGATGTTTATGAGATGATGAAGTTTTGGTTAGAAAAAGGAATTGATGGATTCCGCATGGATGTTATCAATTTTATTTCTAAAGAAGAAGGGTTACCAACAGTTGAAACAGATGAAGATGGTTATGTTTCAGGTCATAAACATTTTATGAACGGTCCAAACATTCATAAATATTTGCATGAAATGAATGAGGAAGTATTATCGAATTATGATATTATGACGGTTGGTGAAATGCCTGGTGTAACGACAGAAGAAGCCAAATTGTATACTGGAGAAGAACGAAAAGAGTTGCAAATGGTATTCCAATTTGAACATATGGATTTAGATTCAGGAGAAGGTGGAAAGTGGGATGTAAAACCATGTTCACTTCTTACTTTAAAAGAGAATTTAACAAAGTGGCAAAAAGCATTAGAGCATACCGGATGGAATAGCCTTTATTGGAATAACCATGATCAGCCCCGCGTTGTATCTCGTTTTGGTAATGATGGAATGTATCGCATTGAATCTGCGAAAATGTTAGCGACAGTTCTTCATATGATGAAAGGAACGCCATATATTTATCAAGGTGAAGAAATCGGAATGACGAATGTTCGATTCCAATCAATTGATGAATATCGAGATATTGAAACGTTAAATATGTATAAAGAAAAAGTGATAGACCATGGTGAAGATATAGAAAAAGTAATGGATTCTATTTATATAAAGGGTCGTGATAATGCTAGAACTCCAATGCAGTGGGATGATCAGAATCACGCTGGATTTACAACAGGTGAGCCTTGGATTACTGTAAATCCTAACTATAAAGAGATTAATGTGAAACAAGCAATCCAAGATGAAGGTTCAATTTTTTATTACTATAAGAAATTAATTGAGCTACGCAAAAATAATGAAATAGTTGTATATGGATCATATGATTTAATATTAGAGAATAATCCTTCTATTTTTGCTTATGTAAGAACATATGGAGACGAAAAACTACTTGTTATTGCAAACTTTACTGCGGATGAAAGTGTATTTGAAATGCCTGAGGATATTAGTTATAGTGAATCAGAATTATTCATACACAATTACGATGTAGAAATCGGATCGATAGATAACATTACATTACGTCCGTATGAAGCGATGGTATTCAAATTGAAATAAGAAAAATCCTTATGCCACCTTGGCATAAGGATTTTTTGGGTTACCATTTTAATATGGAGAATCCATATGGAGGAAGTGTAACTTGTAATACACTTGCTTCTGCTGAAAATTCTTCATTTGTATAAATGTTAATTATTTTCTTACCAGTAACATGAAGAGGGAGTGAAACTGTAACTTCACTATTAGTGGGGTTTAAAACGAAAAAGATAGTTTCATCCTCATATGTTTTCGTATAAGAAATATAATTATGTTCATCATTTGCTTCGATGAATTGAAAAGTACCATGTCCTCCAAAAGCTGCATGTTGTTTTCGTAATGAAATCAATGTTTGTATATGTGTAAATAATGCATGATCTTGTTCTTTAGTATCCCAAATCATACATTTACGGCAATCGGGGTCCATACCACCATCCATGCCGATTTCATCTCCGTAATAAATACATGGAGAGCCGATGAAAGAAAGATGGAATACATAGAGCAATTTCAACTTATTTTTATCTCCATTGCATGTTGTTAAAATTCTTGGAGTATCATGGCTATCTAATAAATGAAAGGCTGCTTCATTTACATTCATAGAGTAGGAATGTAGAGATTCTGTAATTTGCTTCATGAATTCACTTGCTTTAATGGAATCGTTAGCAAAGTAAGAAAGTAGAGCGTTTGTAACAGGGTAGCTCATGACAGCATCAAATTGATCGCCTTGTAGCCACGGAAGGGCATCGTGCCAAATTTCTCCCAAAATATATACTTCAGGATTTAATGTCTTTATTTCAGTTCGGAATTCTCTCCAAAAGTTGTGATCGACTTCATTTGCGACATCAAGACGCCAGCCATCTATATTGAATTCTCGTACCCAATAACGTCCTACTTCAAGTAAGTATTCTTTTACATCTGGATGAGCTGTATTTAATTTAGGCATATACGGTGTAAAGGCGAAAGTATCATAATTTGGAAGTGGCTTGGTTATAATCGGGAATTCATGAATGTGGAACCACTCTTTATATGCGGACTTCTCACCGTTCTCTAGAACGTCTTGAAATTTCTCGAAAAAGTATCCACTATGATTAAACACAGCATCGAGCATTACTTTTATACCGTGCTTATGACATTCTTCAACGAGCTCTTTGAAAGTTTCTTTCGTCCCAAATTGTGGATCAATTTCCATATAGTCAATTGTGTCATATTTATGGTTTGAATGAGCTTTGAAAATAGGTGTGAAATATATTCCGGAAATGCCAAGCTTAACAAGGTAATCAAGGTTTTGAATAACACCAGCAAAATCTCCACCGAAAAAATTAGTTGGAGTTGGATTCGTACTTCCCCAAGGAAGAGTGTTTTCTGGATTCAGCGTACTATCGCCATTAGCGAATCGTTCAGGGAAAATCTGATACCAAACGGTGTCTTTAATCCAGGATGGTGCTTTGAATACATCATCTGCATGAATAAATGGAAAACAGAAAAAGTTACCAACATCATCATTTGGAATGTTAGAAAAGAATCCTCGCTCTGTATAAATAAGAGTGTCTGTTTCAGATTTTAATTCAAATCCATAACGTAAGCGCTTAAATTTTGGTTCGATTGAAATGGACCAATAATCAAATAATGCAGTAGAACCCGTTTTTTTCATTGGTGTACTTAATGAAATCCATTTCCCGTCTTTCCATTCGTAAGGATCACCGTAAATAAGATCGGCGTTTTGAATATCATCTTTCTTAGTACGTATGCGGATGTGAATTGTTTGTTCATTGTAAGCGTATGCATAATTATCTTTCGGCCTATGATAAATGGCTTCTTTAAACATATAGAAAATCCCCCTTCAATATCTCTATACATAGTATTCCCTTAAGTGTAATAATAAAGCCTATATTGCAAACGATTGCCTTTCTCGTAGCTTTAATATTGCTTATAAGAGTAGTATTCATTTCATATAAAGTCAATGCATAAAGAGTATAATGACATAATTTTTAAATTAATATTTGCAAAATGAATAAAAGAATGTATAATGATAGACAAATAGCGCAAACGTTTTCATAAATTTGAAATATTGTTTGCGCTTCAATTAAACCATTAAATGCAAACGTTTTCAGTTACTAAGGTACATAGACAATTTAGGGAGGTTTTTGGGATGAAGAAAGCATTATCATTATTAACGGTTTCCGCATTATCTATTGGTATGTTATCTGCATGTGGACCGAAAGATTCAGGGAAAAAAGAGGAAAGTAAAGCGAAAAAAGACTATGACCTTCTTGTTTGGGAAGATGAGAAAAAAGGTGTGGGTCTAGAGCCAGCGGTGAAAAGTTTTGAAAAGAAATATAATGTGAAAGTAAAAGTTGAAGAGGTTCAGATGACGAAACAAATAGAAAAACTTCGTCTCGACGGTCCAGCTGGCACAGGGCCAGATGTTGTAACATTGCCACATGATCATATTGGTAATGCGGTAACAGAAGGGCTACTTTCAGAAGTGAAAGTAGATGATACAGTAAAAAGTAAATTTACAGATTTATCAATAGAAGCACAAACATATAACGGAAAAATATACGGTTTACCAAAAGCGATTGAAACACCAATCTTTATTTATAATAAAAAAATGATGCAAAAAGCACCCGAAACGATGGATGAACTGTTTAACTTCTCAAAAGACTTTACGAAAGATGGAAAATACGGATTTTTAGCACTAGGAGATAACTTCTACTTCGCTAATGCATTTATGGCAGGTATGGGTGGTTATGTATTTGGTGAAAAAGATGGAAAGCCAAATGCAAATGATATTGGATTAAATAATAGCGGTGCGGTACAAGGTGCTGAATATATTCAAAAATGGTACAAAGAAAAGTTATTCCCGAAAGGTATTATCGGTGAATCTGGTGGTTCAGCTGCAGATGGATTGTTTAATGAAGGAAAAGCAGCATCTATTATGAATGGTCCATGGGCATTCCAAGCGATGGAAAAGGCTGGAATAGATTATGGTGTTGCTCCAATGCCGAAATTACCAAATGGTCAACCGATGAAAACGTTCGTTGGCGTAAAAGGATGGCATGTAACAAGCTTCTCTAAACAAAATGATTTAGCTACAAAATTTACTGAGTGGGTTACAAATGAAGAAAATGCTAAAATTCGCTTTGAGAAAACGAAAGAAATTCCACCAGTAAAATCAGTAATGGAAGATCCAATCATTAAAGAAAATGAGGCTGCAAAAGCGGTTGCGACGCAATCGGAAAATGGAATTCCAATGCCGAATATTCCAGAAATGCAGGAAGTTTGGAAACCAGCTGGGGATGCGCTTCAATTAGTTGTATCAGATAAAGAAGCACCAAAATCCGCACTTGATAGTGCAGTGAAACAAATTAAAGGTAATATTGAGGCAAATCATAGTAAGAAAAAATAAGGTGAAATTCGTGCCTCTAATATGAGGGGCACGAATTCTCTCCCTTCCATGTGGGAAGAAAAAAGGGGGAAGGAACATGCAAACATCTATGGAACCTGCAAAGGGGTTAAACCATTCAAAGCATAGGAAAATGGCAACCGTGTTATCAATCATTCCGGGCATGGGCCAAATATATAATAAACAATTTGTAAAAGGTCTTATTTTTCTAGTATTAACAGGTTCATTTATTGTAGCCTTTGCTGATTTATTAAATATGGGATTATGGGGCATTGTAACGCTCGGTACAGAAGTTCCACGTGACCATTCTGTCTTTCTATTAGTAGAAGGGATCTTGGCACTTATCGTTATCGCGTTTGGGCTCGGCATATATGCATTTAACTTATATGATGCATATCAAAATGGAAAGAAACGTGATATAGGAACACCGTTAAATTCTGTAAAAGAGCAATACCGTAATTTGTTAGATCAAGGCTTTCCTTATTTAATGGTTTCACCAGGTTTTCTACTACTTATCTTTGTTGTCGTATTTCCAATCATCTTCGTAATTTTAATTGGATTTACAAACTATGATTTATATCATTCTCCTCCAGCTAAATTAGTAGATTGGGTGGGTTTTAAAAACTTTATTGATATTTTCACATTACCGATGTGGAGAGATACATTTTTAAGTGTATTTTCTTGGACTGTCATTTGGACATTCGTTGCAACAACATTACAAGTTGCACTTGGTATTTTTTTAGCGATTATCGTAAATCAGCCTGGTATTAAAGGTAAGGCAATTATTCGAACAATCTTTATTTTACCGTGGGCTGTTCCAGCATTTGTATCTATTCTTGTATTTGCTGGTATGTTTAATGAAACATTTGGAGCAATTAACAACCAAGTATTAGCTTTATTCGGGATTGAAAAGATTGCTTGGATGACAGACCCGTTTTGGTCAAAGATTGCTTTAATTATGATTCAAACATGGCTTGGTTTCCCGTTCGTCTTTGCAATGACAACAGGTATATTGCAATCGATTCCAGGAGAATTATATGAAGCGGCTACAGTAGATGGAGCAACTGCTTGGCAACAGTTTCGTAAAATTACATTGCCACTTGTGTTATATGCAACAGCACCAATATTAATTACGCAATATACGTTTAACTTTAATAACTTTAGTATCATCTATCTATTTAATGGTGGAGGTCCTGCTGTAGCTGGACAAGACGCAGGTGGAACGGATATTTTAATTTCATGGATCTATAAGTTAACGATGACTTCGGCTCAGTACGGTAAAGCAGCAGCTCTTACAATGATTTTATCGTTAATTGTTATTACAGTTGCGTTATGGCAATTTAAGAGAACAAAATCATTCCAAGAAGAGGATATGATGTAAATGAATATTAAACGACAAAAGATCCTACGTCTTTCATTAAGTTATTTAGTTATCTTCATAATGTGTGCGATTATTTTCTATCCATTACTATGGATAATTGGCTCATCGTTTAATCCAGGGGATAGTTTATCTGGGTCAAGTATTATTCCGAAAAATGCCACATTAGATCATTATCGCAAGCTACTTGATCTCGATTCAAGTAATTACTTACTTTGGTATAAAAATACTTTGAAAGTTAGCGTAATGACGATGATTTTCTCTGTACTAGCTATTAGTTTTACTGCTTATGCATTTTCGAGATATCGTTTTGTTGGAAGAAAGAATGGTTTATTAACATTTTTAATTCTGCAAATGATCCCGAATTTTGCAGCGTTAATCGCACTATATATATTAGCTCAGTTAACAGGATTACTTGATACACATCTTGCATTAATTTTAATTTATGTGGGCGGAGCAATTCCGATGAATACATGGCTTATGAAAGGGTATTTTGATACGATTCCGAAAGAGTTGGATGAATCAGCTCGAATGGATGGAGCAGGGCATTTTCGTATTTTTTGGCAAATCATTATGCCACTTGCAAAGCCAATCGTAGCGGTTGTAGCGTTATTTACTTTCATTGGTCCATTTACAGATTTCATTTTAGCGAGTATTATTTTGCGAACACCAGAAAATTATACTTTAGCAGTTGGATTATATGAAATGGTTGCGAAGAAATTCGGTAATGAATTTACAACGTTTGCAGCGGGTTCTGTGTTAATTGCGATCCCAATTTCAATTTTATTCCTATCACTACAAAAATACTTTATTTCTGGTTTAACAGCTGGAGGTACAAAAGGATGAAAAATGGGACATTACGTCCCATTTTTCTTTTCATCTCCCTATAAATAAGTTTATAGGGAGATGAAAAGAGATTTGACATCACATGTGAAAAGAAGTGAAATAAATAGTATATTATAGTATAGGAAAAAATAGCTATATCCCTTACAATACATGAAGAGGGAGAATAGGATTAGTTTTGCAAGATATAAGAAATGAAAGTTTATGACTTGCAATGAGTGCGAGATAAAATATATGAAAAATGGCAGAGAAATGAGAGGAGGGGGATTTTTATGACAGTTACAATTAAAGATGTGGCGAAGCAAGCGAATGTTGCACCATCAACAGTTTCTCGTGTAATTGCTGATAATCCAAGTATAAGTGAAAAGACAAAGCGCCGTGTTAGGAAAGTGATGAGTGAATTAGGGTATCATCCCAATTTAAATGCGAGAAATCTTGCGAACCAAACGACGAAAACACTTGGTCTTGTTATGCCAAGTTCTGCAAGTAAAGCTTTTCAAAATCCATTTTTCCCAGAAGTTATAAGAGGGATTAGTTCATTTGCACACGTAGAAGGTTATGCGCTTTACATGTCGACAGGTGAAACGGAAGAAGAAATTTTTAATGGTGTCGTAAAGATGGTACAGGGACGCCAAATTGGTGGCATTATTCTTTTATATTCAAGGGAGAATGATCGGATTATTCAATATTTACATGAACAAAATTTCCCGTTTGTTTTAATAGGAAAACCATATGATCGAAAAGATGAAATTACATATGTAGATAATGACAATTATACAGCTGCAAGAGAAGTGGCAGAATATTTAATTTCATTAGGGCATAAGCAAATCGCGTTCATTGGTGGTGGATCAGATTTACTTGTAACGAGAGATCGTTTAGCTGGTATGAGTGATGCCTTGAAATTAGCAGACATTGTATTACCAAAAGAATATATTTTACATTTTGATTTTTCGAGGGAAAGTGGTCAACAAGCTGTTGAGGAATTAATGGGACTGCAGCAACCGCCAACGGCAATTATGGCAACGGATGACTTAATTGGACTTGGTGTGTTAAGTGCTCTTTCTAAAAAAGGATTCGTTGTACCGAAAGATGTTTCTATTGTAAGCTTTAATAATGCTTTATTATCAGAAATTGCGAGCCCTCCACTTTCGACAGTTGATGTGAATATTTATCAGCTAGGATATGAGGCAGCAAAAGCTTTAGTTGATAAAGTAGAGAATGCAGAATCCGCTGCAAAGTGTATCATTATTCCTCATAAATTACTAAAACGTCAAACTTGTGATCATTATGCATAAAAAAGCTAAGAGTTTAACTCTTAGCTTTTTTCATTAGAAAGGCTTCTAATCGGTCGCAGCCTTCTTTTAAAATTTCGATACTATACGCATAGGACAAGCGAAGGTAGCCTTCACCGTATTCAGAGAATGCTGTTCCAGGAACTACAGCTAGTCCCGCTTCTTTGACAAGATCAAGTGCAAAATCAAATGATGAAGATGTCAAATGACCAACATATGGGAATAAGTAAAATGCACCTGTTGGCTTTTCAACTGTTAATCCCATTTGAGTGAGTCTATTATATACGTAATCACGGCGTTTTTTATATTGGTGGCGCATCATTTTTGGTGCGTCTTTAGCTGCTGTTAATGCTTCAATTGCAGCGTATTGAGCGATTGAAGTAGCACACGTTACATTGTATTGATGAACTTTTAATATGTGTCCTGCTAAATAGCTTGGTGCGAATAAAAGTCCAACACGCCAGCCGGTCATAGAATGTGATTTAGATAAACCGTTAATGACAATTGTCTTTTCACGCATTTCTGGGAAATGTGCGATAGATGTATGCTTTTGTTCATATACAAGCTCGCTATAAATTTCATCTGAAAGGACGAAAATATTTTTATCTTTTAAAACATCTACAATATCTTTTAATTCTTCTGTGGATAAAGTTACACCAGTTGGATTAGAAGGATACGGTAGTACGATACATCTTGTTTTTTCTGTAATAGCATTTTTAAGCGCTTCAGCTGTTAAACGAAATCCAGTTTCACGAACATCTACAAAAATAGGCGTTGCACCGCATAATCGAATAATAGGTTCGTAGCCTGGATAAATAGGAGCAGGTAAAATTACTTCTGTTCCTGGCTCTAAAATCGTTCGGAATGCAACATCAATTGCTTCGCTAGCACCGATTGTAACGATGGTTTCGTTTTCAGGTGAGTAATGTAAATCGTAGTTATCTTTTACGAAGTTACAAGCTGCCTTACGTAATTCTAGTAAACCAGCGTTATGTGTATAGCTTGTATAGTTTTCTGTAATAGCCCGTTTTGCCGCTTCTTTCACGAGAGAAGGTGTAGGGAAATCGGGTTGTCCAATTGTTAAAGAAATCAAATTACCATAGTTTTGAATCATGTTAGAGAATTGACGGATTCCAGAAATTTGGATGTCCTTCACTCTAGGGTTAATGAATTGTTCCATTGTATCTCCCTTTCTTCCGTTTGAAAATTAAGTTCATTTTATCATATTTTCTATGATCGCGCTTTGTATATGTAATTTAGAAAGAGAGAGAAAAGAGAAAAAAAGCCGCTATAAGCGACTTTTTAATATCCGTATTCCCAATCTATTTCATCTTCATTCCAGAGTACAGAGGATACCTTGCCAAGGTGAACAACTGATTCGTTCACAGCACATGTGCAATTTTCATCTCCTGCTTTATGCTGTAACTCTTCATATACTGATTTTTCAACATTTTCTAGAACAACCAAATTTTCTTCTTTTAAAACAAGCGTAGTACCCGCCATATTTATCTTCCTCCTACTAAAGTAATGATCACTTATTTGTAAACATAGATAGTATGGATTATATGCTGTATTTTGCTATAGTTGTCCGTCTAAAAAAGTATTTTTATATTTTCTTTGTAATCCGTATTCATTGTATACTGCACGAAGGAAATTTGGTACAGGGTTTACAATCATTTCGAAAATCTGTAACAATTATGATGAGTTGTTAACAAAGAATTAACAAATATATTAAGAAAAATCAAAATTTTAAAACAAATACACCTATAAAATGATATAATCATATCAAAATACATATAGGGGATGAGAGGTTATGGAGCTTATCCGTGATTTATTGATTCAAATTGCCATCATAATTTTGCCACTATTTTTATATGAAGCGATTCGTTTAAATCGCTATCAAGAAATGCCTCCGAAGCCAAATCGTTACTTTATTATGTTTTTATCTAGCGTTACGCTCATTCTCTCCATGACATACTCTATTTGTTTTGGCAATGTGTGTGGATATAACTTTCACCCCATTCCAATTGTCAGTGGTTTTTTATATGGTGGGATTGTTGGTTTAATCCCAGCGGTTATTTTTGTTGCATATGAATGGTTACTAAAGGGAATGAGCTTTCTTCCAGTTTTAGAAGTAATATTTCTATTGATAGTTCCGCTATTTTTATCAAAGAAATGGTCTCTTTTTTCAAGGGATAAGAAATTAATTTTAGCATTTATGATTTCATCATTTTATGTGCTTGTTTCTTTAGTATTAGGCATGATTAATGTTCTTTTGGAAACAGGATTTACACCGTATATTTCGCAAATATATAGCGGATTTATATTTGCCTCGCTTATCATGGTCATGACAATGGTATTTCAGGTGTATTTAACTGAATATTTAAATGAAAATGCATTGCTACGTACAGAGATGCAAAAATCAGAAAAGCTTAATATTGTAAGTGAGTTAGCAGCAAGTGTGGCACATGAAGTTCGAAATCCACTTACTGTTGTTCGTGGATTTATCCAATTGTTAGAAAGTACGGAAGATGTGAAGAATAAGGATTATATGCGTCTCGTATTAGCTGAATTGGATCGGGCGGAACAAATTATTTCAGATTACTTGAATTTAGCAAGGCCGCAAATTGAGAAAAAAGAACACATTTGTTTATCAGCCCAATTAATAGAAATGACCACTCTCATGTCGTCATTTGCAGCGATGCAAGGTGTATATTTACAAGTTGAAATTTCAGAAAGTCTTTATACGATTGGTGATAAGACAAAATTGAAGCAAGCTATTATGAATGTTGTTAAAAATGGTATTGAAGCAATTCAAGGAAATAAAGGATATTTAAAAGTAACAGCTATTCAAAAAGACGAAACAATCATAATAAGAGTTAAAGATAGTGGTGTTGGTATGACAAAAGAACAGTTAGCAAGACTGGGACAACCATATTATTCTTTAAAAGAAAAAGGGACAGGATTAGGGCTTATGGTAACATTTAGTATTTTACAAGCGCATAATGGTACATTGGAATATAAGAGTGAAAGTGGAAAAGGCACTGAAGCAATTATTATATTACCAGCTGTACAAAATAAGGAATAAAAGTTACCGATGGAAGGTAACTTTTTATTTTATATTGTTTATTCATTTGTTTTTTCTTGTTTTGCTCGGTTAAATAAACTTTTAAATGATTGAAAGAAGCTTTGCTCTTTTGAGGCAGCAACCATTCTTTTTGTTTCTTGAATTTCTCGAATAACTTGCATAAGCTGTGCATCACGGTTACTGTCCTTGTTATAAATTTGACTAACAAGTTTATTCATTTTTTCTTCCTGTTTGGATTCTCGTTTATACATATGATTCATTAATAAGTCCATCTTTTCTTTTTGCAATGCATCTGTTTGAGCGGCGTGATCGACTAACTCTTGAAGCATTTTTTCTTGAGAGCCTTCTTTTACATAAACTTGTTGCATCAATTCGTCTAGTTTCTCATCCTTTAAACGATTTTGTGTAATTAGAGTAGAATTTTGATGAATAATTGCCTCATTTAATTGAGCTAGCATTTCAAGTTTTAACATGAACTCCTCAAAGTTACGCCCATCTTCTTTTTCTTTCGGTTGTATCTCTTGTTTATCTTGTATAACTGGTACAGGTGGGGCCTCTTTTTCTTTTAAAATAATCGGTATCGTTTCTGAAATGTCTTCTTGTAATGTAGCAGCTCTTTCATGTATAGATTTCAATAGTTTTAAATCATCAAGTTTATAAATACGAGCATCAGCTGTTTTGGAAATCATATAACCATGTTCCTCTAACAGTTGACTATATTTGCGGACTATATGTTTTGGGATGCCTGTTTTATTCGTAACATCTTTCGTTTTATAGGTAGCTTCCATGATATTTCCTCCCCAAAAAGTATCGTATATATCATTTCAATCTTTTATGAGGACTTCCTTTGAAAAAGAATGTCGGAAGTCTATTAGTTTTCTACAGCATTAGTGAAAAAATGAAAGTTTTTGGCGGAATGGCAAGGAATAACTAAGATAATGTCTGAAAACATATACAGGAGAAGTTTGTTATAATAACGGAGGAAAAAAGAAACTGGTAGAAACATGGAGGTATACATGAAGCAATTAAAAGGTATTATCATTTCAATTATCGCAATTCTGTCTATTGTAGTAGCAGTTTATGAAGTACTTGTGCCAGAGGAAACAAGTGTAAAGAAAACGAATACGTATGATCAAGTGTTAGAATTTCCGAAAGAACGTTATCCAGAGACAGGAAAACATATTACGGATGCTATAAAAGAAGGGCATTCAGAAGTTTGTACAATCGATCGTGGTGGTGCTGCAGATAGAAGGAAATTGTCGTTAGCACCATATCCTTCAAAAAAAGGGTATGATCGTGATGAATGGCCAATGGCGATGTGCAAGGAAGGCGGAAAAGGAGCACATATTGAATATATAAGTCCGGCGGATAACCGCGGAGCAGGCTCTTGGGTAGGGAATAAGTTAGATAAATATCCAGATGGTACGCGTGTGAAATTTGAAGTGAAGTAGTAGTTGTACATTTCATAATGAAGGAGAATGGGAACTATGGAGTTAACAATTTCTTATTCGCAATTAATGTTGATGAACTATGACGGTGAGCAGCCTTATGTAGACTGGACGGATGAAGATTTTGAAAGAGGTTATGCTCAGGCAGAGGGAACTGTTATTTTTGAAGCACTTTCTGATTATACTTGTGAAGTGAAAGTGACTTGCGAGAAACATATTGAAAAAGAAGAAGTGGTTAGAACGATTACGGTTCCTTTTACAGTTGAAAATGAAAGTATCGTTATAACGAGTATTCTTTCAAATAAATTTCAAATACCTATTCCAAATGGTGAGTATACAGTGGTCTTACAAGCAATTCCTCTTGAAGAGCCAACGGATGATGAATTATATAAAATACAATACGAATTCTTTTTTGAAAGTAAAGAATAAAAAATGGGTTATCCTGAGAAAAGGATAACCCATTTTTGTTATGCGTTTGTTTTTAAAAGGGAACGAGCATCTTTCGCTGCTTGCACCATATGTTCTAAAGCTGGAATAACTTCTTCTGTTCTTCTCGTTTTTAAACCACAATCAGGATTAATCCAGAAATATTTAGGATCGCATACTTCTAAAGATTGTTCTACAATTTTATACATTTCATCTTTACTCGGTACACGTGGGCTATGAATATCATATACACCTAGGCCGATGCCTTTTTCATATGTTGTATGTTTTAAAGTATCAATAAATTCTCCGTGACTTCTTGATGTTTCAATAGAAATCACATCTGCATCTAATGCGCGAATCGCGTCAACAATATCTTCGAAGTTACTGTAACACATATGAGTATGAATTTGTGTTTCATTTGCTACAGAAGAAGTTGCTAAAAGGAAGGATTGTACTGCCCATGTAATATAAGCATCCCAATCTTTTTCTTTTAGTGGCATTCCTTCACGAAGTGCGGGCTCATCGACTTGGATTACTCTAATTCCGGAAGATTCAAGTAGTTCAATTTCGTGACGAAGAGCTAGTGCAATTTGATACGAAACTTCTTTTCTTGGAATGTCATTTCGAACGAAGGACCAATTTAAAATTGTAACAGGGCCAGTTAACATTCCTTTTACAACTTTCTCCGTTAAGCTTTGTGCATAAACTGTTTCCTTAATAGTCATTCCGTTAATAAAGGCTACATCACCATAGATAACAGGTGGTTTTACGCAACGGGAACCGTATGATTGTACCCAACCGTTTTTAGTGAATGAGAAACCAGCAAGGCGCTCACCAAAATATTCGACCATGTCAGTTCTTTCAAATTCACCATGTACAAGGACATCAAGCCCAATTTCTTCTTGGTAACGAATCCATTTTTCTGTCTCTTTTTCAATAAATTGTTCATATTGTTCATTTGAAATAACACCGTTACGCCATTCTTTTCGCGTTTGACGAACTTCAGTTGTTTGCGGGAAGCTACCAATAGTCGTTGTTGGTAATAGCGGTAACTCCAGGGCAACTTGTTGTAATTCGTATCGTTTTTCAAATGGAAGAGGACGTGAAAAATCTTCTTCTTTTAGTGCTGTTCGTGCTGCTTTGACATCTTCACGGTTACGTGCAGCAGATGAACGAATTGTATGATGTACATTTCGGTATGTTTCCAGCTCATTACTAATGCTTTCTGTACCTTGAGTGAGAGCGGAATGAATAAGAACTAACTCTTCTAATTTTTGATTTGCAAATGCTAACGCATCAAACAGCTCACTCGATAAGTGAGTTTCTTCTGTTTTATCGATTGGTGTATGCAATAAGCTACAAGAAGGCTGAACGATGAAATCTTTCGTTTGGACTTGTTTTTGTAACGTTGTAAATAACGCAAGAACTTCATCAAGGTCAGCTCTCCAAATGTTACGGCCGTCTATACAACCGACAGCTAAAGTTTTATCAGCTGGGAATCCATATTTTGAAATAGCATGTAAATTACCTTCTTTACCATGAATGAAATCTAATCCAATACCGGATACCGGGAATGTAATAATTTCTTCATAGTTTTCTTCTACGCTATCAAAATATGTTTGTAAAAGAAGAGTCGCATTTGGAACTTCTTTACGAATAGCTTCATAAATTTCTTTTGCTTGTTGAACTTCTTCTTTAGTTAAAGAAGCGAAAATCGGTTCATCAACTTGAATGGCTTGTGCACCAGCTGCATGTAGTTCTGAAAGCAGTTGTACGTAAGGTGCAACTAACTGTTTTAAAATGGTAGAAAATTGTTCTTGTGTATAGCCTTTTGCTAATTTTAAGAAAGTATATGGTCCTAAAATAACAGGCTTGCCATCTACTCCTAATTCTTGTTTTGCCTCTTCGTATAAGCGAAGTGGACGATTATCTTTTAAAGAGATTTGTAATCCCTCTTCATATTCAGGAACGATATAGTGATAGTTTGTGTTAAACCATTTTGTCATTTCGGAAGCTACGTGATCTTTAGAGCCACGCGCCATTGCGAAATATACATCAAGGTAAGATGTAAACTCAGAAAAACGTGATGGGATAAATCCTAGCATATAGGCAGTATCCAAAACGTGATCATAATATGTAAAGTCGCCAATTGGAATGAGTTCAATCCCTTTTTCTTGCTGTACTTTTACGTGTTGAAGGCGAATTTCTTTCATTGTTGTTAAAAATTGTTCTTCATCGATTTTATTGGACCAAAAAGCTTCCAATGTTTTTTTCCACTCTCGTTGTAGTCCGATACGTGGATAACCTAAGTTACTTGTTTGAATTGCCATTTTAAATTCCTCCCTAATTGAAAGTAAGCATTTCCGTTTACTAGGAAATACCTATAACAAAAAGTACAAAGACATAGAAAATAAGCCTTCCTTTTTGTTTTAACACCTCATCATCATCCGTGAATCTATCAGTGTTGTTAAAACAGGCAGGTCTCCTGACTTATGCTTCATATAATTTCTTTCACCTTCCCGTTTTCACAGTGGCACTAAAAAGAAATCTCAGCATTTACAGTGGCGGGACCGTGTTGGAGTTTCACCAAGCTTCCCTTTTAAACACGAAACGAAACTTTCGTGTACCTATTTTCCTTTTGAAAGGAATTTAACAAGCGATATGATATTGAAACAAATTCTAACACAATTTTTGGAATTTTGTCTACTGTTTTAAAATAAGAAAATTCCAAAGTTTTTATTTCTTATTATTCTGACTTTTTTATTCTGAAGTAACTAATAATATTACAGTATAAAAAGAGAAATTGAGCTATGAAAGAAGTAGGGATGTCTTCTTTCATAGCTCAATTTTCATCTATAGCAACTTCTGAAAGTCGGCCTGCTATAGCATCTTTAAGGAGGGTGTTTAGCCATTTTAATTCAACTGTAATATGCTCAATTACACTTTGTAAAATATATAGTTGTGCACGTGGAACTTTTCCTTTATTACAATCATATATCGTTTGCATAGTATGTAAATATTGAAGAGTATCGTTTTTCTTTTTTTCTAAAATAGGAACTAATTCGTGATCATTGCTAAAGTGAGCGAAAGATAAGGCTGAATAAATAGGTTTATATATTTGGTTTTTTGCTTCGAATTGTTTTAATAGTAAAGTGTGGAATAGTTTTTTGCCTTCTTCTGTTATATGAAAAATCGTTTTGTCAGGTCGATTTGTGTCTCTAATTACATTTGTAATATGAATTGCGCCTTGCTTTTCTAATTGCTCGAATGCGTAATAAAGTGATCCTTTAGCATATTTAATGTAACAATCCATTTGTCGTTCTTTCATAATATGCTGCACTTCATATGGATGTTTATCTCCTTCGAGTAGCAAGCCGAGAATGACTAATTTCATGCTCATGCTGTCTCAACTCCTGTATATAAAAACTTTATCCGGCATTAACGGGCAGCAAGACACCCACCCAAAAATTCAGCAGAACCAAAGAAGTTAGGTGGGGGGGCGGGCTGTCCATAAAAGCCCGATTGGTTCAATTAATAATCAGTGGGGGATGAACAAAACCGCCACTGATTAAAGATTCACTTTATACATATTATAAACGGCATATCCTTTTTCATAAAGGGATATGCCGCTTCTTTTTTATATTAACTGACTTGCTTTTGTTTTTCTTTCTTTTTAGGGCCTGTAAAGAGGCGTTCATTTCCCATAAGTAAAATACAAATAATACTTAGTACAGCCGGAATAAGTGCCCAGAAGAATGTGTTCGCAATAGATGTAGCGAGAGCTTCTTTAATACCCGCTAATATTTCAGCAGGAATTTTTGCGGTAGCGCCTGGTGATAATAAGAAACTTGTGTCTCCACCTTTTGGAGCTAATTTTGCTAGTTCAGGGGGGAACACAGAGTTTAGTTTATCTGTAAAAATATGATTTTGAATTGTACCGAAAATCGTTACACCAAGAGTCATACCGAGTGATCGGAAGAATGAGTTTGTTGATGTCGCCGAACCACGGTCTCGCATTTCTAACTTGTGAATAGAAGACATACTTAATACTGAGAATGAGAAGCCAACACCAAGCCCAGCGAGAATCATAAATAGTGTTACGAGTAAACGAGGTGTGTCCATTGTTAAAGTACTTAATAAATAAATACCAAGAACGAAGAAGACGCCAGATACCATCATAATGTTACGATAGCTTGTTCGAGAAGCTAATTGTCCTCCTGTTTGACTTCCAATTACAGAACCAACCATCATTGGTGTTAAAATTAATCCAGCATTAGAGGCGGAACCTCCAAGAACGCCTTGAATGAAGATTGGAATATAAACTGTACAGATAATAAAAGCGGCACCATAGAAAAAGGCAACTCCTTGACTAGCTGCGAATAAAGGTTTTTTAAATAGATGGAACGAAATAATAGGCTCGGTTGCTTTTCGTTCTACAAAGAAGAAAATAATAAGCTTAATAACTACTGTTGTAAATAAGCCAATAATTACATTGGAATTCCAGGCATACTCCTTACCACCAAGTTCTAATGCGAACATTAAGCAAACGATACTTATGACAAGTGTAATAGAACCAGCCCAATCAATTTTTTGTTTTCTAAATTCTAGAGACTCACTGTAGTATTTAGTAATGAAGAAAAAGGAGATAAGTCCTAATGGAATATTGATATAGAAGACCCAATGCCAACTTATATAGTCTGTAATATAAGCGCCTAATAAAGGACCGAATACACTAGAGGTCCCGAAAACAGCACCGAATAGTCCTGTCATCTTCCCGCGTTTTTCTGGTGGGAAGATATCGTACATAATTGTGAAGGCGATAGGCATAAGAGCACCACCACCGATACCTTGAATAGCTCTATAAATACTTAATTGCTCAATACTTGAAGCTGTTCCGCAGAGCGCAGAACCGAATAAGAAAAGAATGAGGCCACCAATATAAAAACGTTTCCGCCCATACATATCAGAAAGTTTCCCGAAGATAGGCATCCCTGCCATTGTTGCTACCATATAAGCTGATGTGACCCAAACAAACTTATCAAATCCTCCTAAGTCTCCAACAATTGTTGCCATTGCGGTTGCAACGATTGTATTATCCATTGCGGCCATTAATATACCAAGCAGTAAACCAGCAACAACAAATTTTGTCTTGTTGGCGTCTTTTTTTAATGGTTGAGTTTCCAAATATAACCCTCCTTTAGAAATAAGTAAACTATATTAAGTTTTGAGTGCAGTGGATAAAAAATTTAAATGTATAGTTGATTTTAATTTCTTTTCCATAAGTGCACTGATATGCCATAAAGAATATTATAGTCAAATTTGACTATAAGGCAAACTTTTTCTTCCGTCAAAATATTCTTTCGTATGAGTAGAGAACGAGTGAGCCATACTGAATATTGCCATAAAGTAAATTGTAAAAAAATTTCATTAAGAACACCTTCTGTTAATAGATGAAAAATGGTTTTTTCTTCATATTGTCGAATAGGATAAAAGGAAGAGAAATATTAAACATTGCTTGTAGTAAGCTTTAGTAATTTGGGGAATTCATTGTGTGTATGATACATCTGAAATGAGGTGAATATATATTATGAAAATATGGGGGCGAATTTCGGATACAGGAAAGTATTCAATACCGCTACAACCAGTATTGTGGATTGACGGATCGAAAAAGGAAAATGAATTTCCTCAAGTAGCCGTTACATTAAAAATTGGTAGTATGTATACAGAACAATTTTCGTATGAATTGACCTACGATGTAAACGACATACTTATTATGAGAATTGAAGTGGAAAATAAAGGGGTAGAAATGATTTCGAGAGTTGTTGTAAGTCATATGATTCGAGATTACTTTGCTTATATTCCTAATTCTTTAAAAGTTGATAAGGGGATAAGTGAGTTTTTATTCCAGCTTGTAAGGTGGCGAATTGATGATTTGTTACCGAATGAAAAGGTGGAACTACGTTGTAAAATAAAAGCTAATAAAGATAAAGCTCTTAAACAAGCATTCTTTCAGGCTACATATACATTTCAAGATAAAGAGATATCATATGGTCCACTGCAAACAAATGAAGTTGTTGTGCGTCAATAATAAAAAGGAACCTGTACAAAAGGTTCCTTTTTTTAGTGAAGGTTGTGTTTTTTGAGTATTTTCTTTTGCTCCATTCCTTTTTTTCCTACATAGTTATTTTTGTAGCCAAAGTATAGAATAAATAAAAATGAAACAACATTAACAATAGCGTCGATTTGATCGTTTGTAATAAAGTGTATGCCGAAAGAGGTAAATAATAATTTTAATGATAATAGAAAACCAGCTAGTAAACGCATAGCATCTGATAGATTCTCTTTTTGTAGCATATAGATTACTCCTTTCTATAAAAGTTATATATTATATATATGAAATAGAGTAGAAAAGGTATACAAGCTTAAGCAGAAATGTACATTGGATATGTACATTTTTTATTTTGTAGAAAAACATTATTGATATAGAAACATATATTGGTATAAAAGGGGGAGAAGTATGAAACATAAAGGGAAAATTAGTGGATTATTACTTGGAAATACAGTGGCAGTTACAGAATGGATTGCACTTCAGGATGTAATTGCAAAACTGGATTCACGATCATTTTATACCGTCTTTATTATTTATATATTGCAAATGATACTAAGTTATTATTTTGGACATTGGTACGATAAAAGAGCGAACAAGCGTATGAATGTAGAAGTAGGAGGAATGGCAAGCAACGATTTTGTTGTTGATTTTTTTGGGAAAGTAGCCGCTTTATCTGAAAGAGCTTCCCGTAATATTACAGTTTACATTCTTTCTGTAAAAGAATGGGAAGGATTAAAAGACGCGTTGCAAGAAAAAAAATTGGGAGTGTTAGTACAAAAATTAGAGAGTACCATTGTAAAGTCAATTCGGAAGGGAGATGTTGTTACAAAGTGGGATGAAAATAAGTATGTTATTGTAGCAATTGATAATGGTCATGAAACATCAACAATAACAAACAGATTAATGAAAAATATTGAAAGTGAAATAGAAGGTGATTTACTCAGTGTCACTCTTTTATTTGGAGCAGCTAGCTATCCAGTAGAAGGAAAAACGTTTGAAGAACTGTTGAGAAAGTCGCAAAATCAATTGTACCAGTATAGAAATTTGCAAGAAAATGAGTGAAGCTTTGATTTGAAGATATTTGATAGGAAGAAGTTTTATTTGTAACATTTTTTTGACTTTTATTACAAAAAAACGCTTCGTTTGTAATAAAAGTCTTTAAAAATATATGAAATAAGCATATAATTATGATGGTAGTGCCAATGCAATTTGCACAATGTGTTTTATTTTAAAAGTGTAGAGGAAAGCAAGCTCTACACTTTTCCTTTTTAGGAAATGAAAAGAATATTTGTAAGTTGTTGCGAGATATCGATTGTACTGTGTAAAATGAACAAAGAGATTATTTGATAGAAAGCTGGAAAGGGAATGATAGACGTGAGAGCGGAACGATCACCTTTTATCAGGTGAACTATTATAGTCTTATTAAGACTGAGGTGAAATTCTGTGGCCATTAAGGTAATACATAGTGTGAACAGGTTTTAAAAAACACGAAGTACTATACTTAAAGATGGAGATGGAACTGCTAAATACTTCAAAAAGAATAATGTAATATTAAGTAATAATTTGTACAAACAATATTAATGATCTTCGTAAAAAAGATGCGAGTGTATAGAACAATTACATATTTTATAACTTTTTTATATTACACGATGGTCGTTTATAAGTAGGAGGAAGAGATGTTGAAATATAGTAAATTAGCAATTATAACTGCATTATCAATGACTTTATTAGCTGGTTGTTTTGGACCGAAACCAGAAGAAGAATTATATGTAGCGTTTGAAAACGCTGCTAAACAAGAAAAAACAATGTTTGAAGATGCAAAAAAACTTGAGGCTTTAGAGAAAGAAGGACAAGAATTATATAACCAGATTGTGCAAGAAGGAAAAGATAATAATCAAACTGTTAAAGAAAAACTGAATCAAGCAGAAAAGAATACAACTGAACGAGAAAAAGTACTTACAAAAGAAAAAGAGGCCTTAAATAAAGCGCAAGAAGAAGTGAAGTCAGCTGATAAGTATGTGAAGAAAATTGAAGATAATAAGTTGAAAGATCAAGCTGATAAAGTGAAAAGTATGTATGAGAAACGACACGATTCATTTAATAAAATGTATGACAGCTATAATAAATCTTTAAAACAAGAAAAAGAGTTATATACAATGTTACAAGATAAAGGTACTAAATTAAAAGATATTAGTGAAAAAGTAAAAGTAGTAAATCAATCTTATAAGGATATTGAGTCAGAAAAAGATAAATTTAATGAATTCACAAAGTCTTATAATACAGAAAAAGTAGCTTTTTATAAACAAGCAAATATTAAAATTAAAGAAGAGAAAAAATAAAACAGTTTGGCCTACACTTGGCCAAACTGTTTTATTTTTTTGTATAAGTACGACTATACCATGGAACCGGTTCACTTAATTTTTTTTCTTGTTTCAATGCTTCAGGCCCAATATAATCTTGAAGTGTTTTTTTTGCTACTGTTAAAGATAAGGTTGTTTTCGGATTTCGATAGGAGGATTCAAGATGACCAAGATGCGGTAGAATTCGAAAATCTTCTTTCGTAGGAGGGATGTGGAAAAAATAATCGCCTAAACGTATAAGGACATCAGATTGTTGTTGGCTAAAACGTGGGTTTCTAGAAAAATGTAATCCTTCTTTAATTGCTTTTTTTTCAGCAATCAAACGCTCTAAAGCTGTCTTTTTTAACCAGTATAAATATTTAGGATTAGTAGCTGCTTTAGCATGACGATTCACAACGAAAATAGATTGAGCTAGTCGATTAATAGAATGTTGGTTTTGTAATTGAGATTGTGGTTGTGAAGGTTTCATATTGAATCTCCTTTCAATTTTTCATTATTATAGCATAAATAAAATAGGTTTTTATTATATGCAAAAAGTGATTGTATATATTTTCAATATTAAAGCAATATTGTTACAAAAAACAACTATTTTGTATAATAGTAATAGAATATGTTTTTGAAATTTGATAATGAAAGAGTGAGAAGTTTGAAAGAAATATTAAAACAACAGTATGCCATTATAGATATTGGATCTAATACAATGCGTTTAGTTATTTATGAAAAGCAAAATGGAGGTTTTTATAAAGAGATTGAAAATACGAAAGTGGTTGCTAGGTTAAGAAATTACTTAATTGATGGTGTGTTGAATGAAGAGGGAATAGAAGTATTATTACAGACATTATTTCAATTTCAAGAAAGTACAAGGTTCCATCAGTTGCATCATGTACTTTGTGTTGCAACAGCAACAATTAGACAGTCTGAGAATCAAGAGGAAATTAAGAAGCTTATTGAAGGACAAACGGACTTTACTCTTAGAGTATTATCAGAATATGAGGAAGCGCGTTACGGATACTTGGCGGTTATGAATTCTACATCGTTTTCAGAAGGAATAACGGTAGATATTGGTGGGGGAAGTACGGAAGTTACATACTTTAGAAATAGAGAGATTTTAGAGTACCATAGTTTTCCTTTTGGGGCACTTTCTTTAAAGCAACAATTTATTAAAGGTGATATTCCTACTAAAGATGAGTTAGAGGGAATGCAACAGTATTTAGAATTTCAATTTCAAACGTTACCATGGTTAATCAATAAGAAATTGCCTCTTATTGCAATTGGTGGTAGTGCGAGGAACTTAGTAAAAATCCATCAAAATTTAATATGTTATCCTATAGCAGGATTACATTTATACAAGATGAAAGAAGAAGATATTGAAAATGTAAAAGATGAATTGGAAAAATTGTCGTTCATAGAACTTCAGAAATTGGAAGGATTGGCAAAAGATCGAGCGGATACGATTATTCCAGCGGTTGAAGTATTTCATACACTTGCTAATGTTATAGAGGCACCGGCATTTGTATTAAGTAGAAAAGGGTTAAGAGAAGGTGTTTTCTATGAAGAGTTGACAAAAGATTTGGGGATTTCATATTATCCGAACGTAGTTGAAGAAAGTTTGCATTTACTATCACATGAATACGAAATGGATATGGAATTTGTTATTCAACTTATTAAACATGGAAGACTAATTTGCAAACAACTTGAGGAAATAGGGCTTATTTCTATGTCAGTAAAAGACTGGGAAGTGTTCCATCAAGCAGCGAAAGTATTTAATATAGGCAAATATATAGACGAAGAAGCGAGCCGTTTACATACGTTTTATTTATTGGCGAATAAAACAATTGATGGCATGATGCATAAAGATAGAGTGAGGTTAGCGCTTATTGCATCTTATAAATCAAAAATGCTATTTAAACAACATTTATCTCCATTTGAAGGTTGGTTTGATAAAAGTGAACAAAAAAAAATCCGCCTATTAGGAGCTGTTTTACAATTTTCAGCTGCTTTAAATGCAAGGCAACGATCGCTTGTTGAAACCATATCTATAACAGAAAGCAAAGAGGCATTAACGTTTAAAGTTTTATGTGAACAGTCTGCATTAGCAGAAAAAGTGCAAGCTGAAAAACAAAAAAAACAGTTAGAAAGAGTATTAAAAACGAATATTAACTTGTTATTTGAACTAAAACATTAGGTCGTACGGATGTCTTTACGAAAAATTTACACTTTGTAATATTGTAATTTGATAAAATAAAATTAACTAAATTATAGTAAAAAAGTTTCAAGGGGAAGTGTGAAGAGAATGGAATTATTGAAGGGGAATGCAGTAAATTTAAATGATACAGCTTATTACAATAATCGAGAGTTAAGCTGGCTAGCATTTAATGAACGTGTACTACAAGAAGCGCAAGATGGAAATAATCCACTTTTGGAAAGATTGAAATTTATTAGTATTTTTAGTTCGAATTTAGATGAATTCTTTATGGTACGTGTAGCGGGATTAAAGGATCAAGTGAGTGCTGGATTTAATCAGCCAGAAAATAAAGCTGGCTTAACACCAAAAAAGCAACTAAATAAAATTGCGATAAAAGCCCATGAACTAATGACAGTACAATATGATACATTTAAAAATTATGTATTGCCAGCGCTTGAGTTAGAGGGAATTGAACGTTTAACATTCCATGATTTGACGAAAGAGCAGCGAGAATTTATAGAAGAGTATTTTGATGAGCAAATTTTTCCGGTGTTAACCCCTGTAGCTATTGATGCATATCGCCCATTTCCAATGTTATTAAATAAAAGTTTGAATTTAGCTACTCTTTTATATGATGAGAAGCAAGCGGAGGAAGAGAATCGGACGAAGCTAGGAATTGTACAAGTTCCTTCATTACTTGAGCGCTTCATATTTTTACCGAGCGAAGGGCAAAAGTATAAATTTATTTTATTAGAAGACGTAATTAGTAGTTTTACTCATAAATTATTTACGGGATATACAGTATCATCTGTTACTCGTTTCCGTATTACACGCAATGCAGATTTAACGATTCATGAAGAAGGTGCGAGAGATTTATTAAAGGTAATTGAAAAAGAATTAAAAAAGCGTAAGTGGGGGGGGGCTGTACGTTTAGAAGTTGGGAAAGAACACATTGATGAAAGAGTATTAGCGTTATTATATGAGGTTCTGGAAGTAAAAGATGAAGATGTATATATAATGGATGGGCCATTAGATTTAACATGTTTGTTTTCTTTATATAAAAAACTAGCTCCTTTATATGAACATCTTGTATATCCGGCTCTTATTCCGCAACCGCCTCAAGATTTAGGTGATGAAGAAGATGTATTTGAAAAAGCAATTGAGCATGATATTTTATTACATCATCCTTTTGAATCATTTCAGCCGGTAGTTGATTTTGTCCGTGATGCGGCAGACGATCCGAATGTACTTGCGATTAAACAAACGTTATATCGAGTAAGTGGTGATTCACCAATTATTCAGGCGTTAAAGATAGCGGCTGAAAAGGGAAAACAAGTGACGGTATTAGTTGAATTAAAGGCAAGATTTGATGAAGAAAACAATGTTCATTGGGCTAAAGAATTGGAACAGGCAGGCTGTCATGTTATTTACGGTGTAAGTCACTTGAAAACACATAGTAAAATTACGTTAGTTGTAAGAAGAAAAAACGGAAAAATTGAAAGGTTCGTACATCTTGGAACTGGAAACTATAATGATGCAACAGCGAAGTTATATACTGATTTTGGATATATTACATCAAGAAAAGACTTTGGGGTTGATGCAACCAATTTCTTTAATTATTTAAGTGGTTATACAACAAAGCCACATTTTCATCATTTATCGGTTGCTCCATTTGATATAAGAGAACAATTTATGGATTTAATAGATGAAGAAATCCGTTATCATAGGCAATATGGAAATGGATATATTATCGCTAAGATGAATTCATTAACAGATAAACCATTAATTAAAAAAATGTACGAAGCATCACAAGCTGGAGTAAAGGTAGAGCTCATTGTTCGAGGAACATGTTGTTTAAGACCTGGTATTCCAAATGTAAGTGAAAATATTCGTGTAGTTAGTGTTGTTGGAAGATATTTAGAACATAGCCGTATTTATTATTTCCATCATAATGGGGAGGAGAAAATATATTTATCTTCAGCTGATTGGATGACGCGAAATATGGAGAAGCGAGTGGAAATATCTTTCCCGATATTAGATATTGAAATGAAGGCACGAATTAAGGCGATTTTACAGCTTACATTAGCTGATAATGTGAAAACACGTGAACAAAATAAAGATGGTGATTACTATTATGTTATTAATGGTAGTACAGAAGAAATTGATAGCCAAGTGAAGTTGTTTAAGATGGCGTATCAAAATACAGATGCTGAATAATGAAAAAAGTAAAAACCTCTTATGTCTATAAGAGGTTTTTACTTTTTTCTACTCATATGCTCCCAAAATGGAAGGATGAGTAGAAACAATAGTTTTATTATAAGCGTGTAATAAGATGGCTCGTTGAGAGAATAACATTTGAAATAATCGTTATTTTAACTTAGTAATAGTATGGTTGTTGACATGGTCCACCGTAACAAGGATAAGGTGCTGGCGGCGGGAAAGGTGGTGGATAAGGTGGGTAAAATGGTCGAGGGCCGAAAGCTAATGCTCCGCCGAGTAATCCACCAGCAATTCCAGCTAGAAAGGGAACGCCAAAAAACGGGAAGAAGCGTGAGTCGCCTACTGGACCAATAGGTGCTGAACGGACTGGGATTGGTTGATAATATGGATACATGAACATACCTCCTTTATTGGACTCACTTTCATCATATGGTAAATGAAACGTGGATGAGCGCGTACAAGAAAGGATGTGCAAGAAAATAGGCGAATTATTACGAATGTTGGAGTGTAAAAAGTGTAATTTCAGGTTTTGACATAAAACGAAATGGGACACGTGTTCTTCCCAGGCCTCGATTAACATAGAGAGTTAAATCCTGAATTGTATAGAAGCCTTCAATATAGTCTTTGGCGAGTGAAGGTGTAATAATAGCTCCTAAAAAAGGAATTTGTACTTGTCCGCCGTGACTATGACCAGAAAGTTGCAAGTTGATTGGATATCTAGAAACTTGGGGCGCGATATCTGGTTCGTGAACAAGAACAATGTTATAAGTATTTTGCCGTGCATGCGCTAATGTTTTCTCTATTTTTGGTTTGCCTAGTAGTATATCATCGAGACCGAAAATAGAAATTTCACTATTATCCATTAGACGAATTCTTTTTTCACTATTTAGCAATAGTTCAAATCCTGATTCACGCATGATGTGCTCATAGTATTCAGTTCCATATCCACCGTGATCATGGTTACCATAAATAGCGAATTTACCGAAGGGGGCTTGTATATTTTTTAAAATGGATGCAACGAAAGGAGTGTCAGTATACGTTTGATAATTATCAATGAGATCTCCAGTAAAAAGGACAATATCTGGATTTACAGCATTAATTTTAGAAACAACTTGAGATAAATGTTGAAGCGAGAAATAGTATCCGAGATGTAAATCGCTGAATTGAAGAATTTTCATCCCATGAAAACTTTTTGGGATGAGTTGTGATTTTAATGTGTGCTGTGTAAAAGAAATGAAATGGGGCTCTATATATTTAGCATAGTAGTATCCGATGCTACTGGTTATAAATGAATAGAGACAAGTACGCATACCAATTTTTAAAAAATTTCTTCTTGTAATGTGCTTCATAAAAATATGAGTATACCTCAATGTTTTCATTCTATTTATAGGCTACTCAAATCTCCTTTCAGTTTATTTAAAATATACTTTACATAATAAAAAGTAGTATAGATTACGAAAAAAAATGAGTAAAAAGAAAGTTCTTTACGCTAAAATATCAGAAAAGTTTAAAAATATAAAGATTTCTATTAAATAAAGTGATAAAATGAATGTGTATTCATTTTTTGGAGGGGATGTATGTGAAAGAAAAGGTAGTTATTATAACAGGTGGATCGAGTGGAATGGGAAAAGGAATGGCGACTCGTTTTGCAAAAGAAGGGGCACGAGTTGTTATTACAGGACGTACAAAGGAAAAACTAGAGGAAACAAAGTTGGAAATTGAACAATTTCCAGGGCAAGTATTACCTGTACAAATGGATGTAAGAAATACGGATGACATTCAGAAAATGATTGAACAGATTGATGAGAAGTTTGGTAGAATTGATGTTTTAATAAATAATGCAGCTGGAAACTTTATTTGTCCAGCAGAAGATTTATCTGTGAATGGCTGGAATTCAGTCATTAATATTGTATTAAACGGTACGTTTTACTGTAGTCATGCTGTCGGAAAATATTGGATTGAAAAAGGTATAAAAGGGAATATCATTAACATGGTAGCAACATATGCATGGGATGCTGGTCCAGGAGTTATTCATTCGGCTGCAGCGAAGGCAGGAGTATTAGCGATGACGAAGACGCTCGCTGTTGAGTGGGGACGTAAATATGGAATACGAGTTAACGCTATCGCGCCAGGACCAATTGAACGTACGGGCGGTGCTGATAAATTATGGATTTCAGAAGAAATGGCTAAACGTACGATACAAAGTGTTCCGCTTGGAAGGCTGGGTACGCCAGAAGAAATCGCTGGTCTAGCTTATTATTTATGTTCAGATGAAGCTGCGTACATAAATGGAACTTGCATGACAATGGATGGAGGACAACATTTACATCAATATCCATTTTAAAAGGGATAAAAAAATGAATATTTGATTCATTTTTTTATGGCTAAATGTGACGGAATTGTGACATATGAAAGAAAAGTGTTTACAAGAGGTCATATATACGTTATATTTAAGACCTCTTTTTTCTTCATAGTAGAATTGCTAATTCCCCTTAGCATTTTACCCCTCTAATCCCTTCAGGAAAACTGAAGGGATTTTTTATTATTTTTCCGTAAATATCATGTTATAATTTTTGAAAAGTAAAGGGAGGGAAGCACGTTGATAGATGCATTAGATGTAATGAGTAACTTGGATAAAGTCCTTCCTTATTATCAAGCTATTTTTAGTGCTGATGAGCATACTGTAATTGGATACGAAGTAGTAGGACGTATTCAAACAGAAGAGGGCATACAAAGTTTAGCTTCTTTCTTTCACGATGATTCGATTCCAAGTGAATTTCAACTGGAAGCGGATAATATTATAGTAGAAAAAGCTTTAAATCGTTATTTAGAAAGCAATCAAAAATTATTATTATTTATACATCGGAATGCTAATGTATTAATGAATGATGATGATGAAAGCTTGCTTCAACTTTTATTGAGGTATGAAGAACAAGGTTTAAATTTAAAACAAATTGTTTTAGAGATTACAGAGCATGAATGTAAAGAAGATATAGAGCAATTTAATCATTTGCTTATGTATTATCGTACATATGGTATTCAAATTTCGATTAATAAAGTCGGAACGGGCACAAGTAATTTAGAGCGTATTAGCGTGTTAGCACCTGATATTTTAAAAGTAGATTTAACGAACTTAAGGCAAACAGCACTTTTACAATCTTATCAAGATATTTTATATTCTTTATCATTACTTGCTAGAAGAATTGGTGCAACTTTGTTATATGAAGAAATAGATGCTTTTTATCAACTGCAATATGCTTGGAAGAACGGCGGAAGATATTATCAAGGTAATTATTTGAAAGAATGTTTACCTGATTTTATTGAAACGAATGTTTTGAAAGAGCGACTTGGTAATGAATGTCATCAGTTTATTCAGCATGAAAAGAAGAAGTTACAAAAAATTTATAATTTAACAGAGATGTTACGCGATCGCATTGGCGATGTTTTATCAAAACAAAAAAAGAATGAAGATATAAATGATTGGTTATTACAATTTAGTCAAAGTGTATCACAGTGTAGTTTTCGTATATTTATTTGTAATGAAGATGGTTTCCAACAATCAGGAAATGTTATGAAAAAAGATGGAGAATGGATTGTGATGCCGGATTATTATATGAAGAACTGGAGTTGGCGCCCGTATTTTCTCGAGAATATCATGAAAATGCGTTTTGAGAATAAGGCGAGGCTTTCAGATTTATATGCAGATATTGAAACGGGAGAAATGGTACGAACATTTTCTTTCCCGATTGATGATGACAACTTTTTATTTATAGATTTATCTTATGAATATTTATATGAAGAAGATGTTTTATTTTAATGCACGAAGAGATTCGTGCATTTTTTGTTTGTTTTTATCATAAATTGGTAATAGTGAAAATGGTGATGAAAATGCTGTCTATCGTTGTAAAGATTTTACGAACGAAATCTGTCCTGTCTTTGCATAATCATTGTTACAATGAATACTACAAAGACAAGTTCTTTTAAAAGGAAGGTGAAAAAATGAGGAAATATGGAATATGGCTTGTTCTATTTGTATGTGTTGCCTTTCTAGTTGGTTATAGTGTTACGACTGTTTTAGGAAAAGAGGAAGTGGAAGTCGATCGGAAAGAAGTATTTACAACGATACAAAAAGGCTATGAAACCCAGTTTTCAATTCGTGGGAAGCATTTGCCGATGAATAAGATGATAGAGACGTTATCACCGTATTTTACAGATAATTTCCTTCAAGTATTTACAGATGAAAATAGCAGAAGTGATAAACAAAGTGGTGAATATTTACTTCCGGCAAAAGAAGCACCGTTTTCTTTTAATTCAGAAACGAAAATGTCGTATGATGAAGAACATAAAAATTTATATGTATATGAGCGGACAAAAAGTGGACAATATCAAATTGTAACATTGAAAAGGGATCAAGATAAATGGAAGTTAGCAGGATATCATGAAAGTCAGGAACTCTTAACTGAAATAAAAAGGTTGCAACAATTATAAAGTGAAACTTTTAACCAGTGGGAGGGATTACTAGCCCATCTAACTCCTTTGCTTTAGCTAAATTTTTTGGGTTTTACTACCTACAAATAGCGGGATAAGAATAGGAATAGGCATTTACCTATTCCTATTCTATATTGAGTAGTTTTTGTAACTTTTCAATTTGAAAACCTGCAACTACTTCGCCATCAATTACGACTGTTGGAGTTGAATAAGAATCATAGTCGTTTAAAAGACGATTGCGAGCAGCAGCGTCTTTTTTTACGTCAAATTCTTCATATGCAACGTTATTATGCTTCAAAAATTCTTTAACAATAACACATGGCGTACAATCAGGTTGTGTATAAACCTCAATTTTTTTCATTGTAATTCCTCCTTTTTTCTGTTTTTTATTATATTCTTCCAGTATAAAAACCGCAATAAAGAAGGGGAAATATGTTCTTTCTGTTTTTTCCTTCGCATTTCGACAAATTTTTAGTTGAGTTTCTGGCCAATAACCTTTATCCTAGAGTGTGGAACATTTTTTCTGTTATGACGGATAGAATGAGTATAGCTGTAAAACCTATTGGTAGGAAGATCAGAGAAAGGAGAGATTTCATGTCTCTACTCCAAGGAATTTTAACTCGACTTGTTAGTCTACAAGAACAAGCTGAAAGCGGTGAAGTAGCACAACGCTATTTTGAAGTGAACGGTGAGCGCAAATGTAGCGTGAAATTTTTCGATAAAAGTGAAATGTATGAGTTAGAAGTGTATCAACAAGGTGAAAAACCTCAAGTGTACCAATTCGATAATATCGACATGGTTGCAATTGAGATTTACGATATCATTTCTTGATACATATAAAAAAGGTACTGCCATGTGGCAGTACCTTTTTTAGTTCTATTACTTTCCAGCGTAATGTATAGAAGTTTTTTATTTTTCCTACAATGGTATTAAAATGAAAATTTAATCTGTGTAAGTTTGCCTATCTATGTGGATAAGTAGTCCCGCTAACCGGATGAATATGTGAAGCTAAACTTCTCACAATTGCTGGGTTCTGCAAATAGTGGGAGAAATATAACTAGGAGGTTATCGTATGGAACATTTACCAATTGTGATTTGTCCTAATTGTCAAAGTTCTGCTGAGATTATTCATGTATTAACGGCTCAATCTAATCAAAATGTAATTTATACGTGCCAAGTTTGTCACTTTGTAATTCGAAATATTGAAACGAATAAAGGATAGGAAGTTATAATTTTAGTTTTTGTCCCATACAATGAGAATACGAAAAGTCTGTCTAATTGAAAGGACGTGACTCTGTGGACGGTGCACATAAATTTTACAATGTTTCAGAGAGACATTTAAATTTTGATATGGTCTTTAACCGTATTTGTAGTTTCATTGAAAAGGATCCACGAAATTTATATCGATTATCCATTGGGACAGACTCGCAAGCACATCAAAAGGATACGAGGTTTATTACAGCAATCCATATTCATCGTGTTGGAAAAGGTGCCTGGGGTTGTTTACACCATAGATCAGTAAAAGATAAGCCAGCAACCTTACGTGAGAAAATATATTTAGAAACGCAGTTTAGTCAAGAAATCGCATGTCTATTTACACCTACTCATATACAAACAATATGGGAGTTATTGCATCCTTATGCTCAAGATGGGGCTGGATTCATAATGGAAATTCATTTAGACATTGGGAATGATGGTTTAACAAAGGAATTTATTTTAGATATGACAGAAAAAATTCGAGCGATGGGATTAACTGCAAAAATTAAGCCGGATGCTTATGCGGCGTTTAGCTATGCAAATCGATATACGAAATGATTTTTTGTATGTTTACAATTGCTACATATCTTTTGGTAAAAACTGAATATTACATCTATTAAATAGGTTAAATTTTTTATATAATAAGAGTAACGATGCGATTGTAAGGAGAGGGGTATATGCAAAGGGAAGTTGTTTTAACGAAGGAAGAAGAAAGTTTACTACTAGATATTTTATTTCAGCAAAATTATGCAAGTGAAATTTTAGCTGTGGAACTTACAGATATTGAGAATGGTTTGAAACAGACGGATGTGATGCAATATAAAAAAATCACAAGGTTATTTTACAGATTAAAAAATAAAGGGTATTAAGCGCTACCGGAATGGTAGTCTTTTTTTTGTGCTGTATGCTAAAATAGCTGTGTGATTGTATTTTTATTGAAATAAATTTAGGACAAAATAATAATATGAAAACGCTGTCATAAAATGTGAATAGAGTTATGAACATAAGCAGGAAAAAGGGAAAATGGGGGATGTAATATGATTAGTATTCCGAAAGACGAATTTCAACAAATTCTTGTGAAGGATTTAATGATTTCATCGGAAAAAGTAGCTCATGTCCAAATTGGAAATGGTTTAGAACATGCTTTACTCGTTCTTGTGAAATCTGGATATTCGGCGATACCTGTCTTAGATCCAATGTATAAATTACATGGTTTGATTAGTACTGCCATGATATTAGATGGTATGTTAGGATTAGAGCGTATTGAGTTTGAAAGACTTGATGATATGAAAGTAGAGCAGGTGATGAAGGAAGATATACCTTTTCTTAAATTAGAAGATTCGTTTGCAAAAGCTTTAGAAATGACAATTGATCATCCTTTTATTTGTGCTGTTAATGAAGAAGGCTATTTTGAGGGGATTTTAACACGTCGTGCTATTTTAAAATTGTTGAATAAGAAAGTAAGGCAACATAATCGATAACGTGAGAAAAGTGACTTCATGGAAACGAAGAAGTCACTTTTTTTCGTGCATATCACTTGTGTATGTATTATATTTAAAAAGACATAAAACATAAGGAAAGTTTGCGCTGGAAAATTGTATTTTCTGAATGAAAGCTTGTTGAAATAAGGTGTATGGAAGCTAAGGAAAGAGGGAGAAAGTTGCAAATTGATGATTTTCAAATGATGGTTGTGTTAGCTCAGGAATCAAATATGAGAAAAGCGGCGGAACGTTTATTTGTTTCCCAACCTGCGCTGAGTCAACGATTACAATCTATGGAGAAACAATGGGGAATGAAGTTTTTTATTCGCTCACAAAAAGGATTGACAATTACACCTGAAGGGGAAAAAGTTGCAAATTATGCCAAAGAAATGTTGCAAAAGGAAGAGGATATAAAAAGTGAGCTAGCTGTTTTTAGAACGGAAACTCATGGAACGTTAAAAATAGCTGTTGCATCAGTTATTGGTCAATATTGGCTTCCTCCTGTTTTGAAAAAGTTTGTGCATAAATATCCTTCTGTAAAGATATCACTGTTTACTGGTTGGAGTAGTGAAGTGCAAAAGCAGTTTTATGAAGGAGACGTTCATGTTGCTATACTGAGGGGAACACAAGAATATAAAGGTCAAAAGCAAAAATTATTTGAAGATGAACTGTATTTAGTTGATAAAGAAATAAAAGATATTTCGATGCTAAAAGAAACAAATAGGCCGTTCATTCAATTTAAAAGTGACTCGACTTATTATGGACAAATACAAAATTGGTGGTATGGTTTATTTTCTAATCCGCCTAAGCGAACGATTGTAGTTGACCAAATTGAAACATGCAAACAACTTGTTTTAAATGGTATAGGTTATGCCCTTTTACCTTCTACTGTTTTAAAGGAAGTACAGGAAAATATGTATAAAACACCTGTTCAATTGACGAGAGAAACATGGTTGTTAACAAGTGACTCAGCAAGGCAGTTGAAGCAAGTACAAGCATTTTTAGAAATTATAGAAGAAATTCAAAGGGAAAAATAAGATTATTATCTTGCTACTCGCTCTTTCGTTTGGTAGAGTAACATTATAAATGGATTTAGGAGGCAACAAGAATGAAAATGATGGACGCTAACGAAATTATTTCGTTTATTCAAAAAAGTGAAAAGAAAACTCCTGTAAAGGTATACATAAAAGGGGATTTAAAAGAAGTAACATTCCCTGAAACAGTACAAGCATTTGTGAATAAAAAATCAGGTGTATTATTCGGAGAATGGTCTGAAATTAAGACAATTCTTGATGAGAATAATAAGCACATCGTTGACTACGTTGTAGAAAACGATCGTCGTAATTCTGCAATCCCAATGCTTGATTTAAAAGGTATTAAAGCTCGCATCGAGCCAGGTGCTATTATTCGTGACCATGTTGAAATTGGTGACAACGCTGTAATTATGATGAATGCAACAATTAACATTGGTGCTGTAATTGGTGAAGGTTCTATGATCGACATGAACGCAGTACTTGGTGGACGTGCAACAGTCGGTAAAAACTGTCACGTAGGTGCAGGTGCTGTACTTGCAGGTGTTATTGAGCCACCTTCTGCGAAACCAGTTATCGTTGAAGATGATGTAGTAATCGGTGCAAACGTAGTTGTTTTAGAGGGTGTTACAGTAGGTAAAGGTGCAGTTGTAGCAGCGGGAGCTGTTGTAACAGAAGATGTGCCTCCATACACAGTTGTTGCAGGTACTCCAGCACGTGTAATTAAAGAAATTGATGAGAAGACAAAAGCAAAAACAGAAATTAAACAAGAGCTTCGTCAATTAAACCCAGAGAAATAAAAAGCAAAAAAAGCGTAAGAGCGTAAATGGGCTCTTACGCTTTTTATAGATAGAGGTGCAAAAATGACAGTAAGCAAATTTGTCCAAATTCGTAGAGATCTACATAGAATTCCAGAAATCGGATTTAAGGAATGGAAAACACAACAGTATATTTTAGATTATATAGGAACGCTTTCTCATGAATTTGTGGAAGTGAAGACATGGAAAACGGGTGTAATCGTTAAAGTAAATGGAAAAAATCCAGAAAAAATAATAGGTTATCGTGCAGATATAGACGGTTTACCAATTACAGAGGAAACTGGATATGAGTTTGCTTCTATTCATGAAGGAATGATGCATGCATGTGGCCATGATGTACATACAACAATCGGTTTAGGCCTTCTAACGAAAGCTGTGAGCGAAAGAATAGATGATGACCTTGTATTTCTATTCCAGCCAGCAGAAGAAGGACCAGGCGGTGCTCTTCCTATGTTAGAAAGTGAAGAGTTAAAAGGATGGAAACCAAATATAATTCTTGGTCTTCATATTGCACCAGAATACGCTGTAGGGACAATTGCAACGAAAGAAGGACTGTTATTTGCCAATACTTCAGAATTATATATTGATTTAAAAGGGAAAGGTGGCCATGCTGCCTATCCGCATACTGCAAATGATATGATTGTTGCAGCGAGTCATCTTGTTACACAGCTTCAATCCGTTATTAGCCGCAATGTAAATCCTCTTGATAGTGCAGTAATTACAATCGGGAAAATTACAGGTGGTACGGTTCAAAATATTATTGCAGAAAAATCTCGTTTAGAAGGAACGATTCGAACATTATCAGTAGAATCAATGAAGCGTGTGAAAAGCAGAATTGAGGCAATTGTTGCAGGTATCGAAGCTTCTTTCCAGTGTGAGGCGATTATAGATTACGGAGCAATGTATCATCAAGTATATAACCATGAAGAGTTAACGAGAGAGTTTATGCAATTTGTACATAAACAAACAGATATGAATGTTATTACATGTACTGAGGCAATGACAGGTGAAGATTTTGGTTATATGCTTCGAGAAATCCCTGGATTTATGTTTTGGCTTGGAGTAAATTCAGAATATGGTTTACATCATGCGAAATTAAAGCCAGATGAAGAAGTGATTGAAAAGGCAATTACATTTTTAAGCCAATATGTAAAGTGGAAAGGGAATAGAAAATAAAACTTCCGCTTTCTTGAAGTTTCCAAAATTTTTTTTGTTCTGAGGTGTAAGTAACGCTCGTATAGATTGATTTTAGACATTTACATACAAATGAAAGAATAAAGTTAATTGGACTGTTTTAATAATGAGCAGGGGGTTTTTAGCCACTGCTCATTATTAATTATTTGACTAACTTATATATGTTTACTTTTAGTATGAAAAGTGTGTAAAATCAATGTGAAACATAGAAAAAAGGGTGGGGAATTACGTGCAAATTAGCAGTGCGATTTTATGTTTCGTCTTATATGCGTATGTTATTATTGCGGCGGTTTATTTTGGGATAAGTTTTTATGCCTATCGTCTAGTAGATAATAATGAATATGACGAAACATACAAATGGGTGAAGAGATATTTATCACCTGTACTAGAAATTATGAATGGGTTTGTGCTCTTTTTATTTATTGGATTAATTGCTTTCTCAACGAGTTTAGTAGGGAATAAAACTACGTTATTTGTATTGGGTATCATTATTTTTATGCTGTTAGGAATAAGGATTGGTAATACGGTCTTTTGGAATGAAAGAAAAGTAGATGGTTGGACGGGAATGTTAATTCCGTGTATGTTAGCTGCAATCGTGACAAATATAGAACATGAATATTATCAATTACATTTTTGGCTCATTATCGTTTTAACAATTCTTTCTGTTTTGTATATAAGCACAGTAGTACTAACATATATTGCACATGAAAAAGGAGATGTTAAAGGCACTCGTTTCTTTAGAGGACGGGCATTATTTTGGAGTGTGCCGACGATGGCAGTTATCGCGCTTATTGCGATATTAGTAAATGGATATCAATTTACTAATTGGCAACTATTTTTAGAAAATTGGTGGATCTTTATCTTTTCGTTTATTGCTTTTTTAGGTGCAACGCATTATTTATTTCATCAACATCATTACATATGGGCGTTGTTATTTGCATTCACACAGCTGCTATTTGCCTTTTTTGGTCAAGAAACATTATTATTCGTTTTTGAAACATTTAGTTCGTTTGGAAATATATTTGTATTTGCTATGTTACTTGTTGGTATCGCTTTTTACTTGCAACAATATTTTTATATACAAAAACAGAAATAAGAGCTAATTACAGTTTTTGTGACGCATATAAAGTGTGTTACACTGAAAATAAATAGTACTTGAAGTTATTGGAGGAATTCCTGTGGGTGAGAAAGAAAAAGAATTTGCTGTCATTGGACTTGGTCGCTTTGGTGGAAGTATTTGCCGAGAACTAGCTCAATTAGGTATGGAAGTAATGGCAATCGATTCAGATGAGGATAAAATTAATGAATTTGCAAATATAGCTTCGCATGCTGTAATTGCAGATTCAACAGATGAGATGGTATTAAAAAGCCTTGGTATTCGAAATTTTGATCATGTAGTCGTTGCTATTGGAGATAATTTAAATTCAAGTATTTTAACGACTTTGATTTTGAAAGAGTTGGGTGTAAAAAATATTACTGTAAAAGCTCAAAATGATTATCATGAAAAAGTGTTAAGTAAAATAGGTGCAGATCATATTGTGCATCCAGAACGTGATATGGGAAAAAGGATTGCTAATAATATTGCATCAAGCAATGTGTTAGATTACCTTGAGCTTTCAGATGAGCATAGTATTGTAGAGATTATTGCGAATAAAAAAATTGATGGGCACTCTTTAATTGAATTAGATATTCGTGCGAAGTTTGGATTGAATATTGTAGCAATTAAACGAGGTAAAGAAGTTATCGTATCCCCTCGGGCTACGGAGAATATTCAAGCAGGAGATATATTAATTGTCATTGGTCATGACGATGAAGTGGATCGATTTAAACACTTTTTAAGATAAGAGAAAAGAAAAGGACAATGCCTTCATAGCATTGTCCTTTTTCTTATATTTCCATAATGATTGGTAAAATCATTGGACGGCGTTTCGTTTTCTCATATAGGAATGGAGCTAATGTGTCTGTAATTTCATTTTTAATTTCAGACCATTGTGTTGTTTTACGCTCCATTACTTTTTCTAAATGAGTTGTAATTAATGTTTGTGCATCATTGATTAAATCACTGCTTTCACGCATGTAAACGAAACCGCGTGAGATGATATCAGGTCCTGCTGCAACTTTAAATTCTTTCATATCAATGCTTACAACTACAATTACAAGTCCTTCTTCAGAAAGGATACGACGATCTCGTAATACGATATTGCCGATATCTCCAATACCGTTTCCATCAATGTAGACCGAACCAGATGGGATTTTTCCAGCTACGCTAGCTTCATCCGAACGTAAAGCAAGAACATCGCCATTATCCATAATGAAGCAATTTTCTTCAGGGATACCACAATCATTTGCTATGTTCATATGCATACGCTGCATACGATATTCACCATGAATTGGCATGAAGTACTTCGGTTTAATTAGACGTAACATTAACTTTTGTTCTTCTTGCCCACCGTGTCCACTTGTATGGATATTTGAAAGTTTCCCGTGAATTACATCAGCGCCAGCGCGGTACAACATGTTAATTGTACGACTTACGCTAATTGTATTTCCTGGAATTGGTGAAGAAGAGAAAACAACTGTATCTCCAGGAATAATTTGAATTTGGCGGTGTGTACCGTTTGCAATACGTGAAAGTGCTGCCATCGGTTCACCTTGACTACCTGTACATAAAATAACAACTTTATTAGCTGGTAAGCGGTTTAGTTGAGATGCATCTATGAATGTATCTTTCGGGCAACGAATATAACCAAGGTTTTGTCCGATTTCAATCGCTGCTTCCATACTTCGACCAAACACAGCTACTTTACGGTTGTTTTCAACAGCAGCTTCAATAACTTGTTGTAAGCGGTGAATATTTGATGCAAAGGTTGCGAATATAATCCGTCCGTCTACTTTACGGAAAATGTCTTGAATGCTATCACCAACGCGACGCTCAGACATAGTAAAGTTTGGAACTTCACTGTTCGTACTATCAGATAATAGACATAGCACGCCATCTTTACCGATTTCAGCCATTTTTGTTAAATCAGCTGGTTCACCAACTGGTGTGAAATCAAATTTGAAATCACCTGTATGAACAACTTGACCTTGAGGTGTTTTCACAACAACGCCGTACGAATCTGGAATACTGTGAGTTGTACGGAAGAAGGATACAGACGTTTTTTTGAATTTAATAACGTCATCTTCTTGAATTTCGTAAAGTTTTGCTTTACGAAGTAAGCCGTGTTCTTCTAATTTATTTTTGATGAGTGCAATTGCTAATTTTCCGCCGTAAATCGGAATGTTCACTTGACGTAATAGATAAGGAATTCCGCCGATATGATCTTCGTGACCATGTGTAATGAATAACCCTTTAATTTTATCTTCGTTTCGCACAAAATAAGTGTAGTCTGGTATTACATAATCGATTCCGAGGAGTTCGTCCTCTGGAAATTTAATTCCAGCATCAATTATAATAATTTCATCTTGAAATTGAACAGCGTATGTATTTTTACCGATTTCACCAAGCCCACCGAGAGCAAATACAGCAACTTGGTCGTTTTTTAGAAATTTCATATCGCTATACGATTTCCGCTAATGTTAAATCAGCGTTTTCTTTTTCATATTCAAGATGAGCGCCAGTAACAGACTGAACAAACTCGATATTATATGCGAACTTATTTAATTTTGTACGAACATCTTTTTCAGACGTAGCCTCTAAATATAAAACTTTTGTATTTTCACGTACTGGAACCTCAGTTAATTTTTCTTGATAAAATACTTTAAAAATCATTTGGAAAACCTCTCCTTGTCTATGTTTTGCATTATCTGTTACTTATTATAAAGCAAACAGTCACGATTTTCATGTTTTTTCGAATGAGAATGAAGAAAAAGCCCGAAATGGGCACAAGTTAAGCGATTGTCTTTTTACGGACTAGACCGTTTAAATAACGCTTGAGCTTTTTCTTCAGCTTCTTCAGCATGATTACTCCTTCCTTTCCTTATTTTAAACATGCCTATTACTAGTGAAAACTCTATCTCTGATATAAGAGATAGGACAAAAGTGAATGGTGAATCTTGTCCTTTCCCATACAGTGAAAGTTATTCTATAGTAACGATTAGTAGCCGTTAGTTATAGGTATAGTATGAGGAAGAATGGAAAAGAAAATTCATCCGAACAAGTATCCACATGTTTTACTAATATATATATGCAAAGTTTATAAATAAGGTCAGAAAGGGAACGCTTTCTTCACAGATGTTTAATATGTTATACTTTTTTTTAGAATTTGAAAAGCGATATTCAAAATAGGAATATAGAGTGCCAGAAAGGATTTTGACAAATGAATGATAAAATTGTTTTTTTTGATATTGATGGAACATTATTAGATCATGATAAAAAAATTCCGCAATCTACACGAGATGCAGTAAAACAGTTACAAGAAAAAGGTGTACATGTAGCAATTGCGACAGGGCGCGCGCCATTTATGTTCGAAGATATTCGCAAGGAACTTAATATACATAATTATGTTAGTTTTAATGGACAATATGTTGTCTTTGAAGATGAGGTAATATTTAATAATCCGTTACATCCAGATGCTTTACATAAGTTTACTCAGTTTGCAAAACAAGAAGGATATCCACTTGTATACCTTGACCATCAAGATATGAGAGCATCAGTGGAATATCATGATTATGTGAAAGAAGGCTTTGGAAGCTTAAACTTCGAGCATCCCGCATATGAGCCTAATTTTTATGAGGAACGTAATATTTATCAAACACTACTTTTTTGTGAAGTAAATGAAGAGGAAAAGTTTATTAATCATTATCCAGATTTTCATTTTATTCGTTGGCATGCATATTCAATGGATATCATTCCGAATGGTGGTTCTAAGGCAAAAGGAATTGAGAAATATATTGAAAAGTTAGGTTTTAATCGTAATCAAGTGTATGCATTTGGAGATGGCTTAAATGATTTAGAAATGATCGAAGCCGTTGGCACAGGTATTGTGATGGGAAATGGCCATGAAGACTTGAAAAAACTTGCAAATCATGTGACAAAGGACGTTAGTGAAGACGGTATATATCATGGACTAAAGTGGGCTGGATTGCTGTAAGTGAATATGGAACCCATTTCATAATAAAAAGGCGGAAGATTAACTTCCGCCTTTTTATCCCGCTATTTGCCGGGTAGTAAGACCCCCACCTCAAAATTCAGCGAAAGCAAAGAAGTTAGGTGGGGGGGCTGCTGCCCGTAAAAGCCCGATTGGTGAGGGCTAATAATCAGTGGGGGATGAACAAAACCCCCACTGATTAAAGTTTCACTTTATTATTATCGCTCTAGAGGTTTGGAATCATCAGGAGCGACAAATGGATTTTCTTTATTAATATGGTCATAGAACATAACGCCATTTAAATGGTCAATCTCGTGCTGGAATACGATTGCTGGTAAACCTTTTAAACGTAATTTTACTTCTTCCCCGTTAATAGAAGTTGCTTTTACTGTAATTCTTGTATAACGAGGAACATAACCAGGTACTTCGCGGTCTACAGATAGACAGCCTTCACCGCCCTGTAAATATGTACGTTCAACAGAATGGCTAATGATTTTTGGATTGAATAATGCATGGCTATATAATGTACCGTCCGCATCGGTTACATGAACTGCAATCATTTTTTTTGAAACACCGATTTGCGGAGCCGCTAATCCGATTCCAGGGCGTAAACTATATTTTTCAGCCATTTCAGGATCTTGGCTATTTATTACAAATTCAATCATTTCTTTTAAGGTAGTTGTATCTTCTTCGCTTGCCGGTAATGACACCTCTTCTGCAACGTTGCGCAAAATAGGATCTCCTTCGCGAATAACATCTTTCATTGTAAGCATATGTAATCTCTCCTTTCCTCTTTAGTCTACCAAAGGAGATGGAAAAAGTCATCGGCAAGAAAGGGAAGGCATTTTGGAAATCGTTCTATTATAGAGTAGTTATGTATGTAATAAAAAGAAAAAGACGGCAAAGCCGTCTTTTTCTTTCCATAGTTGTTTCGTTTTACATTAGCGAATGCAAGCAGCACCAACGATAATTAAAAGAATAAACAACACAACGATTAAGGCGAAGCCGCGTCCAGATCCGCCACAAGAACCGCCATAACCGTAGGAAGGATATGAACAAGTTGGATAGCAATATGAGTATCCGTACATGAGATGACCTCCTTTATCATTTCCCGCTAATACTGCGGTTATTATAATGTATGGAAGAGAGGGTAGGAATGTATAGGTATTTACCTAAAAAAGGAAGAGTAGTTTGTATATTTTTGTTACGAAGAGAGAAAAACTAAAGAGAATTAAATCGTTTACATATTATTCTAAGAGAAAAAATAAGTGAAAAAGGGAATAATATAACAGTAGGTCAATGCTTACTAATACAGATGTAAAAAATAAAAACACGTTTGTGTAGTAGAAACCTGCATATTATTTATAAAAAAACGTATTCAAAGTAATTGACATCGTAATTAGAATAGTTGTAAACTAAAAAACGTGATCAAGATTGTATTAATATGTTTCTGAAAAAACATTAGTACAGATTGTTAGGTACACAAAATTATTCTCAACCGACAGACAAACATGTTGGTTTACATCGTTGCGCTTTTTAAACTGGAAAATAGCCAGTGAAAGCGTTTCAGAATATGGTTCAAGAGAGGAAGAGGTGAACGGAATGGGTACTAAAACAAAAAAGACCCTATTTAATGTTGATGAGCAAATGAAAGCTATCGCAGCTCAATTTGAAACATTACAAATTTTAAATGAAAACGGTGAAGTTGTGAATGAAGCAGCTATGCCTGAATTATCTGATGATCAATTAAAAGAATTAATGCGTCGTATGGTGTATACTCGCGTATTAGATCAACGTTCTATTTCTTTAAACCGTCAAGGACGTTTAGGTTTTTACGCACCTACAGCTGGACAAGAAGCTTCTCAATTAGCGAGTCATTTCGCACTTGAAGCAGAAGACTTCATCTTACCAGGATACCGTGATGTACCACAATTAGTATGGCACGGATTACCATTATACCAAGCATTCTTATTCTCTCGTGGACACTTCATGGGTAACCAAATGCCTGAGAATGTAAATGCATTAGCTCCACAAATCATTATCGGTGCGCAAATCATCCAAACTGCTGGTGTTGCGTTAGGTATGAAACTACGTGGTAAAAAATCTGTTGCAATTACTTACACTGGTGACGGTGGTGCTTCACAAGGTGACTTCTACGAAGGTATGAACTTTGCAGGTGCATTCAAAGCTCCAGCGATCTTCGTTGTTCAAAACAACCGTTATGCAATCTCTACTCCAGTAGAAAAGCAATCTGCAGCTAAAACTGTAGCACAAAAAGCAGTAGCAGCAGGTATTTACGGAATTCAAGTAGACGGTATGGATCCATTAGCTGTATATGCAGCAACTGCTTTCGCTCGTGAGCGCGCAGTAAATGGCGAAGGCCCTACTTTAATCGAGACTTTAACATTCCGTTACGGTCCACATACAATGGCTGGTGATGACCCAACTCGTTACCGTACAAAAGATATCGAAAACGAATGGGAACAAAAAGACCCAATCGTACGCTTCCGTAAGTTCTTAGAAGCTAAAGGCCTATGGTCTCAAGAAGTTGAAGAGACAGTAATCGAAGAAGCAAAAGAAGATATCAAACAAGCAATTGCTAAGGCTGACCAAGCTCCAAAACAAAAAGTAACTGATTTAATGGAAATCATGTACGAAAAAATGCCTTACAACTTAGCTGAACAATATGAAATCTACAAAGAAAAGGAGTCGAAGTAAGCCATGGCTCAAATGACAATGATTCAAGCAATCACTGATGCTTTACGCGTTGAAATGAAAAATGATCCTAACGTACTTGTATTTGGTGAAGACGTTGGTGTAAACGGCGGTGTATTCCGTGCTACTGAAGGTTTACAAGCTGAATTTGGTGAAGATCGTGTAATGGATACTCCACTTGCAGAGTCTGGTATTGGTGGACTTGCAGTTGGTCTTGCACTTGAAGGATTCCGTCCAGTTCCAGAAATCCAATTCTTCGGTTTCGTTTTTGAAGTAATGGATTCAATTTCTGGTCAATTGGCTCGTATGCGTTACCGTTCTGGTGGACGTTGGACTGCTCCAGTAACAGTTCGTTCTCCATTCGGTGGTGGTGTTCATACTCCTGAACTACATGCTGATAGCTTAGAAGGATTAGTGGCTCAACAACCTGGTCTAAAAGTTGTTATTCCATCTACTCCATACGATGCTAAAGGTCTTTTAATCTCTGCGATTCGTGACAACGATCCAGTAATCTACTTAGAGCATATGAAATTGTATCGTTCATTCCGTCAAGATGTACCAGAAGGCGAATACACAATTGATTTAGGTAAAGCTGATATCAAACGTGAAGGTACAGATGTATCTGTTATCGCTTACGGTGCTATGGTTCACGCTGCATTAAAAGCTGCTGAAGAACTTGAAAAAGAAGGTATCTCTTTAGAGGTTGTTGACTTACGTACAGTTCAACCATTAGATATTGAAACAATCATCGCTTCTGTTGAAAAAACAGGTCGCGTAGTTGTAGTTCAAGAAGCTCAAAAACAAGCTGGTATTGCAGCTAACGTTGTAGCGGAAATTAACGACCGTGCAATCTTAAACTTAGAAGCTCCAGTTGTACGTGTTGCAGCTGCTGACACAGTATTCCCATTCTCTCAAGCAGAGAGCGTATGGTTACCAAACCACAAAGATATTGTTGAAGCTGTAAACAAAGTAATGAACTTCTAATTTTTAGCTTTTCATGTGCAAAAGAAATCAGCACATGCTGGTTTCTTTTGTACATATTCCATAATAATGAAATGAATCAGGGGGCTGAATTCCGTGGCATTTGAATTTAAACTACCAGATATCGGTGAAGGTATCCACGAAGGTGAAATCGTAAAATGGTTTATTAAACCAGGCGATGAAGTAAACGAAGACGATGTACTTCTTGAAGTACAAAATGATAAAGCAGTAGTAGAAATCCCTTCTCCTGTTAAAGGTAAAGTACTTGAAGTACTTGTAGAAGAAGGAACAGTTGCAATCGTAGGAGATACATTAATTAAATTTGATGCTCCTGGATACGAAAACCTTAAATTTAAAGGTGACGATCATGATGAAGCTCCAAAAGCTGAAGAAGCAGCAGTAGAAGCTCCAGCAGCGGAAGCTACTCCAGCAGCAACTGCAGAAGTAGTAAATGAGCGCGTAATCGCTATGCCATCTGTTCGTAAATACGCTCGTGAAAAAGGTGTAGACATTCATAAAGTAGCTGGTACTGGTAAGAATGGCCGTATCGTAAAAGCTGACATCGATGCATTTGCAAATGGTGGACAAACTGTAGCAGCAACTGAGGCTCCAGCAGCAGTAGAAGCTACTCCAGCAGCAGCGAAAGAAGAAGCACCAAAAGCACAACCAATTCCAGCTGGTGAATATCCAGAAACTCGTGAGAAAATGAGTGGTATCCGTAAAGCGATTGCGAAAGCAATGGTTAACTCTAAGCATACAGCTCCTCACGTAACATTAATGGATGAAGTTGATGTAACTGAGCTTGTTGCTCACCGTAAGAAGTTCAAAGCAGTAGCAGCTGACAAAGGTATTAAATTAACTTACCTTCCATACGTTGTTAAAGCTTTAACATCTGCATTACGTGAATACCCAATGTTAAACACTTCTTTAGACGATGCATCTCAAGAAGTAGTTCATAAACATTACTTCAACATCGGTATCGCAGCTGATACAGACAAAGGTCTATTAGTACCAGTTGTTAAAGATACAGATCGCAAGTCTATCTTCACTATTTCTAACGAGATCAATGATCTTGCTGGTAAAGCACGTGAAGGTCGTCTAGCTCCAACTGAAATGAAAGGTGCTTCTTGCACAATTACAAACATTGGTTCTGCAGGTGGACAATGGTTCACTCCAGTTATCAATCACCCAGAAGTAGCAATCCTTGGTATCGGCCGTATCGCTGAAAAACCAGTTGTGAAAAATGGTGAAATCGTTGCAGCTCCAGTATTAGCATTATCTCTAAGCTTTGACCATCGTTTAATTGACGGCGCAACTGCTCAAAAAGCGTTAAACCAAATTAAACGTCTATTGAATGACCCACAATTATTAGTAATGGAGGCGTAATAACAATGGTAGTAGGAGATTTCCCAATTGAATTAGATACAGTCGTTGTTGGTGCAGGTCCTGGTGGATACGTTGCGGCAATTCGTGCAGCACAATTAGGTCAAAAGGTAGCAATCATTGAAAAAGCTAACCTTGGTGGCGTATGCTTAAACGTTGGATGTATTCCTTCAAAAGCGTTAATCAATGCAGGTCATCGTTATGAGAATGCAATGCATTCTGATGACATGGGTATCACTGCAGAGAACGTAAAAGTTGACTTTACAAAAGTTCAAGAATGGAAAAACGGCGTAGTTAAGAAATTAACTGGCGGTGTTGAAGGCCTTCTTAAAGGTAACAAAGTTGAAATCATTCGCGGTGAAGCTTACTTCGTAGATGCTAATACATTACGCGTTATGACTGAAGATGCAGCTCAAACTTATACGTTTAAAAATGCTGTTCTTGCAACTGGTTCTACACCAATCGAAATTCCAGGATTCAAATACTCTAAACGTGTTATCAACTCTACAGGTGCTTTAAGCTTACCTGAAATTCCTAAAAAACTTGTTGTAATCGGCGGCGGTTACATCGGTATGGAATTAGGTACTGCATATGCTAACTTCGGTACAGAAGTTACTGTAGTAGAAGCTGGCGACGAAATCTTAGCTGGTTTCGAAAAAGCTATGAGCTCTGTTGTTAAACGTGCTCTACAGAAAAAAGGTAACGTAAATATCCATACAAAAGCTATGGCTAAAGGCGTTGAAGAAACAGAAACTGGCGTAAAAGTTAGCTTTGAAGTTAAAGGTGAAATCCAAACTGTAGAAGCAGATTACGTATTAGTAACTGTAGGTCGTCGTCCAAACACTCAAGAAATCGGTCTTGAGCAAGTTGGAGTTAAAATGACTGACCGCGGCATCATCGAAATCGATGAGCAATGTCGTACAAATGTACCAAACATATATGCAATCGGTGATATCGTTCCTGGACCACCATTAGCTCACAAAGCTTCTTACGAAGGTAAAGTAGCTGTAGAAGCAATTAGTGGCCATGCATCAGCTATCGATTACATCGGAATTCCTGCAGTATGCTTCACTGATCCAGAATTAGCATCTGTTGGTTACACTAAAAAACAAGCTGAAGAAGCTGGAATGACTGTAACTGTATCTAAGTTCCCATTCGCTGCTAACGGTCGTGCATTATCATTAAACAGCACTGACGGTTTCCTACAACTTGTAACACGTAAAGAAGATGGCCTTCTTGTAGGTGCTCAAGTTGCAGGTGCAGGTGCTTCTGATATTATCTCTGAGATTGGTTTAGCTATCGAAGCTGGAATGACAGCTGAAGATATCGCTCAAACAATCCATGCTCACCCAACATTAGGTGAAATCACAATGGAAGCAGCTGAAGTTGCTCTTGGAATGCCAATTCACATTGTAAAATAATTTAATTAATAAAAATAGCCCCTCTCTTATTGTAAGAGAGGGGCTATTTTTATTTTCATCAAATGACTTGCAAGGTCTTTAAACGTACTTGTCGAATGAATATATAATACTTTAACAAATGATTCATGCGTAATTTACTTCAAAGGTAATATGTATCATCCTATAATATGTAATTGATTCAAACTTAACCCCATATATTAATAAAATAGAGCATGTCAAAGGAGAAGGTTCCATGAAAATATTACATGTTATATTTTATCATTTACTACTATGGAGTGGCTTTTCCACTGTGTTAACATTATCGAATGGTGATAAGCTTCATTATAAAGTCATTCTTTTTTTCGTATTCCTGTATTTAGCCTATGTAATAGCATATTTTGTATTACACGTAAGAAAGCAAGCTTTATTTCTTACATGTTCGAATTGTATACTATTTTTAATCATATTATCTATTTTTTAAATTAACGTTTATAAAAATACATTGTTCTTCCATTAAATAATTGTAACTCTCCTTCTAATTTCTTCGCTAAAAAACGGCAAAATTCATTTGCTTTCCCTTTGTCACCATATGTTGCATTAGGTGGTAAAGAAACTTGGATGAAAGATTGTTCATTTTCTATACCAACACCAATATAAATTGAGTCATACCGGTCGTGATTGGATTGAAGTTTTAATGTTGTTGTAGATGTATCTAAAATTTCATAAGGAAAAGCGGTATTTGTATACGTGTAATTAATTTGGGCCCCAGTTTTATAAGTAACTGTTTTATAATAATGAAAAAGTTGTTTTATATCATCTATTGAAACAGATTGTTGATTGGATTTAGGTACAAGCGTAATAAAGGCATGTTGCATAGAACTTCCCCCTAACTTAGTAGAATACTATCATTCTACATCCTACTGAATTTTTTGACAATTAAAAGGAGTATTACATGTTTTGTTTAATATACTAGTAATGAAACGTGATGTAGAAAGGTGGAAACCAATGTTTGAAAAATTGTATGATGAGCATGAAAGTGTGAAGGTACGATTTTTAGGGTTTATGACACATGATACACGTTATGATTTTGGTGTTATTTATACAAATATGTTTTTTGGAAAGCCGCTCATTGTTTGTATGCAAACAGGAAGGTCTACTTTACTCGGACGAGATGATGTAGAGAATGTTCAATATATACAGGAGATTTTTAAATTAGGATCAGAAGAGGAAGCAAAGGAGTTAGCTCAGTTTTTCAAATTTCTAGTTCCGTCAACTTCTTTACATGCGGAATATGAAGAATAATTAATGTGAAACAGTCGTACTTATAAATATGGCTGTTTTTTTATTTTAATATCGCATACTAATTTAAATTTAAAATATTTAATGTGTTATACTAAAAACCTATTGACGTAAAAAGTATAACATATTAAAATGAAGACAGAAAGTTAAGCGGTTACAAAAAAGTTTTTGGGATTATAAACTTAGGGGGAAATGAAAAATGGGAACAATCGTATGTCAAGATTGTGAAGGTACAATTGCACACTTCGAAGATGAGAAAGTAACGGTACTTTACGGGAAATGTGGATCTTGCGGATGTGATCACACAGAGCATACAAAAGCCCAATAATTGATAGGAAATGGACAGCTAAAAGTTTTTAGGACCATAAACTTAGGAGGAAATGAAAAATGGGAACAATCGTATGCCAAGTATGTGAAGGAACAATCGGACATTTTGAAGATGAGAAAACGACGGTACTTTACGGAAAATGTGGAACAAATTGTGACTGTGCTAGAAAAGATAATGCGAAAGCTTAATGATAAATAAATAGATTACTATTAAAACTCAGGGGGAAATGAAAATGGGAACAATCGTATGCCAAGTATGTGAAGGAACAATTGGACATTTTGAAGATGAAAAATCAACAGTACTATACGGGAAATGTGGATCTCATTGCGAATGTGACCATAAAGAACATACAAAAGCTTAATAATAAGAAAAAGCGCCTACATGTGTAGGCGCTTTTTTTAATAAATTGTAGTTGTATGGCCAACTGTTGCAACGATTGCATCATCTCTAATTGGAATAAAGCTTATGGATGTCTGTGGTGTACTAGAAGAAACGTATTGGCTCATTATACGGCTATCGATACGGGTAATAGTATCGGTCAAGAAAGCTGAAATAAAAGCGTAAGGGACTCGTCGTTCATTTAATGAATAAATAATTTCTTCTTTTGTTTTTACACCTACGCCATGTCCGTAAAAAAAGAAATTTCCTAAATAGATTGTGTTTTCTCCTTGCCACTCAATCGTAGCTGGATTCACTTGTGGGTTTTTAAAGTAAACGAGGTCACCTGGAACAAGATCGCCACCGGTTTTTGTTATGAGCCTTAGATCTTGATCGTAGTCCCATGTATAAAGTAAAAGGTTTGCAAATAGACGATTGAAAGTTTCTTCCTCATACAATGATAATAAAGCTTTATAAAAAATAATGATCATAGCGGTTGCGCATTCAGTTCCATATAGTTTTCCGTTTTTGAAAATATCTTGTATGGCAATAGAAGGTGGTATGTTTGGAAGAAGCTCGAATCCTCCAAGGGACGTTCTTTTCCAATACTGGGGGTTGCAAAAGGATTGTTGAAATGTGCGAAACTGAAATCCACTTTGAAAAAGTTCTAGTGCAGAGATAATAATATTAACTCGTAAATTGAGATCAAAGCTGAGTTCATCAGCTGTTCGGAAGGAATAAACTTCTTGATTTCCTGCCATTATTGATAAAATTTGTTGTTTCTCTGCTGCAAATGGCTCATATTCATTTGTAATATAAGGATGTACAATAGAACGGCCTATTACAATCATAATAGTATCCCCACCTATACGTTACATTCTTTAGTATCGTATGAAGAATAGGAAAAAAGGTGAAAAAAAAGCCTATCAACTGATAGGCTTGTACTCTTTAATAACACGTAATGTTTGTAATGTCATATCTTCAGGACCTTGTACAGGTAAACCTGCTTCTAAGTTTTTACGAATATACTCTAAGTTTTCTTGTGTAATAATTTCCCCCGGAGTAAAGATTGGAATCCCTGGCGGATAAACCATAACAAAATCAGCTATAATACGACCCGCTGCATTTTCAAATGGAATGACTTCTGTTTCCGAATAAAAAGCATCTCGAGGAGAAAGTGCTAGCACTGGAATTTCTGGAATCTCTACTTGTACTTGAACACCTTTATCTGCCCTATTTCTAAATGTTGCTGCTAAATCTTGTAATGCTGCAATAAGTGTATTTGTATCACTTTCTGTATCTCCCAAAGTGATAAGACATAGTATGTTGTATAGATCTGAGAGTTCTACTTCAATGTTATATTTCTCTCTAAGCCATACTTCAGCTTGGTGGCCGGTAATACCTAAATCTTTTACAGATACAATTATCTTTGTAGGATCATAGTTAAAGGTAGCATCTGTACCTAACATTTCTTTTCCAGGACAGTAAAGATGCTCAATAGAATTTATAGCATCACGAACATGTTCAGCTAATTGTATTGTTTGTGCTATGAGTGCTGTTCCTTCTGTAGCAAGACGTTTTCTGGCAACATCAAGGGATGCTAACAAGATGTAAGAAGTTGATGTAGTCGTAAGCATGCTAATAATAGATTGGACATGCTTTACATTCACCAAGCCTTCTTTCACATTAAGAATAGAACTTTGAGTTAAAGAGCCTCCTAATTTGTGAACACTTGTTGCTGCCATATCTGCACCCGCTTGCATCGCTGACATCGGCAATTCATCGTGAAAATGAATATGAACACCATGAGCCTCGTCGACTAGTACAGGGATGTCATAAGAATGTGCTAATTGTACAATCTGTTCTAAGTCTGCAGCAAACCCAAAGTACGTTGGATTAATAACAAGTAAGCCCTTTGCATCTGAGTGCTCTTCAAGTGCTTTTTTGACAGATTGAATTGTGATTCCATGAGAAATACCGAGCTTCGGATCGATTTCAGGATGCATGAAAATCGGTTTTGCACCTGAGAAAATAATAGCTGACATTACTGATTTATGCACGTTTCGTGGTACTAGGATTTTGTCACCAGGACCGCAAACGCTCATCACCATTGTCATAATAGCGCCACTTGTACCTTGAATAGAAAAGAAAGTATGATCTGCACCGAATGCAGCGGCTGCTAAATCCTGTGCTTCTTTAATCATACCTTTTGGATGATGTAAATCATCGAGTGGCGCAATATTAATTAAGTCAATTGCTAATGCATTATGCCCAATAAATTCGCGAAATGTAGGATCCATGCCCTGTCCTTTTTTATGACCAGGAATATGGAATTGAATTGGATTTCGCTTACTGTGCTCAACTAAAGCGGTAAACAATGGTGTTTCGTATTGGGACAATCTATACACCCCTTCTTCTTCATAATATTTAGTATAATTTGTTTTATATAATCCTGCTCTAAAAAAGGTAAGTCTTTTTTTAGAATGAGGCTTGTTTTTCTGCCATTCAAAAAATCGTTTTTGAGATGGTAGCTTCACTTTATTTTCTATAAAACAAAAGCATTATATCACCAATAATTATAGATGTATAGAAAAAAATGTTTTTAAGGTGAGTATGTTTAATAGTTAGCCTCAACTAATGAATAGAGGAAGACAATTCCATTAAAATGAATAAATAGTGTATAATGCAGAGTGGCTATAATGAATAATAAAATATTCTCTTTAAGATAGCATAATGAAACAAGAAGAAATGATAAATGGGGTGCGAAATGGAATATCAATATCCGTTAGATTATGATTGGTCAAATGAGGAAATGGTTATAATTGTGAAGTTTTATGAAGCAATTGAGAAAGCTTATGAAAAAGGAATTATAAGAGAAGAATTAATGGGTTTATATCGTCGCTTTAAAGAGATTGTTCCATCGAAAGCAGAAGAAAAGAAAATTGATAAAGAGTTTCAAGAAGTAAGTGGATACTCTATATATCGTGCTATTCAAAGAGCAAAGGAAGTCGAAGAACAAAAGGTTGTAAAAATGTAAAAAATATTTTGAAAAATAAAAACTGAAGTGATATAATGTGATAACAACTAAAAACGGACAATATAAATTGTCCGTTTTCTACTATCGATTACAAAGTGCATATAAAGGAAGGAGTGATTGCATCGTAGATTCAATCTTAGCAAGGAATTGTTCGTTGGTCATTGCTGAAAACTCCTCTGGTGATATATGAATACCAACTAATAATTCTGCTTTTTTTACAGTAGCTAGTCGTTCAATCATCTTTTGTAAGTCTTCGGTTTCAAGTGTTTTATGTAATTTCACACTTGGTTTAGTATGGTCAATGGACCAAACGAAGTCATTTGGAATATTTGTTTTTAAATCATTTAAATGTTCTAAGAAGGCATGAGCCGTCTCAACTTTTTGTGGACACTCATAGATTAAACCAAAGTATATGAAGGCATGAGTACCCCATAAGCCGATTTGGAAATGCGGTAGCATTTTATATCCTCGTTTATTTGTTGAAAAAGCAACCCAAGTATCGTTTGGTGGATTGACTTTGCGACGTGCGTGTTTTGCAACATGATAAAAAAAGTTCTCATCAGTGTGTTGGGATAAGTATTCTGCAAATTGTTCCCCTAAAGCTTCTAGCTTAGGATGAATGTTCGTTTTAATTGCACTCATTCGTTCTTCGAGACCATCAACTGTAAAGACATCAAAATCAGTTGACTTGAATGTTTGTATTGTCATGATTGTTCCTCCAACTCCTATTTTGCTTTTATTTTAGCATAGCTTGTACTATTCATAAAAAAAACAGCACAAAAAAATTTAAATAAAAAAATATAATTTTGTTGCATAGATGATTTATCCAACATAGTATAGTATAAAACAAAAAATCAGAAAATTTAATTAATTCTAGTCCGAGGGCAGACGAATATTGGGAGGAGGCAAATAATATGAGACAGGTGATTAATGCGTTAAAGAGAACAGATGCCGAAAAGAGAATACCGGTGCTACGTTTGGAGCTAGATTATGAATTAGCAACTTTATATGATGCGATGATGGAAGATGATAAACAGAAAAAAGAAGAGTGTGTACAAAAGTTAGAAGTGTTAAGACTTGAAATGATTCGTTTAGAAGCGTAATAATAGTATATGTATAAAAAATTAGTTGGTGCGAACCTTATAAAGGGTTCGTTTTTTCTGTGAACAGTAAAGATCGGAGTGTTTAAACATGCAAGAAGTATGGAAAGACATCGATGCACACGCCAAACGGTGGATTCGGGATGCAGGAGAGCATTTAATGGCATCCATGAAAAAAGCACTTATTATAGAAACAAAATCCAATGCAGCTGACTTAGTGACAAATATGGACCGAGAGATAGAACAGTTTTTAATTGGGAAAATTAAAGAAACATTCCCGAATCATAATATTTTAGGAGAAGAGGGTTATGGAGACGAGATAACGTCTTCTGACGGGGTTGTTTGGTTAATTGATCCAATTGACGGCACGATGAACTTTGTTCATCAAAAAAGAAATTTTGCAATTTCAATGGGGATTTATGAGAACGGTATCGGAAAGATTGGACTTATTTATGATCCAGTACATGATGAACTATATCATGCAGTCAAGGGATCTGGAGCTTTTTGTAATGATATATCAATTCCTCCATTGGAAAAAGGAACTGTAGAGCAAGGTATTGTAGCTTTAAATGCGATATGGCTTACAGATAATCCATTGCTTAATATGGAAAGTATGATGGCACTTGTTAAGAAAGCAAGGGGCACGAGATCGTATGGCTGTGCAGCGTTAGAGATGGTGTACGTTGCAACAGGAAGAATAGATGCATATGTAACGCCGAGATTATCACCATGGGATTTTGGCGGAGGACAGATAATTGTAGAAGAAGTTGGAGGGAAGGTAACGACATTCTCTGGAGCGCCACTTTCTATCATAGAGAAGAGCAGTGTGCTAGTTGCAAAACCAGGAGTGTATGAAGAAGTGTTATCTTTTATATCAGAGCCACAAAAAAAGTAAGAGGCTATGTATAAGCTTCTTACTTTTTAGCGTTATTGTGATTTGCGCATTTTTCTTTTTGTTACAAAACCGTATCCAACTGCAACAAATGTACCGATAATGCAAATAATAATACCGATTGGACTATTTTCAGCAATCATAATGCCGATACCGATTAAGAAAATAACACCGATAATTGCGGTTAATAAAAAGCGATATTGAATGTGTTCCATTTCTTCACCCTCCAATCTCATTTTACTTTCACAAAAGTAAGAATACAACTATATTTTCATTCTTGCTTTTATTTTAATTGCTATTGTATCCCCTTCGCTCTTATAATAGAGAAGGATTAAAAAGACATTAGGAGTTGGACATGTTGAAAAAACGACAAGATTTACGTAATATAGCAATTATTGCCCACGTTGACCATGGTAAAACAACACTTGTTGACCAGTTATTACGTCAAGCGGGGACATTCCGTGCGAATGAACATATTGAAGAACGCGCAATGGATTCAAATGATCTAGAGAGAGAACGCGGTATTACAATTTTAGCGAAGAATACAGCGATTCACTATGAAGATAAAAGAATTAATATTTTAGATACACCAGGTCACGCTGACTTCGGTGGAGAAGTAGAACGTATCATGAAAATGGTTGATGGTGTTCTACTTGTTGTTGATGCATATGAAGGTTGTATGCCACAAACACGATTTGTTTTAAAGAAAGCTCTTGAGCAAAACTTAACTCCAATCGTTGTTGTAAACAAAATTGACCGTGACTTCGCTCGCCCTGATGAAGTAGTTGATGAAGTAGTTGACTTATTCATCGAACTTGGTGCAAACGAAGATCAATTAGAGTTCCCAGTTGTATTTGCATCAGCAATGAACGGAACAGCAAGCTTGGATTCAAATCCGGCAAATCAAGAAGAGAATATGAAATCATTATTCGATACAATTATCGAACATATTCCAGCACCAGTTGATAACAGTGAAGAGCCACTTCAATTCCAAGTAGCACTTCTTGATTACAACGACTACGTTGGACGTATTGGAGTTGGACGCGTATTCCGCGGTACAATGAAGGTTGGGCAACAAGTTGCTTTAATGAAAGTTGACGGAAGTGTAAAACAATTCCGCGTAACGAAATTATTCGGTTACATTGGATTAAAACGTCAAGAAATTGAAGAAGCAAAAGCTGGAGATTTAGTAGCTGTTTCAGGTATGGAAGACATCAACGTAGGTGAAACGGTATGTCCGGTTGAGCATGAAGAGGCTTTACCATTATTACGTATTGATGAGCCAACGCTACAAATGACATTCCTTGTAAATAACAGCCCATTTGCAGGTCGTGAAGGTAAATTCATTACATCTCGTAAAATTGAAGAGCGTCTTCGTTCACAATTAGAAACAGATGTAAGTTTACGTGTAGATAATACAGATTCTCCTGATGCATGGATCGTATCTGGACGCGGGGAACTGCATTTATCTATCTTAATTGAAAACATGCGTCGTGAAGGTTATGAACTACAAGTATCTAAGCCTGAAGTAATTATTAAAGATATCGATGGCGTAAGATGTGAACCTGTAGAGCGCGTACAAATCGATGTTCCTGAAGAGTACACTGGTTCTATTATGGAATCAATGGGTGCACGTAAAGGTGAAATGTTAGATATGGTGAATAACGGAAACGGTCAAGTTCGCCTTACTTTCATGGTTCCGGCACGTGGTTTAATTGGTTACACAACAGAATTCCTAACATTAACTCGTGGTTACGGTATTTTAAACCATACATTCGATTGCTACCAACCAGTACATGCTGGACAAGTGGGTGGACGTCGCCAAGGTGTTCTAGTTTCACTTGAAACAGGAAAAGCATCACAATACGGCATTATGCAAGTTGAAGACCGTGGTGTAATCTTCGTTGAACCAGGTACAGAAGTATATGCTGGTATGATTGTCGGAGAACATACTCGTGAGAACGACTTAACAGTTAACGTTGTGAAAATGAAACAACAAACTAACATTCGTTCTGCGACGAAAGATCAAACTTCAACAATGAAGAAACCACGCCTAATGACTTTAGAAGAATCATTAGAGTACTTAAACGATGACGAGTTCTGTGAAGTAACTCCAGAATCAATTCGTCTGCGTAAAAAGATTCTTGATAAGAGTGAGCGCGAAAGAGCTGCTAAGAAAAAGAAATCTGTTGAAGCGTAAAAACAAAAAAACAACGACCTTTTATAAAGGTCGTTGTTTTTTATTATGTTTATTTTTTAGAATATTTACTCTTTTTTGTGGACAGTATTTTTTTTGCGAGTTACTCTTGTATTAAGTGTATAAAGAAATTTGTATTTTACTGCTAGGGGGGAAGAGTGTGTTAGAAAGGATGTCTTTTTTTGCGAAATTGTGTAAGGTAGATGAAAATCCAGAGTTAGGAATGTGGTTACTTTATGGGACGATTATTATATTAAGTGCTCTCGTCTATAATTTAGGGTTTGCTAGAAAGTTGTCTGTACTTAAAAATATTGTGATATACATATCATTAGCAATTGGATGTACAGTATTAACCTTTTTTGCTGTATTTTTACCCGTTGGAGAAGGACTTGTTGTAGCGGCAATTGTACTTGGGATTTATAGATTACGTTTGCGTCAAGCGAAACAACAAAAAGCAGGATGAGGAAGGGGGAGTTTTTATGCGTTCAGTACAAGATGCACTATATAATTGGTTAACAATTAAAACAGTTGCTGAAGCACGTCCAGATGATAGTGCTGCAAAAGAAACGTATTTGTTATTTCAAAATATGATATATGAAGAACATAAATTAAAAAATGTGGAAGTCGAAAAGAACGAGGAGATGTATTTAATTACATATGAAATGAATGGGGAAAGGAAGTCTGCAAGGTTTCCGCTAGAAGCCATTGATTGTTTTTTGGATCAGATGAATCGTGAACCAGAAAAATATAAATAAGTCCTTATCTATATGAGTAAGGACTTATTTACATTTTACCAATCGTCTTCGATTTTTTTATCACGATATAATCGGAAATTACCACTTGCATGACGTTCCATTGTACGTTCTGCAATTCGTTCCGAACATTCCATGCACATATATGTATGAATAGGGCGATTACGCAGTTTTTTTGCCATAGGATTTTCATCATCTAACATATCTTTTTTATCACAAATCATACATTTGACTCTCATTTCGTCACCTCAATACGAATTCTATCAGTATAAGTATATCATGGAAGTATAATGTTTTTGAATAATAGTGGGAAAAAATAATATTTTCGCAATTCAAAAAATAAGTTATGATAAGGATATACCAAGTATGTTTGGAGGTGAAAATATGGCGAATGTAGTAGAGCCTACCTTAACAGAGGATTTAGTACAAACGTTGCGTAAAGAGTGTATTGTTATGATAGCAACGACAGATTTCGAAAAACAAGTTCCTAACGTAAGTGCTATTTCTTGGGTGTATGCAGTGAGTAAAACTAGTATTCGATTTGCAGTAGATCAACGTTCACGTATTGTGGAAAATATACGGCATAATACAGGTGTGGTATTGACTATAATGGCGAATGAATCCGTATTTTCCATAAGTGGTGCAGGTGAAATTTTGACAGATAGAATGGAAGGTATTTCTTTAAAATTAACTGTAATAGAAGTAAATGTGCAAGAAGTGCGTGATGTTATGTTTTATGGAGCGAAACTTGCAATTGAACCAACATATGAAAAAACATATGATCTTCGGGCAGCGAAAAAGCTGGATAACGAAGTGCTAGTAGGGATAAGAGAATTATAAAGATGCTAAATAAGAAATTCGTTTATTCACTTTTGTAATCGGTTATTGTGATTTAACGTTAATAATTATAATAAAAGGTAATATATTGAATAGAAATGAATAAAGAATAAATAAAAGGTTTAATGACTATGATTTTCGATTCTACCTCGTTTACACGGTACATATAATTATAACAATGGTTCGTCCATATTTTATGGATGAAACCCTTGTTCTACAAATTTAAAAGTGGAGTCAGGGGGTAACAGGTTGGATAAAATTTATGTGTTAGATACGAATGTACTTTTGCAGGATCCTTTATCTATTTTTTCATTTGAAACCAATGAAGTAGTGATTCCAGCAGTTGTATTAGAAGAGGTTGATTCGAAAAAACGTTATATGGATGAAGTAGGACGAAACGCTCGTTATGTATCTAAGTTAATAGATAAATTTCGTGAAATAGGAAAGCTGCATGAAAGTATCCCGCTAGAAAACGGCGGAACATTTCGTATTGAATTGAACCATCGTTCATTTGTGCAACTACAAGATATTTTTGTAGAAAAAACAAATGATAATCGAATTTTAGCTGTAGCAAAAAATCTATCTTTAGAAGAACAGGAAAAAGAGGACGGGAAGTCTGTTATTTTAGTAAGTAAAGATGTACTCGTAAGGGTAAAAGCTGATGCAATTGGTTTGAAGGCTGAAGATTATTTAAGTGATCGCGTAATTGAAGTAGAAAATATATATTCTGGCTTTTTAGAAGGATATATATCAAAAGAACAATTGGATTATTTTTATGAGAAAGGTGAATTGCCTCTATCTGAAATTGCGAATCATCCTTTTTATCCAAATCAATTTGTAGTAATGAAAGATGCATTGGGGGGCTCTAGTTCTGCGCTTGGCATCGTGGATCACTTAGGTAAGAAGGTAAAGAAACTTATTTTTCACAATGAACAAGTGTGGGGGATACGACCACGAAACGTGCAGCAAATCATGGGATTAGAATTGTTGCTTCGTGAAGATATTCCGCTTGTAACGTTAACAGGGAAAGCCGGCACAGGAAAAACGTTACTTGCATTAGCTTCGGGACTTATGCAAACAGAAGACTTAGGGTTATATAAAAAATTACTCGTTGCAAGACCGATTGTCCCAGTCGGAAAAGATATCGGTTATTTACCAGGAGAAAAAGAAGAAAAGTTAAGACCATGGATGCAGCCAATTTTTGATAACCTAGAGTATTTATTTAATACGAAAAAGCCAGGAGAGTTAGATGCTATTTTAGCTGGAATGGGTTCGATTGAAGTAGAAGCCCTTACTTATATACGCGGGAGAAGTATTCCAGATCAGTTCATTATCATTGACGAAGCACAAAATTTAACAAAGCATGAAGTGAAAACGATACTAACTAGGGTAGGGGAAAAGAGTAAGATTGTATTGATGGGAGATCCTCAGCAAATTGATCACCCATATTTAGATGAATATAATAATGGCTTAACGTATGTTGTAGAGAAGTTTAAAGAACAGCGCATTAGTGGTCATGTGAAGTTTGTTAAAGGGGAGCGATCTAATTTAGCTCAACTAGCAGCAGATTTATTGTAAAAAGGAGTGAGCTTAAGCTCACTCCTTTTCCAGGCTGTGGAGAAAGTCTTCTCCACAGCCTGTTTTTGTGTCTGAACCTCTTTTTATGTGTCAACACTGATAAAAAGAGGTAAAGGAGAGATTTTTTATGATGGGTGCTTTAAAAAATCATCGTGATGAACGTGTATCTGTTTCTGTAGAAGAGTTGGTTCCACAAGATCATTTCCTTCGTGCGATCGAAGCGACAATTAGTTTTGATTTTATTGAAGAGAAGTTACGCCCTTATTACTGTGAAAACAATGGACGTCCTTCAATCCATCCTATCGTTTTATTTAAAATGATGTTTATTGGATATTTT
>NZ_FNUW01000086.1:0-1281 GCF_900108285.1 Bacillus sp. ok061 | reverse complement strand
TGAAGTGAACCCCGAAAACGGGACACCAATCAAAACACCTAAACCACTTGTTCCCTAAATTCTTTAGGGGATAGGTGGTTTAATTTTTCTTGAATTCGCACACAATTGTAGTAATGAATGTATTCTAGCACAATCTTTCGCACAGTTGTGTTGGATACTTTTGTTATCTTTTGTGAATAGAAAGCTTCACTTTTTAAATGACCAAAGAAGCTTTCCATGACGGCATTATCATGGCAATTTCCTCTCCGGGACATGCTGGTGATCATGCCGTTTTCTTTGGCATACGCTTGAAATTCTTTTGCTGTATAAATACTTCCTTGATCCGAGTGAAGAAGGACATCTTTTACTTTTCGCCCTCTCATTGCTTGTTTCAATGTTTTCATCGCTAATGTCAGTGTTTGTGATTCGCTGATGACACAACTAATAATTTCACGATTAAAGGCATCCATGATCGTTGATAAATACAAGGTACGCTCTCCAAATAAGAGATACGTCACATCCGTAAACCACTTTTCATTTGGTTTGGATGCATCGAATTGGCGCTCCAATCGATGAGGGGCTACCATTGGTTCCGCACCATTGATATATTTCTTTTTCTTCCGACGCACTTTTGAAAGAATATGATTTTGTCTCATGATTCGTAATACTTTTTTATGATTGACACACAGTCCCATTTTTCGAAGAGTAGCGGTCACTCTTCGATATCCATACCGGAATTTATGCCTAAGACAGACGTCCTTTACTCTTTCTTCTATATCATCTTTCAGATCTTCCGTTCGTTGTAACCAACGATAAAATGTAGAACGGGGTAATTCTAATACGTTACACAAGTCTTTTACCGTTATTTTTGTTTGTACATTTCTCCATAAAGTAACTACAGTTTCTGGTTTCAGCCCCTTTCGATTTCCAGATACTTTCCCCATACAAGTAATTTTGTTTTTAGATGTTTATTTTCTAAACGTAGCTGTTCTAATTCACTGAGCTCTTTTGGTCCTTTTCCATAAGAATATTGTTTTCCTACAGGTTGTTGAAAACGATACGTTTGATCTGTACGATACCATTTCATCCATGTCTTAATTTGGGAAACATTTTTAATTCCGAGTTTCTCCATAATTGCACGATTTGAATAACCGTCTTTCTTCATTTCAATGACTTTCCACTTTGTTTCTTCTGGGTAATGAACTCTTGTCTTCAAACGAAAAACACCTCCAATGAATTTGCATACTTAGTATGCGAATTCAGGAGGTGTTTTTTCATGTACCACTATTCGGGTTCACTTCA
>NZ_FNUW01000004.1:0-326404 GCF_900108285.1 Bacillus sp. ok061 | reverse complement strand
TCATATATGGGAGAAATATAAGGATATCGCTAGAAAAAACAAACTAACAGTTACAGGGAAAAAGTTGTACAAAGTACGCTGTTCAACTATAGAGCGAAGCTTTGCGGACGCCAAAGAACTACATGGCTATCGATATGCTCGATTTCGGGGGCTGAAGTCTGTCCAAATGCAGGCTTATCTCACCGCAACTTGTCAAAACATGAAAAAAATAGCCCTCCATCTGACCAAAAAAGGTCTGGTGGAGGGCTATTTTTTTGAAACTCTATTATTTTATGTTGTTTTTATTCGCTAAAATCAAAATGATTCCAGAGTGTGGGGAACCCTAAAGGGTTTCCCAACACTCTGAAAGAGGAAGGGATAGCCCTTCCTCTTCATTCATCGTTGTCTTGTAAACGACGTTTTTTAATAAAATAACTAACGGAGTAAGAAACTAAAAAGCATATGAGGAAAACACTACCTGTTAGAATAGCTTCAAATAGAGGTCTTTCAGGACTGAAAATGATATAAATAATAGTAATAATAATTCCAATAAGAAGAGAGCGTAAAACAAGCTTGTAATAAGGGGTTAATTTTATTTCCTTTTCGCCTTCTTCTACATCGATTGAAACACTTAACTGTAAATAAGCAAGTAAAATACTCGTAAGCATAAATAATAGCCATAATGGAGATTTCGTAATTTGATCAGTTCCTTCAGTGAATCCGATATAGCCTAAAATTCCAACTATCCCAATGTATTGAAAAAGAAAGGCAATACGTATGTTTTTTAACGTTTGAAGAATGAGACGTTCATCCTTTATTTTTTTCACAATATTCATCCCCTGCTTATTATGATTTCGCTTTTACATTAATTGTAACATATATATTACAATTATCAATTTATAATTTACATAAAATAATTTGGATGAAAGAGGAAATAAGATATTTTTATAAACATGTTGCACTTATACTTTATTAATGTTATATTAGCAAAGCGATGAGCTAATTTACGTAAGACGAGAGATATGCTTAAGTGCTAAACACGCGAATGTGGTCGCCTGGTCTCTCGCCGTAAACGCATCAAGACGCCTGCTTTGCAGGCGTCTTTCATTTTATATAAAAGTAAATGATACATGCAGATGAGGTAAATCCCTATCTGCATTTTTTATTTTTTCGAAAGAAATGTAATATGGATAAAACCCCCATTTCCGGAAAAACTACTAATGAAAGTTTGATTTTGCCTAGAAGAGGTGAACGGAAATGAAATGGATACTGATTGCGATGCAAGCTTTCGTTATGATGTTTTGTTTCGTTTATGAAACGAATGTGAAGGCGGAAGGGCCAGTACCAGAAGTAACGAAAAAAGAACCCGAAGTTACAATTTTATTAGAGCGTATGTATGTTGATGGAGAAGTAAGTGAGGAAATACTTACAGAAAAAGTGGTGGATTTAGAAAAGTTTTTACAGCAGTATAAAGAATGGCAGCTCGTTGATCGTGATGATGTACAAATTGTATTGCAAAAGAAAGTTGATGATATTTCTCCGTTATTGAAAACGAGCGGTTATTTTGGCGTGTCAGAGGAAGGGATATTACAAATTTTCAAAGGTGTACCGAAAAGTGATAATGCGATTCATTCCTTCTTCCAAATTGATATGAAAAAGCTTGAGAGTTATGAGCGTGCGAAATTGAAGCGTGGTATTCGGATTAAATCAAAAGAAGGTTTTGTAAAAACGATTGAAAAAATGAAGCAATACGCAGTGCAAAATAAGAAAAAAAGCAGCTCATGGTGAGCTGCTTTTTCTTACTTATTCTTAGCTAAAATTTCTTTTGCGATTTCATCGATTAGCATATCTTTTCCGATTGGATTGAATGCTTTCGTATTGAAGATTTCATTTGATACTTCATATACGTGATTGTTTTTAACCGCTTTATTGTCTTTCCAAACAGCACTGTTTTTGTAGTCTTCGTAAACTTTATCAGCTTCGCCGCCGAAGTTTACAATAAACATTTGGTCAGGCTGGAATGCAACTAGACCTTCTAATGATACTTGCGCCATCGTTTGTTTTAAATCCGTACCTTTTGTTGCTGGAAGCTTTAAGTCATTAAAGATGATGTCACCGTATCCGAAGCTGCCGTATACGCGGAAGTTTTGTGGTGTAACTGCAACGAACATAAAGTTCTCATCTTTTGTTTTGTCTTTAATTTTTTTAGATAAAGAGTCTGCTTTCTTATCGTAGTCTGCAATCCATTTGTCTGCTTTCTTCTCTTCGTCAAATAGCTTACCTACTTCTTTAAATTTACCACGCCAGTCTTCTAAGTTTGTTTCTAGAACAACTGTAGGTGCAACCTTTTCTAGTTGATCATAAATTTTTAATTGACGGTTGTTTAAAATAATTAAGTCTGGTTTTAAAGCAGTAACAGCTTCTAAATCAACTTTAGGTGCCCAGTACCAGCCTACTGCTTTTACTCCATCTAACTTATCTGTTAAGTGATTTTGGATTTTATCTTTATATGTATTTGCTGTACCAACAGGTTTGTGTCCAAGAAGTAATAGTTCTTCTGTTGATCCAGATAAGTCAACAATTCTCTTTGGATTTACTGGAATTGTTGCTTCACCTTTAGCATGTTTTACAACTTTAGTTTTCGGTTGTTCTTTTGCTTTCGATTCTTCTTTTTGAGAAGAGCAGCCAACGATAGAAAGAACAACAAGCATAATAGTAAATAAAATAAATAGCTTACGTTTCATCCTGATGTAACCCCTTTAATTAGTATTGATAATCATTATCGACCTCTGTATATTAAGGTGCTTTAACCTTTCTGTCAATGGAAAATAACAGAAGTTTCAAGTGGAGAACATTTGTTGGGGCAGTCTCGCTTTTCTATCATTAAATATGTTAAAATGGAATACATGATTTAAGAGGGAGAGATCGTATTTTGTTTGAATATGTTACAGGTTACGTGGAGTATGTAGGGCCGGAATATGTCGTAATTGATCATAATGGAATTGGTTATCAAATTTTCACACCGAATCCGTATGTATTTCAAAGAAGTAAGCAAGAAATCCGTGTCTATACATATCATTATGTGAGAGAAGATATTATGGCACTTTACGGGTTTAAAACACGTGAAGAGCGTTTATTATTTACAAAGTTGTTAGGCGTGTCTGGCATTGGACCAAAAGGCGCTCTTGCAATTTTAGCTTCTGGTCAAACAGGACAGGTCGTTCAAGCGGTTGAGCATGAAGATGAGAAGTTTTTAGTGAAATTCCCAGGCGTCGGAAAGAAAACAGCACGCCAAATGATTTTAGATTTAAAAGGAAAACTAGCAGATGTCGTACCAGATGCATTTGTTGATTTATTCTCAGACACAGAACGTTTTGATGAGAAGAAAGGTTCATCAGCTGAGCTTGATGAGGCACTGGAAGCTCTGCGCGCACTTGGATACGCAGAACGCGAAGTTTCTCGCGTTGTACCAGAGTTATTAAAAGAATCATTAACGACGGATCAGTATATTAAAAAGGCACTTAGTCTTTTACTAAATGGTAAGAGGTGAGTATAATGGACGAACGTCTCCTTTCAGGGGAATCTGCATATGAAGATTCGGATTTAGAATATTCATTACGGCCACAGACGCTCCGTCAGTATATTGGCCAAGATAAAGCGAAACATAATTTAGAAGTATTTATTGAAGCGGCGAAAATGCGTGAAGAAACGTTAGATCATGTGCTTTTATATGGACCACCAGGTCTTGGTAAAACGACGCTTGCAAATATTATTGCAAATGAGATGGGCGTTAATGTTAGAACAACTTCAGGTCCGGCAATTGAAAGACCAGGAGATTTAGCTGCTGTATTAACAGCGCTTCAGCCAGGAGATGTATTATTTATTGATGAAATTCATCGTTTGCATAGATCAATTGAAGAAGTATTGTATCCTGCAATGGAAGACTTTTGCCTTGATATCGTAATTGGAAAAGGGCCTTCAGCACGTTCTGTACGGCTAGATTTACCGCCATTTACACTAGTTGGAGCAACGACCCGCGCCGGAGCATTATCGGCACCGCTTCGGGACCGATTCGGTGTACTTTCAAGGTTAGAGTATTACACAGTAGATCAGCTTTCTGCGATTGTTGAACGTACAGCAGAAGTATTCGAAGTTGAAATTGATTCGTTAGCTGCACTAGAAATTGCAAGGCGTGCTCGTGGTACACCTCGTATTGCAAATCGTCTTTTAAGACGTGTACGTGATTTCGCGCAAGTTCGTGGTAACGGAACGGTTACGATGGAAATTACACAAATGGCATTAGAGCTACTGCAAGTAGATAAATTAGGTTTAGATCATATTGATCATAAATTACTGCTTGGTATTATTGAGAAATTCCGTGGTGGTCCAGTTGGATTAGAAACGGTTTCAGCAACAATTGGAGAAGAATCTCATACGATTGAAGATGTGTATGAGCCGTATTTATTACAAATTGGCTTTTTACAACGAACGCCAAGGGGCCGAATTGTAACGCCGCTTGCGTATGAACATTTCGGAATGGAGATACCAAAAGTATGACGGAGATGCCAAAGCTACTTATTACAGCGGGGATCTTACTCATTGTTGTTGGATTAGCTTGGAAGTTCATTGGAAGGCTTCCAGGCGATATTTTTGTGAAAAAAGGAAACGTTACCTTTTATTTTCCTATCATTACATGTATTGTGTTAAGTATTGTATTATCTTTTATTATGTATATAATAAATCGATTCAAATAAGAAATAGGTGGATATAGCTATGGATATAAATCTGTTTGATTTTCATTTACCAGAAGAACTTATTGCACAAGTCCCGTTAGAAGATCGTGAAACATCAAGATTAATGGTGTTAGACCGTGAAACAGGTGATATTGAGCATAAACATTTTACGGACATTCTTTCCTACTTACATAAGGGGGATTGCTTAGTTTTAAATGAAACGAAAGTTATGCCTGCTCGTTTGCATGGTGTGAAAGAAGATACAGGCGCACACATTGAAGTACTTCTTTTAAAACAAGAAGAGGGCGATAAGTGGGAAACGCTTGTAAAGCCAGCGAAACGTGTAAAAGAAGGAACTGTTATCTCTTTTGGCGAAGGAAAATTAAAAGCAACTTGCACAGGAACTGCAGATCAAGGTGGACGTCAGCTTGAATTTTCATATGACGGCATCTTCTATGAAATTTTAGATGAACTTGGGGAAATGCCACTTCCTCCATATATTAAAGAGACGCTAGAAGATCGCGATCGCTATCAAACAGTATATGCGAAAGAAATCGGTTCAGCAGCAGCGCCGACTGCGGGACTTCACTTTACAGAAGAGTTACTTGAGAAGTTAAAGCAAAAAGGCGTTCAGTTAGCATTCATTACACTTCACGTAGGACTTGGAACATTTAGACCAGTTTCTGCAGACACGATTGAAGAACACCATATGCACGCAGAATATTACCATATGTCTGAAGAGACAGCAGCATTATTAAATCGTGTGAAAGAGAATGGTGGACGTATTATTACTGTAGGTACGACATCAACTCGTACGTTAGAAACAATTGCAACAGATCATGACGGTAAGCTTTGCGCCGCTTCTGGATGGACAGATATTTTCATGTATCCGGGATATGAATTTAAAGCAATTGATGGTTTAATTACAAACTTCCACTTGCCGAAATCAACATTAATCATGCTTGTAAGTGCATTTGCAAATAGAGATAATGTACTTCATGCTTACAATGAAGCAGTAAAAGAAAAATATCGTTTCTTTAGCTTCGGTGATGCAATGTTCGTTGCATCTCACGCTAAAATGAGAAACAAATAAAAGGAGTAAGTTATGACAGCAATTCGTTATGAATTTATTAAGACATGTAAACAAACGGGTGCCCGTTTAGGTCGTGTGCATACACCGCACGGTTCATTTGATACACCAACATTTATGCCAGTTGGTACACTTGCGACAGTTAAGACAATGTCACCAGAAGAATTAAAAGCAATGGATTCTGGCATTATTTTAAGTAATACGTATCATTTATGGCTACGTCCAGGTCATGAAATTATTCGTGAAGCAGGCGGCTTGCATAAATTTATGAACTGGGATCGTGCAATCTTAACAGACTCTGGTGGTTTCCAAGTATTCAGTTTAAGTGACTTCCGTCGTATTGAAGAGGAAGGCGTTCACTTCCGTAATCACTTAAATGGAGATAAATTATTCTTATCACCAGAAAAAGCGATGGAAATCCAAAATGCATTAGGTTCAGATATTATGATGGCATTTGATGAGTGTCCACCATTCCCGGCTACTTTTGAGTATATGAAGAAATCTGTAGAGCGTACAAGCCGCTGGGCAGAACGTTGCTTAAAAGCGCATGAACGTCCGCAAGATCAAGGTTTATTCGGTATTGTACAGGGTGGAGAGTACGAAGAGCTTCGTCGTCAAAGTGCTAAAGACCTTGTTTCAATGGACTTCCCTGGTTACGCTGTAGGTGGTTTATCTGTTGGTGAACCGAAAGATATTATGAACCGCGTGCTTGAGTTTACAACACCACTTCTTCCAGATAATAAGCCTCGTTACTTAATGGGTGTAGGTTCTCCTGACTCGTTAATCGATGGCGCAATTCGTGGTATTGATATGTTTGACTGCGTACTTCCAACTCGTATTGCTCGAAATGGTACATGTATGACAAGTGAAGGTCGCCTCGTTGTAAAAAATGCGAAATTCGCAAGAGACTTCGGTCCGCTTGACCCAAACTGTGATTGCTACACATGTAAAAATTACTCTCGTGCGTACATTCGTCACTTGATGAAATGTGATGAAACGTTCGGAATTCGTTTAACGTCTTATCACAATCTTCATTTTCTGTTAAACTTAATGGAGCAGGTGAGACAAGCTATTCGTGAAGACCGTCTTGGCGATTTCCGCGAAGAGTTCTTTGAACAGTATGGCTTTAATAAACCGAATGCTAAAAACTTCTAATACATAATTTAAAAGGAGGAACAAAAAATGAATGCAGGTATGATGAATATCGTTATGATTGTTGCGATGTTTGCGATTTTCTATTTCTTATTAATTCGCCCGCAACAAAAGCGTCAAAAAGCAGTTGCTCAAATGCAAAACGAATTAGCAAAAGGTGATGCTATCATAACAATTGGTGGCTTACACGGTACAATCGAATCAGTAGATGACACGAAAATTGTTATTAAATCTGGTGGTTCACACTTAACTTTCGATCGCAATGCGATTCGTGAAGTTGTGAAAAACTAATGTGGAAGGCCCTGCATGAAATGTGCAGGGCCTTTTTTAGTTACTTTGCTTTGATATATTTACACCGAAAATACCACCGAGTGTACTCGCACCCATTAATGCTAATTGATAAAGTAATTGTGAGTTCGATAAAGTTTGAGAAAAGCCTAAATAGTTAACTAGAAAAACGAGTATAGTGAACGTGAGACCTGTTGTGAGACCTACTAGCCACCCTTTCCCCTGTGCTTTTTTTCCAGCAATAAAACCAGACATAAGCATAGATAAAAGAGCGAGTATAAAAATAGTAACGGCTAATGTCCCTTCGTTTATATTCGTAAACTTTAATAAAAGAGCCATAATCATGCTAGTAAGAGATGCGAGAATTAATAGTGTAGTAATACCGAATCCGATTGCAGTGGATAATTTTTTCGTTCCATCCATTTATACATTCCCCCTTTTTAATACAAGCATATTTTCCTTTTGTCTAAGTTAGACTAGTTTCTTTTTTATAGGGGAGTCTATACGTAAAAAAGGAGATGTAGAAATGGAATGGATATCAATAATTGGACGGACAATGCTTTTGTATATCATCATCTTAATTATTTTTCGTCTTATGGGTAAACGTGAGATAGGAGAGCTAAGTGTATTAGATTTAGTCGTATTTATTATGCTTGGAGAAATGGCTGTAGTAGCAATTGAAAATACCGATAAATCACTTTGGCATCAATTAGTTCCGATGACTTTTCTGATGTGCATCCAAATTATTTTGTCAGTCATTTCCCTAAAGTATCAACGCTTTCGGCATTTAATAGAAGGTGAGCCGGCTATTCTTGTAAACGCGGGAAAGATTGATGAAAAGAAGATGAGAAAGCAACGTTATAATATAGATGATTTAATGATGCAATTAAGGGAGCAAGGAGTTGGAGATATTCGGGATGTAGAATATGCTATTTTGGAACCGTCTGGGAAGTTATCGGTCTTTCAAAAACAAAAAAATAAACAAGATGTATTGCAGTTTACTCTTCCTCTTATTATTGATGGAGAAATTCAATCTAGTCATTTACAAATGATTGAACATACAGATGAATGGCTTATTGAGAAATTAAAAAACTTAGGTTATAACGATGTAACACAAATTTTATACTGTAGTTTTCAAAACGGAAAATTTTTTGTTGATGTAAAAGAAAATTAGAGATTTATCCTTTGAAAGAGTAAGAATGATTAGTTTAACTAATAATCAGTGGAGATTACCCCACTGATTAAAGTTTCAACTTATTTCAAAAATGAAAGTTTCCGAATGATAGGGAGACGACTTAACTCTTCTTTTCGAATGAGTTTGAAAGTGAAGAGAAGTACGATATAAACAATTGTTGTTAAAGTGATTTCCCATAATGTTTGTATGCCAAGGGAATGAGAGAAAATAATATATTTATGAATATAAAAACCGAAGGCGCCTGCGATACCGATGGCAAGTCCGCCGAAAATATAGTCTTTTGCGTAAATGGTAAATGTAATCTTTTTTAAAACAGTAGCGTAGTGAAGAAATGTTACTGTTACAATATTTGCAGCGATAGCGAGAGCAACTCCCATCATTTGAAATTCTGGCCTTGAGGCTAGTACAAAAATAACAATTAATTTCACGATGGCGCCAATAAATGTATTCATCATTGCAGCTCTTGCTAAGTTTAAAGCTTGCAAAACAGAGGTCAGTGGACTTTGGAAATAATGAAATAAAAAGCAAGGTGCAAGAAGTTGAATGAATGCTGTTGCGCTGTCTGATCCGTACATAAGAGTTAAAACAGGAGAAGCGAATACATATAATATAACGACAGACCATCCGCCGGTAATTAATGAAATTCGAAGTGCTTGTTGTAAGCGGTGCTCCACTAATTTATGTTGTCTTTTTGCCATCGCTTCACTAATAGAAGGGACGAGCGCTGTAGAAAGAGCGTATGTAATAAAGGCGGGTAGTGATAGAAGCGGGAATGCATAACCGTTTAACATGCCGTATTGCTGGGTTGCAACAGAAGCAGCGACACCAGCGATTGCTAAGCTTTGCATAACGACAATAGGTTCAAAAAAATATGAAACGGAGCCGATTAAACGACTTCCTGTAGTGGGAAGAGCTATATCCATAAGGGAATAAAATGTTCCTTTGCTCTCTTTTACAGTAGTGAAAAATCCAGAGCGTATTGATAAATGTTTTTCGTGCTGAAATAACGTGAGTAAAAATAGTAAGGATGCAACTTCACCGAGAACAGCTGATAACATAGCACCGGCTGCAGCATATTCTACGCCGTAAGGTAAAAATAATTGAATGCATATAGCGATAATGGTAATGCGGACAACTTGTTCTAGAACTTGTGCATAAGCGCTAGGTTTCATATTTTGTTTCCCTTGAAAGTAACCGCGCAAAACAGAAGAAATAGCAATAACAGGAACGACGGGCAAAATGGCTATTAATGGATAGTACGTTCTTTCGTCGGTTAATAATGTTTTTGCTAAAATAGGTGTGAGGAACATAATTCCGATTGTTAATATGATACTAATAACGGATGTAACAGCTAGTGATACAGTTAATATTTTTTTAACTCTTTGTTTATCGTTCACAGCTTCCGCTTCTGCTACAAATTTTGCGATTGCGACAGGAAGACCGATTTGTGTTAATGTAATTGCTAAAATGAATGTAGGAACGGCCATCATATAAAGACCAACGCCTTCTTCACCTAAAATACGTGCCATTACTATACGATTGATGAAACCGAGTATTTTTGTAATAAATCCGGCTATCATTAAAATAAATGCGCCTTTTAAAAAGCTTTGTCTCGTCATGTTCTTCTCCTACCTTCTCAAAATCAATGGAATGATTTACAATAATTTATATGCACGTACGAGACAAGAATGACAAGCATTTAAGAGAGTGAACTATGATAGCGCTCTTGAAAGTAGTTATTGCTGTCCATTAGAGCGGGATTAAAGCGACTTTTTCGTGCTGAAATAAGAAGGAGATGTTATAGATGTTAGATAAAGAGGCTTTGGTAGAATCATACCGCGGACAGTTACAAGTCGTTTTAGAAAGTAAAGTAGAAGAGTTTCACATGTTCGGTTACGACCGAGTGACAGATGATGATATTTGGAAGTTTCTCAAAGTGAAAAAGTGGAAAAAGATAGACAGTGATGTTAGATTATATGAATTGGTAAATGATGTATTAAGAGTAAGTGCTAATGAGTATATGACATATTTAACTGTTGAAGCGTACCAAGCGCCACTTTGGTCATTTGATGAGTACGAAAATAAATAACCGACTGCAATTGGTTTGTTCTTCCTTTTGCAGTATAATGATAGGTATTGATAATGAGGAAATAATTATGTCTAAGATCATATATAAAGGGGGTAGTGAAGAGAGAAAATAAATAATGGAAGTGTAGGTATTGTGAAAAGCTTACCGACACAGCTAGTGAGGAGCTAGCAAAATTATAGAAAGGAAGTCTACTAACTAGGCGCATGCACACGTATAAAAGTGAATCGTAAGAGATTTATTTAAAGTGTTAGTAGCAGAAAGAGGGTACATATGGCAAAGCGTGGTACGAGAATTGCCGCCTTTTTCCTCATCGTCTTATTAATCGGTGGAGTAATTGGTGCGGCAGGAAAAGACATAGCAAAAGGAATTAGTCTAGGACTAGACCTTCGCGGTGGTTTTGAAATTCTGTATGAAGTAAAACCAGCCAAAAAAGGTGATAAAATCGATCGAGACGTACTTGTAAGTACAGTAGGTGCTCTTGAAAATCGTGTCAATGTTCTCGGTGTAAGTGAGCCGAACATTCAAATCGAAGGGCAAGATCGAATTCGTGTACAGCTTGCTGGTGTACAAGATCAGCAAAAAGCACGTGAAATGTTATCAACACAAGCGAAATTAACATTCCGTGATGTGGATGATAACCTTCTTATGGATGGAACGGATTTAAAAGGCGGCGGAGCGAAGCAAACATTTGATGAGCAAGGCCGTGCGAGCGTAAGTCTTACACTAAAAAGCGCTGAAAAATTCCGTGAAGTAACTGAAAAGATTTCAAAAATGCCACCACCAACGAATTTAATGGTGATTTGGCTTGACTTTGAAGAAGGAAAAGATTCATATAAAGCAGAATCTGCAAAACCGAATCCGAAGTTCTTATCAGCGGCAACAGTAAGCCAAGTATTTAACCAAGCTGAGGTATCTATTGTAGGTGGAAACTTCACAGTTGAAAGTGCGAAACAACTTTCATCTTTATTAAATGCAGGTGCACTTCCTGTTGATTTAAAAGAAATGTATTCAACATCTGTTGGAGCGAAATTTGGTCAACAAGCGTTAGAGCAAACGATTTTCGCTAGTGCGATTGGTATCGCTCTTATTTTCTTATTTATGCTTGTATTCTACCGTTTACCAGGACTTGTAGCGGTTATTATGTTAGGTCTATACATTTTCGTTACATTACTTGTCTTTAACTGGATGCATGCAGTTCTTACGTTGCCAGGTATTGCGGCGTTAGTGCTCGGGGTAGGTATCGCAGTTGATGCGAATATTATTACGTACGAGAGACTGAAAGAAGAGCTGAAAATTGGTAAGTCCATGATGTCGGCATTTCGTGCTGGTAACCATCGTTCATTAGCAACAATTCTAGATGCAAACGTTACGACTCTTGCAGCAGCTGGTGTATTATTCGTTTATGGTAATAGCTCTGTAAAAGGATTCGCAACAAGTTTAATCGTAAGTATTTTAGTTGGTTTTATTACCAACGTATTCGGTACTCGTTTCTTACTAGGTTTACTTGTAAAGAGCCGTTACTTTGATAAAAAACCAGGATATTTTGGTGTGAAACAAAAGGATATTATTCCATTAACAAAAGGTGTAGTACATCCGCCAACGAGATTTGATCGTATTAACTTCGTAAATATCGGTCATAAATTCCTTATCTTCTCGATTGTAGTTGTGATTGCGGGTGCAATTATCTTACCAATTTTTAAATTGAATCTTGGTATTGACTTTGCAAGTGGTACACGTATTGACTTGCAATCAAAACAAGCCGTTACGGTGTCTGATGTTCATAAAGATTTTAAAGAATTGAACATTGATGTGAAGGAAGAAAATATTGTACCGACTGGAGATGACAATAAAGGTTTCGCAGTTCGTACATTAGGTGTTTTATCAAAAGATGAAATTGCGAAAACAAAAACATTCTTCCACGATAAATATGGTACAGATCCAAACATAAGTACAGTTTCACCGACAATCGGGAAAGAAATTGCACGAAATGCATTTATCGCTGTGCTGATTGCTTCTGCAGTTATCATTTTATACGTAAGTATTCGATTCCGATTTACGTATGCGTTATCTGCAGTGCTTGCGTTACTACATGACGCATTCGTTATGGTTGTTATGTTTAGTATTTTCCAATTGGAGGTAGACTTAACGTTTATCGCTGCAGTACTAACAATCATCGGTTATTCTATTAATGACTCGATTGTTACATTTGATAGAAATCGTGAATTATACAAACAGAAAAAACGAGTACGCGATATAAAAGATCTAGAAGAAATCGTAAATGCAAGTATTCGCCAAACGCTTGGTCGCTCGATTAACACCGTATTAACAGTGTTATTCCCAGTAATTGCACTGCTTATCTTCGGTAGTGAGTCACTACGTAACTTCTCGTTTGCGTTACTTGTTGGATTAATTGTAGGTACGTACTCTTCTGTTTTCGTTGCTTCTCAAATTTGGTTAATGCTTGAAAACCGTCGTTTGAAAAGAGGTAAAAACAAGAAGAAGGTTGAGAAAGTAGAATCTGAACCGCAAGTATAGAAAAGATGATGTCTCTTTATGAGGCATCTCTTTTTTCGTTTGTGGATACAATAAGATAGCAACTTTTTAACGGAAATAATATGGAAGAAAGTGGTGGTGTTATCGCTGTTTTTGTTAAAATAAAAAGATAGGTTAAGAAAAGAAGGGATTTTAATTATGGAAAAAGATGAACGTTTTAAACAGGCCGAGTTTGGTGCTATTGTCGGGATCGTTGGTAATATTATATTAGCAATTGTAAAGGCGGTAATTGGTTATATTGGGAACAGTAAAGCACTGTTAGCAGATGCGGTGCATTCTGCATCAGATGTAATTGGTTCGCTAGCTGTACTTTTTGGATTGCGAGCGGCAAAGCAGCCACCTGATGAAGATCATCCGTATGGTCATGGTAAAGCGGAATCGATTTCAGCGATTATTGTTGCGGTATTATTATTTATTGTGGGACTCGAGATAGCGATTTCGTCTATAAAAGCTTTTTCGCAGGAACTAGAACCACCGAAAGGAATTACGATTTTTGCTGTTGTTCTTTCGATTATCGTGAAAGAAGGAATGTTCCAATATAAATTCCGATTAGGGAAGAGGGTAAATAGTGATGCAATTATTGCAAATGCATATGAGCACCGTTCGGATGTATTTTCTTCAATTGCAGCTTTAATCGGTATTTGTGCAGCTATAATCGGTGGTAAGCTTGGTATAGACTGGCTTGTATACGCTGATCCGATTGCAGGATTAGCTGTTTCACTTCTTGTTGTAAAAATGGCATGGAGCATTGGAGCGGAAGCAATTCATGCAACGCTTGACCATGTTCTTCATGAGGAGGATGTTATTCCGCTTAGAGAAGCAGTTCTTCAAGTAGATGGTGTGAAAAAAATTGGTTCTTTATATGCACGGGAGCATGGTCATTATGTTATTGTCGATATTAAAGTGTCTGTAGATCCATACATTACTGTAGAAGAAGGACACCGCATTGGAAAACATGTGAAAGAAATACTTATGAAACAAGATAATGTACAAAATGTATTCGTACATATAAATCCGTATTCTCCAAATTAAACATTATTAACATTTTAGTATATAGATATTGCATCGTAGTTTGCATTATATTGTCACCCCTTAATCTGTCTTGTATAATGAACAGGTTAAGGGGTGATTTCGTGTTACAACCGAAGACGCGTTGGAAAGAAAAAGAATATAATGACGAGCGAGTGAGTGAATTAGCAAGTAAATTACAGTTATCGCCACTTGTCGTTTCATTATTCCTCGGTAGAGGACTAGATACAGAAGATAAGATTTTAGATTTTTTAAATACAGAAAATCAAGAATTTCATGATCCATTTTTATTAGAAGGAATGGATAGAACGGTAGAACGTGTAAATAAGGCGATTCAAAATGGAGAGCAAATATTAATATTTGGTGATTACGATGCGGACGGAGTAAGTAGTACGACGGTTTTATATCTTGCTCTTCAAGAATTAGGTGCAGAAGTAGAATTTTACATTCCGAATCGTTTTACAGAAGGGTATGGACCGAACGAAGAAGCGTTTCGTTGGGCGCATAGCGCAGGTTTCTCACTGATTATTACTGTCGACACTGGCATCGCAGCAGTACATGAAGCGAATGTAGCGAAGGAGCTTGGAATAGATCTAATTATTACAGATCACCATGAGCCACCGCCAGAATTGCCAGAAGCACTTGCCATTATACATCCGAAATTAGAAGGTGGCGTATATCCGTTTCACTATTTAGCTGGTGTAGGTGTTGCGTTTAAAGTTGCGCATGCACTATTAGGCCGTGTACCAGAACATTTATTAGAGATTGCAGTAATCGGTACAGTAGCCGATTTAGTATCACTTCATGGTGAAAATAGGTTGCTAGTGAAACGCGGTTTAAAACATATGCGTATGACGAAAAATATCGGACTAAAGGCGCTATTTAAAGTTGCTAACGTTTCGCAAAGTGAAATTACAGAAGAGAGTATTGGCTTCTCAATTGCACCGCGTATTAATGCGGTCGGACGTTTAGAAGATGCTACGCCGGCTGTACACCTTTTACTATCAGATGATCCAGAGGAAGCGAAAGAGTTGGCCGAAGAAATTGATGAGCTGAATAAACTGCGAAAAGATATTGTAAAGCAAATTACAGAAGAGGCTATCGCTGAAGTTGAAAATAACTTCCCACCAGAAGAAAACAAAGTATTAGTACTTGCAAAAGAAGGCTGGAACCCAGGGGTAATTGGAATTGTTGCTTCTAAATTAGTTGAACGTTTTTATCGTCCGACGATTGTATTAAGCATCGATCCTATAAAAGAAACAGCAAAAGGCTCAGCGCGTAGTATTGCAGGATTTGATTTGTTTGCAAACTTATCAGATTGTAGAGAGTTATTGCCACACTTCGGAGGGCATCCGATGGCAGCGGGAATGACGCTACATATGAATGATGTAGATGAATTACGTCGGCGCTTAAACGAACAAGCAGATGCAATTTTAACAGAAGAAGATTTTATTCCAATTACAGCAGTTGATGTTTTTTGCAAAGTAGAGGATGTAACGCTAGCGGCAATTGAAGATATGCAAAAACTAGCACCGTTTGGTATTGGAAATCCGAAACCACGTATTGCAGTGAAAGATGCAGAGTTAGAAAGTATTCGCGCAATCGGATCAGATGGTTCTCATTTAAAAATGGCTCTTCGTGATGGACAAGCAACACTGGATACAATTGGATTCGGTTTCGGTGCATATGCGAAAGAAATCTCTCCAGTTGCAAAGGTATCTGTAATAGGGGAAGCCTCCATCAATGAATGGAATAATTTTAAGAAGCCACAACTAATGGTACAAGATATTGCTGTAGAGTCGTGGCAATTATTTGATTGGCGTAGTATGCGTAATGCAGAAGCAAATTTAGCAGAACTTCCGAAAGAAAAAATAACAATGGTGTATTTTTCTGAAGAGGTATTGAATAAATTTTCTTTAGAGGACTATAAAGAAAAGCTTATGCATGCGTCAGAAGTAACGCATTTAGATGATCAATACATCGTGTTACTCGATTTGCCAAAAGGAACAGATGAATTACGTGAGTTATTTAAAGTAGGATTCCCAGCGCGAATTTATACGCTGTTTTATCAAGAGAATAACCATTTATTTAGTACAGTTCCTACGAGAGAACACTTTAAATGGTACTATTCTTTCTTAAACCAAAAAACACCATTTTCTTTAAGACAATATGGAGAACAACTATGTCGTCATAAAGGTTGGTCAAAAGATACAGTAAATTTCATGACACAGGTGTTTTTTGAGTTAGAATTTGTTACAATAAAAGATGGCGTCATTTTTATGGCAGACAAAAAACAAAAGCGTGATTTAATTGAATCGAACACATATCGTGAGAAAATGAACCACTTACAATTAGAAAAAGAATTGGTTTATAGCACATATCAGCAACTATATACATGGTTTGAAACGATTCGTAATCATAAAGAAGTAGAACAGTTAGGGTAAAGGATTTGTATTTACAAACCTTTTAGATCTGAGGAGGATTCAGAAATATGGATTTCAAGCAACATATCGCAATTGTACCGGATTATCCGAAAGAAGGTATTGTGTTCAAAGACATTACACCTTTAATGAATGACGGTAAAGCATACAAAGCAGCAACAGATGCAATCGTTGAGTACGCAAAAGAAAGAGATATCGATGTTGTAGTAGGACCAGAAGCTCGTGGTTTCATTATCGGTTGCCCAGTTTCTTATGCGTTAGAAGTAGGATTTGCACCAGTTCGTAAATTAGGAAAATTACCACGTGAAGTAATTACAGTTGACTACGGTAAAGAATATGGTAAAGATGTTTTAACAATCCATAAAGATGCAATTAAGCCAGGTCAACGCGTATTAATTACAGATGATCTATTAGCTACAGGTGGAACAATCGAAGCGACAATTAAGTTAGTTGAAGAGCTAGGCGGAGTTGTAGCAGGGATTGCATTCTTAGTAGAGCTTACTTACTTAGATGGTCGTAAAATGTTAGATGGTTACGATGTATTAGTATTAGAAAAATACTAATCACTATATAGGTAAAACTACGGTGATAAAAAGTACCCGTGAATCTCTTGGAGAGGAGCGGGTACTTTTGTATAATTGAACAAAAAATCATGGTGAAATGTCAGTAAAATCTTTTCCTTTTCACAATTCACAATCATTGGGTTATAATGATAGAATATAATTTATTCTATTAAATAAAGATAAAGTCAATTTTCAATAAAAGGTGATTCGATGGCAAATGAGCAGGTACTAACAGCTGAACAGGTACTCGAGAAAGCAAGTCAATATTTAGCGGATGAAGATATTGAGCTAGTGGCACGTGCCTATGAATATGCACGTGATGCGCATAGCGAACAATATAGAAAATCGGGTGAACCGTATATTATTCATCCGATTCAAGTTGCAGGTATTTTAGTTGATTTACACATGGATCCAGCTACGGTATCAGCAGGTTTCTTACATGATGTAGTGGAAGATACAGAGATTACGTTAGAAGATATTGAACGGGAATTTAACAAAGAAATTGCTATGCTTGTTGATGGTGTTACAAAGCTTGGGAAAATCAAATATAAATCTCACGAACAACAACAAGCAGAAAACCATCGCAAAATGTTTATTGCAATGGCTCAAGATATTCGAGTTATTTTAATTAAACTAGCTGATCGTCTTCATAACATGCGTACATTGAAACATTTGCCTCAAGAGAAGCAGCGTCGCATAGCGAATGAAACGTTAGAAATCTTTGCACCTTTAGCACATAGACTCGGAATTAGTACTATTAAATGGGAGCTAGAGGATACGTCACTTCGCTATTTAAATCCACAGCAATATTATCGTATTGTAAATTTAATGAAGCGTAAACGTGCAGAACGTGAAGAATACTTAGACGAAGTAATGACTGGTATTCGTGAGAAATTAAAAGAAGTTGCAATTCAACCTGAGATTTCTGGAAGACCGAAACATATTTACAGTATTTATCGTAAAATGGCACTGCAAAATAAGCAGTTCAATGAAATTTACGATTTATTAGCTGTACGTGTTGTTGTAAATAGTATTAAAGATTGTTATGCGGTGCTTGGAATTATTCATACGTGCTGGAAGCCGATGCCAGGTCGTTTTAAAGATTATATTGCAATGCCAAAAGCAAATCTATATCAATCTCTTCATACGACCGTAATTGGACCGAAAGGTGATCCACTTGAAGTGCAAATTCGTACGAAAGAAATGCACGAAATTGCAGAATTCGGGATCGCGGCACACTGGGCGTATAAAGAAGGAAAAACAGCAGAAACAACAGGTACATTAGAGAAGAAACTCACATGGTTCCGTCAAATATTAGAATGGCAAAATGAAGCTTCTAATGCAGAAGAATTTATGGAGTCATTAAAAATTGATTTATTCTCTGACATGGTATTCGTCTTTACACCGAAAGGCGATGTAATGGAATTACCACTTGGATCGGTTCCGATTGATTTCGCGTATCGTGTCCATTCGGAAATTGGGAATAAAACAATTGGTGCAAAAGTAAACGGTAAAATGGTGACGCTGGATTATAAATTAAAAACAGGCGACATCATTGAAATTTTAACGTCGAAACATTCGTATGGCCCAAGTCAAGATTGGGTAAAACTTGCTCAAACATCTCATGCAAAAAATAAAATTCGTCAATTCTTTAAGAAACAACGTAGAGACGAAAATATTGAAAAAGGCCGTGAACTTGTTGAAAAGGAAGTACGTGGTCTAGAGTATGAGATGAAAGAAGTATTAGCGCCTGATAACTTAAAACGCGTCGCTGAGAAATTTAACTTTGCAAATGAAGAAGATATGTTTGCAGCAGTTGGATATAGCGGAATTACAGCTTCGCAAATTGTTACGCGACTAACGGACAAGTTCCGCAAACAACGCGAAGAAGAAGAGATTGTTGAAGTTAAAGAAGTTCGTAAACCGATGAAAATTCGAAAATGGGATTCTGGTGTAAAGGTAAGCGGTGCTGATAATTTATTAATCCGTTTATCGAAATGCTGTAACCCAGTTCCGGGCGATGATATCGTTGGGTATATTACAAAAGGCCGAGGCGTATCGATTCACCGCCGTGATTGTGTAAATGTTCATACAGAAGAAGCTGTAGAACGATTATTAGAAGTAGAGTGGGAAGGTAGCCCTGAAAAAGAAATTGAGTATAACGTTGATATTGAAATTTCAGGTTACGATCGCCGTGGTTTATTAAATGAAGTACTGCAAGCTGTTACAGAGACGAAAACGTACATTTCAGCTGTTTCTGGTAGAAGTGACCGTAATAAGATGGCGACAATTAATATGTCAATCTCAATTCGTAACTTACAACATTTGAAAAAAGTAGTAGAACGCATTAAACGTGTTCCGGAAATTTATGCAGTACGACGCATGATGCATTAATAGGGAGTGTAGAAAGATGAGAGTTGTTTTACAACGATCAAAGAAAGCGTCTGTCACGGTAGACGGTGAGATCGTAGGACAAATTCCGTTCGGTTTAACATTACTAGTTGGCATTACGCACGAAGATACAGAAAAAGATGCAACTTACATTGCGGAAAAAATTGCAAACTTACGTATCTTTGAAGATGAGAGCGGAAAGATGAATCATTCTGTACTTGATGTAGAAGGACAAGTTCTATCTATTTCGCAATTCACATTATACGGAGATTGTCGCAAGGGGAGACGTCCAAACTTTATGGATGCTGCGAAACCTGACTATGCAGAGCGTTTATACGATTTCTTTAATGAAGAAGTTCGCAAACAAGGATTGCATGTAGAAACAGGGAAGTTCGGAGCAATGATGGACGTTTCTTTAATCAATGATGGTCCGGTGACCTTAATTGTAGAAAGTAAATAGTGTTGATAAAAAAGAGAGGATTATATAATCCTCTCTTTTTTATACATTGTTGTATGTTTTGTTCATTTATCATAGGATTAATTTGAAGGGGAATAAAAGGAAAAGAAGGTGTAGTATGCTTCAAGAATTTAATATAGCTTTACGTTTTATGCTAGAGTTATGTATTCTTGGGATTGTTGGATACTGGGGGGTTCGAGTAGGAACAACAACAGCTATAAAAATTACACTTGCTATTATTATTCCGATTGTTGTTGCTGCCATTTGGGGGTTATTTGGAGCTCCACATGCAGAATGGGAAATACAAGGTATATTACATGTATTATTAGAAATTATCGTATTTGGAGTAGGTGTTGCAGCGTTATATCATTTGAAGCATCATATGCTAGCAAGTGGACTGGCTATTGTTATTGTTGTAAATCGAATACTAATGTTTATTTGGAATCAATAGCTGTTTCAGTTATGTATAACTCTCTAATTAATATGGAACAATAAAAAGTAAAACATCTATATTGAATGTGAGGGATATACGTATGCGTATGAATGAAAAAGGGCATTCTGTTACAAATGGTGCAAATCAACTGTTTAACGTAAATTTTCATGATTTTATTTCAAAAGAGCAAAACAATACTTCAATGGAGCTTGCTTCTGAGTTTGGGATTTCTCTTCAAGATGTAAAGCGTCTAAAGAAGCAGATTGAACGCTCTTAGAGTACTTGACAATCCTACTCAACAAACGTATAGTAATTTTATATTTACATATGAATATAACCGTTGATAGAGAAGAGTAAATGAGACACACATGGAAAGAGAAGAAATGTCTTAGGCTGAAAACATTTCTGCATGATGACTGATTGAATGACACTCTAGAGGTTTCAACTTGAACGGCATATATGCTTAGTAGGGATGAACGCACATTTAAGCGTTATTAAAAAAGTGGAAGCATACGTGCTTCAATTAGGGTGGCACCACGGGTATAATACTCTCGTCCCTACTGTTCAAACAGTAGAGGCGGGAGTTTTTTTATTTTTATTAAGATTAAAACAATTTGAGGAGGAACTGAATATGTCTATTCAAATCCCACGCGGAACGCAAGATATTCTTCCAGGCACTGTTGAGTTATGGCAGTATATCGAAGGGCAAGCACGCGAAATTTGCCGTCGTTACAACTATAAAGAAATTCGTACACCAATTTTTGAACACACTGAGCTATTTTTACGTGGTGTTGGTGATACGACAGATATCGTACAAAAAGAAATGTACTCATTCCAAGATCGTGGAGAGCGCAGTTTAACATTACGTCCAGAAGGTACTGCACCTGTTGTACGTTCTTACGTTGAAAACAAAATGTTCGGTGATGCAACACAACCAACGAAATTATACTATATCGGTCAAATGTTCCGTTACGAAAGACCACAAGCAGGTCGCTATCGTCAATTCGTACAATTTGGTATTGAAGCAATCGGTAGTAACGATCCTGCAATTGATGCAGAAGTAATCGCACTTGCTGTAGAGTTTTACCGCGGCATGGGCTTGAAAAATATTAAAGTTGTATTAAACAGTTTAGGTGATGCAGCGAGCCGTCAAGCGCACCGTGATGCGTTAATCGCACACTTTGAGCCACGTATCGGCGAGTTCTGTTCTGACTGTCAATCTCGTTTAGAAAAGAACCCTCTTCGTATTTTAGATTGTAAGAAGGACCGTAACCATGAATTAATGGGAACAGCACCATCTATTACAGAATACTTAAACGAAGATTCAGCAGTATACTACGATAAAGTTCAAGAACTATTAACGATGATGGATGTTCCATTTGAAAAAGATCCGAACTTAGTACGTGGTTTAGACTACTATCAACACACTGTTTTTGAAATTATGAGTGAGGCAGAAGGTTTCGGTGCGATCACTACATTAAGCGGTGGTGGCCGTTATAACGGACTTGTACAAGAAATCGGTGGACCAGAAATGCCAGGTATCGGTTTTGCAATGAGTATTGAACGTTTAATTATGGCGCTAAAAGCTGAAAATATTGAATTACCACTTGAACATAGCATTGATTGTTACGTTGTAGCGCTCGGTGAAAAAGCGAAAGACCATGCTGCAAAAGTTGCGTTCAATCTTCGTAAAGCTGGATTGTCAGTTGAAAAAGATTATTTAGATCGCAAAATGAAAGCACAATTTAAATCAGCAGATCGTCTAAAGGCGAAATTTGTAGCTGTATTAGGAGAAGATGAGCTAGATAAAGGCATCATTAATTTAAAAGATATGGCAACAGGTGAACAAGAAGAAGTAGCGTTAGATGTATTTGCTTCATACGTAGCAGAGAAATTAATATAGGGGGAACTTACAGTGGCTGAAAGAACACATGCATGTGGAAAAGTAACAGTAGAAGCTGTTGGACAAACAGTTCAATTAAAAGGTTGGGTACAAAAACGCCGTGACTTAGGTGGATTAATCTTTATCGATTTACGTGACCGTACAGGTATCGTACAAGTTGTATTTAACCCAGAAACATCAAAAGAAGCGTTAGAAGTAGCAGAAACAATTCGTAGTGAATACGTATTACACGTAGAAGGTACAGTTGTTGAACGTGGTGAAGGCGCAATTAATGACAATATGGCAACTGGTCGTATTGAAGTACAAGCAACAAAAGTAAATGTACTAAATGCAGCGAAAACAACGCCAATTATCATTGCTGATGATACAGATGCATCAGAAGATGTGCGTTTAAAATATCGTTATTTAGACTTACGTCGTCCTGTAATGTTCAACACATTCAAAATGCGTCACGACGTAACAAAAACAATTCGTAATTTCTTAGATACAGAAGAGTTTTTAGAAGTCGAAACACCAATTTTAACGAAAAGCACGCCAGAAGGAGCTCGTGATTATTTAGTACCAAGTCGTGTACATGATGGTGAATTCTATGCATTACCACAGTCACCACAGTTATTTAAACAGCTTCTTATGGTCGGCGGATTTGAGCGTTACTATCAAGTAGCACGTTGTTTCCGTGACGAAGATTTACGTGCGGACCGTCAACCAGAATTCACGCAAATCGATATCGAAGCTTCATTCTTAACACAAGATGAAATTTTAGATATGATGGAGCGTATGATGACGAAAGTTATGAAGGATGCAAAAGGTGTAGAAGTTAGTGCACCATTCCCTCGTATGAAATATGCTGATGCAATGGCTCGCTACGGTTCTGATAAGCCAGATACACGCTTTGAAATGGAACTAACAGACTTATCTGAGTTTGCAGCAGGTTGTGGCTTTAAAGTGTTTACAAGTGCTGTAGAAAGCGGCGGACAAGTAAAAGCAATTAATGCAAAAGGTGCTGCAAGCAAATACTCTCGTAAAGACATCGATGCATTAACTGAATTCGTGAAAGTATACGGTGCAAAAGGTCTAGCTTGGCTTAAAGTTGAAGAAGACGGCCTAAAAGGACCGATTGCGAAATTCTTCGGTGAAGAAGATGCAAACGTGTTAATGAGTACATTAGAAGCTACTGCTGGTGACTTATTACTATTCGTAGCAGATAAGAAGAGCGTTGTTGCAGATAGCTTAGGCGCACTTCGTTTACGTCTAGGTAAAGAGCTTGAGTTAATTGACGAAAGTAAATTTAACTTCCTGTGGGTAACTGATTGGCCACTTCTTGAGTACGATGAAGATGCAGATCGTTACTTCGCAGCTCACCACCCATTCACAATGCCATTCCGTGAAGACGTTGAGCTACTAGAAACAGCACCAGAAAAAGCGCGTGCACAAGCATATGACCTTGTATTAAACGGTTATGAGCTTGGTGGCGGATCACTTCGTATTTACGAGCGTGACGTACAAGAAAAAATGTTCAAAGCACTTGGATTCTCACAAGAAGAAGCGCAAGAGCAATTCGGATTCTTATTAGAAGCATTCGAATACGGTACACCACCACACGGCGGAATCGCATTAGGTTTAGACCGTCTTGTTATGTTACTTGCAGGCCGTACGAACCTTCGTGATACAATTGCATTCCCGAAAACAGCAAGCGCAAGCTGCTTATTAACAGAAGCTCCAAGCCCAGTTGCAGAAGCGCAGCTTGAAGAACTGAACTTAAAATTAAGCTTGAAAGAAGAGAAGTAAGAATAGGGTCTAGATGGTTATACTATAACCGTCTAGGCTTTTTTTGAGAGGAAGTTTAAAAAAGTCCGGTTCAGATGGAGGTCGCATTTCGTCGTTACTTATGCTAGCCCGGTGTACACTATGTTTTCATTTTCGAAATATGTATTTTTAGGAATTCTATAACTTTTTCTATACAAATAGTCGGAAAAACGCTAGAATACATGGTAGACCATTTTTGTAATAGGAGTGTAGAGTTGAATGTTACATCAATTTTCACGTAATGAATTAGCCTTCGGTAAAGAAGGACTTGAAATATTAAAAAATAGTACAGTTGGTATTTTAGGAATTGGCGGCGTAGGGTCATTTTCGGCAGAAGCGTTAGCACGTTCTGGCGTAGGGCGTCTCGTATTAGTTGATAAAGACGTTGTAGATATTACAAACGTAAACCGTCAAATTCATGCTTTAGTATCTACTGTTGGACGTTCAAAAGTAGAATTAATGAAAGAGCGTATTGCAGACATTAATCCAGAGTGTGAAGTAATTGGACTAGAAATGTTTTATACAGATGAAACATATGAAGAGTTCTTTAAACACGGTTTAGATTTCGTAGTAGATGCATCTGATACAATTACGTTCAAAATCCATTTAATTAAACAATGTTTACGTCGTAAAATTAAAATTATCTCTTGTATGGGTGCTGCAAATAAAATGGACCCAACTCGTTTCCGTATTGCGGATATCTCTAAAACACATACAGATCCAATTGCGAAAGTAATTCGTACGAAGCTTCGTAAAGAGGGTATTAAAAAAGGTGTAAAAGTTGTCTTCTCTGACGAAAATCCAATCGTAATTCGTGAAGAAGTACGTAAAGAGATCGTACCAGACGAAAATGCGAAAATTCGTAAAGCGAAATTACCACCTTCATCAAATGCATTCGTACCATCTGTGGCAGGCTTAATTATGGCAAGTCACGTTGTACGTGAACGTATTAAAAACGTAGAAGTGAAACGTGTGGGGCAAGAATAAAGTGAAAGCATATATCCATTTTGGATATATGCTTTTTTATATGTATTAAAGAAATATAGATATTTGCATTACTACTAGTTCAAATGTGAGCAAGGCTAGTAAGTAATGATTATATTTACCCAATCTATTTTGGGCGTTTCTTTGTATGACAGGGAGGAATGTTATTGTCAATCTTTGTTGTTAAATCGATATCCTTTGTCGAATCGTTGATATATTGCAAGTTGTGATAGATATATTCGAAAAATCGTTGGTATAATTTCATTTACCGATATATATGGTTCACCGAAAACAAACAAGGATGTCACTTAGTTAAAAAAGTGACATCCTTGTTTTTAATTCTCTGCAGAATAAATAATATCTAAATTCCCGTTTTGATCGGTTTTGAAAATCGGGGCAATTTGATCTTCTTGCTCTTCGACTGAAACAAGTTTTCGAGCACGATCCATAATTCTAACAAGCATTGCGTAATCTTCTTCGATTGCTTGTTGTTTTTTTGTGAGTACCGCTAATTTTGCTTCAAGTTCATTATTCGTTTTTTGTAGGGAAGTGAGCTGATCTTGTAATACATCATTTTCAGTTTGCAACTTTTCGATTGAAGGGTTATTATGTTCCATGTTTTGCAAAAATGAGATGACATTTTGCATTGTAAGTTCCTGTTTACTTGGCGTAATATCTTCTGAAAACTCAGCATCGATTACGAGTTGTTTCGTTTTCGTGAACTGATTTTTTTCTATTTTAGCTTCAGAACGCTTTAATTCTTTACGTTGTTTTTTTGCAATCTGCACTGCATCTTCGTAATTCGCTCGTACTTCAGCATTCCATCTAAAGCCACAAGCTGCTGAAGTGCGGTTCAACGCATCGCCGACTTCATCAAATGCTTTTATTTGTGTACTTCCGCTGCGAATATGCCGTAAAACAGTTTCTGCTAAAAGGAGATCATCTTCTTTTGTCCATGCATCTTGACGTGTTTTCATAAGCGAAGCCTCCATAATGGTGACGTTTTCGTTTATGTTACCCTTTATTTTTCGTTTTATTCGAAGTTTGTAATCTTTCATAAACAGTAGAAAGTGCTTGCTCAAATTTTCCTGTCGTTTTCGGTTTATAATATTGCTTGTTTTTTATTTTATCAGGTAAGTATTGTTGCCTTATCCAGCCGTTTGGATGGTCGTGTGGATATAAATATCCAATGCCTCTTCCAAGTGATTCTGCGCCTTTGTAATGACTATCTTTTAAATGGCTTGGAATGTCACCTGTTTGACCGTTACGTAAATCGTGTAATGCAGCATCAAGTGCTTTATAAGCTGAATTTGATTTTGGTGATAAGCATAGCTCGATAACGGCATTTGCAAGTGGGATGCGTGCTTCTGGGAATCCGACTCGTTCAGCTGATTCAATTGCAGCTAGTGTACGCGGTCCAGCTTGTGGGCTAGCAAGTCCAATATCTTCATAAGCCATAATAAGAAGGCGTCTGCCAATACTTTGTAAATCACCTGCTTCAATAAGGCGTGCTAAATAATGGAGCGCTGCATTTACATCACTTCCGCGCACTGATTTTTGAAATGCTGATAATACGTCATAATGAGCATCGCCGCCTTTGTCGTGAACGAAGCTCTTCTTTTGTAAGCATTCTTCTGCAATCTCGAGTGTGATTTCAGCCGCTTGATCGTCTGTAGTAAAGCTGGATAATACAGCAAGCTCAAGTGCGTTATAAGCGGAACGCATATCACCACCAGAGGCGTTTGCAAAGTGATGTAGTGCTTCATCCGTTACCGTTACAGCATATTTTCCAAGGCCTTTTTCTTTATCTTCTAAAGCTCTTTTTAACCCAATTAAAATATCATCTTCTGTTAGTGCGTGTAATTCGAAAATTTGACATCTGCTTCGAATAGCGGAGTTTATTGCATGGAATGGATTACTTGTCGTTGCACCAATTAAAGTAAGAAGTCCGCTTTCTAAATGAGGTAATAGAAAGTCTTGTTTTGCTTTATCTAGACGGTGAACTTTTGTATAACAAAAAATGATGGATAAAAGTGGTTAAACTAAGAGTTATAAAGATTGTATGGATTTTATCCATATATTTTGGATTGAAGTCTAGTCTTTCCTTTATTTTTAGACACAAAAAAGTTCTCAACGGAATAATACCTTAACGGAAAATACATTAAGATCATTGTTCCAAGAGAACAGTACTGTTGTTGTTTAAAATAAAATAAAATAAAAAAGTTATAACTTAATTATAAGTATACTGAATTTAGTTTTCAATGCCATAATATTAATTGTGGGGATGTTGTTAATTTCCTCTATAAGTTATTCTTTTTCTTATTAAATAAATTTTTTGTAAGGAGAAAGTTTTAAAATTAGGTTTATTGTAAAAAATAAGGATAATTGTGCATAATTTCTGGTACATAAGGGTTGAATTACTTTTTTATAAAATGAGCAGGCTCTATTAAGAGTGAAATCAAGCGCCCACTCTAATCAATAGAATTAGAAAAGTCTGTATTATAATTACAGATTTTAAGTACCTGGTGAAATTTATCAATTAAATGACTATAATACCGTGTTAAACTTACCCTGATAAAACATTAGGTCTATTTCTTTTTTGTTTTAGTATTTTTATTCTTTAATTATCTATATATTTATGGACACCTAATTTGAACAAAATAGAAGTATATAATTTTTTATCAAGATAGCGTTAACAAATATTGAATTTTTAAATAAATAATAGGAATGTACGTTCTTTTTGGTTGCAAAATGAATATAAAAATTGTAATATGGTTGCAACGACAAAAGGAGTGGTGTTATGAATATTATTATTCCTGAGAAAAGTGCAAGAGAAGTAATTGACGAAAATTTCACCAAAGAGATAAGGGTGAAGCTACAGAGAATTATTTATGATGCGTATATGTGGTCTTTCAGGTTGGTTGAAAATACTGCTTTGTTAAATTGGGAGCGTGGTAAGACGTTGCTTCCTAACATAAAGAATGTTGCTGTTGAATTTTTTTTAGTTCAAGAAATCAAAAATGGAAACCTTCCTTTAAATTGGAGAGTTAGTTACACATCGAATAAATCAGCTTCATTAATAGAGCTTTATAAAGATAATCTACTTTTGCATGTTAACCAAGTAACTAGTAAAAATAATATTGCTCGTCCAGCATTTTGTAGGGATCAATATATTCAACCATTCCAAAGTTATATTGATTTCGATAATAATTTAAAATTCGTTGAAACAGTTGAAGAGAAACCTAAATATTTTCAATTGAATCATGGTTATCAAAGTCAAGAACCTTTATTTATTGCTTTGGGGATTCCAGGTGCGAATAGGAAGTGGATAGAGCGCATACAACTATTAGATGAATTTGTAGTAATAGAAGGTAAGTACCCTAAAAGTAAACCCGAAGACATCAAAGAATTTAGCTTAGAAGAATTTCAGCGATTTGCTGAAGAGGTGGGAAATAATGAACAAAAGGAGTCAAATTCATAATTTTCAAGGACGAAAATTAAAAACAGCCCGAATTATTCGTGGCTTTACATTAGAGGAGTTAGGTGAAAAGTTAGGGGTGAGCCATCAGTCTGTTTCAAAATATGAAAACGATAAAGCGAGTCCTGATATTGAAACAGCGAGACAATTAGCTGAGATTTTACAGTTCACTCCTTCATTTTTCTATGGAAACTCTGAAGACTTATTAAATGCACAGAGTACACATTTCTTTAGAAGTGGTGCAGCCGTGGCAAAAAAATATAAAGAGCAGGTTAAAGAAAAGGTATGTACACTAGCGTATTTAATCAGGTTTATTGAAACTAACATTAAGCTTCCTGAATTTAAAATACCTAATTTCATTTCAGTTCAGTCTACATTTAAACAAATTGATTTTGAGGAAATTGACAATATAGCAGAAAAAATGAGGAGGTATGTAGGTTTAGGTGACGGTCCAATCAGTAATATTACGGCTTTGTGTGAAAGGTTGGGGATAATTGTTGCATTCGCAAAAATGGATAATGAAAAAATAGATGCTTGTACAGTTGTATATAATAATAGACCTTATATTTTATTAAATGAAGAGCGATTATCTTCTGTTCGCCTACGATTTAATATTGCACATGAAATGGGGCATCTGTTATTACATTCAAGCTACGTAGAAAGAGATGTTAATGACAGAAGTAAGCATAAAAGGATTGAACAAGAAGCGAATCGTTTTGCATCTGCCTTTTTAATGCCCGAGTCTACAATTGTACCTGAACTTTCATCTTCAGGCCTAGACTATTTACTTATATTAAAAGAACATTGGAAAGTATCGGTACAAGCAATTATTTATCGTGCTGAAGAATTAGGAGTGTATACTCAAGATTATGCTTTGTACTTGCGCCAACAAATTAGTAGAAAAAAATGGCGATTAGTAGAACCATTAGATGAAAATATCCCTATAGAGAAACCCTCTTTATTTAAACAAGCTTTAAACTTAATTATTAATAAGTGTAATATTACTCTTGAAGAAATATCATTCCAAACAGGTTTAACTATACAAGAATTAAGTATAATTTGCGATTTAAAAGTTGATCCATTAAATAATGAGTGTGCGTTAGTGGAAAAAAATGTGGTTAAGTTCCCTTTAAGTGGTACTTAATTTTCAGTAGTGTACTATTTTATTGATAATCCCTTAATGAGAAAAAATATATGGATATAATCTTATTTTCGGTTGTTCAGATTTATTGCATAAATTGAGGTTATTAAGGATGCTACTGGTTTGGAATGGAAGTTGATCAAATTTATACTAATAATCATTGATAAATGCACTAAAAGAAAGAGCATGTTTTGATTAATCTTTTTCAAAACATGCTCTTATTTATTCTGACAGATTAGCTTCTTCATAAAAAAGGTTGAGTATTTTTGTCTGTTATCTCTAACTAACGCATGATTAAATTAATAAAAGTTAGTTTATAAATAAATAGTACAACCTTTTTCTGCTAATTTCTCTAGCCAGCGCGGTATTCTCATAATTCCATCCTATATAAACGTTCTAATCTTTCAATTTTCATTAATGAATCCAGTAATTCACTCAATTTATTATTATTCAGATTTAGATGTTTTGATTTTTTAAGGATTCTAATTTCAGATGACACTGTTTCAGAAATGATATTGAGAGGTCTAATTTGGTTAATAAACTTTTTAGCCTGTATTAAAAAGTTATGTAGTCGCAAGCTCTTTCTCAGACTTCACAGTTTTCTCAGCTTCTTTAGCTGCAAGCTCTTTTGCTAACTTCGCAGTTTTTTCAGCTTCTTCAGTTGCAAGCTTTTGTTCAATTAAACTAGAAAACATTCCTTCATAGTCTTTTTCACAATTTATTAGAAAGAATTTTTCACCTAACGGTATATCGTCATTATGTTTAATCATATGTTCAAAGAGATTATCAATTTCTTGACGAGCGTCCATATATTTAAGGTCAGTTTCAGTTTCAGTTTCATGAATAATCTCATGGATTGTTTGTGTTTTCTTATCATTAGAAACATCACCAATACCAATTGCTGCTTCGAAATTTTCCATTGAACAATAGATTCTGATACTATCATTAGTTTTTAATTTTAGTATATTTTTACAGTTGGTTAACTGAGCTTTTAGGGTAGCAGACGAATATTTGTTATGGTTATCGACATCGTGTAAAACATTATAATTTGCATTGAATTGATTAAGAATTTTCATTAACGTACAAATTGTAGATTTTCCTCTTGCGCGAATAATGTGCACATTTTCATTATTTTTTTTGATGCGGTGCTTTAAGGCGATATATTCCGTGTCACCTTCTACAATCAAGATTTTTTCGGCAAAGAAAAATTCATTCACATACGAATCTACATAGTTAAGTATTTTCATGTTTCTTATATCATCATCGTCAAACTTATCATTCACAGATTTATACAGTTGTACAGCCTCTGTTTCTCCTACACGAAATACCTGAATTGAGGTATGTTTTTCTGAAAGATCAATGAGTATAGGAGAGTGAGTTGATATAATTAAAGGCATGTTATTACCTATTGTATATAATGAACGACTAAGTGCGCGAACTGCTTCTGGATGTAAAAATGCTTCCGGCTCATCGATTAACAACATTTTATCATCATTATCACCCATAAGCTTTTTTTGAATCATATTTTGGATGAGGTATATAAGGCTCATTCTTTGCAAGCCCGTTCCTTGATTAGACAAGGGCATTCCTTTTTGTAAGTGGTTGTCAATGTATACACTTGAGTTGGTAGATTTTAAGATATCGCTAGTTGAAAAACCGGTACTTTCACCGCCCAATACTTTCAAAGATAGTGCGTCATTTGAAAAAAGTCCACGTAAATCGGAGCTAACATCTTCACTTACATTGTCTAGTAGTTCATCCGTGCTAGTTTTAAGTTTTCTTAAAAAATTTGGCAAAGATTCTTTTATTTTAACGTATTCTTTTCGCATACGCATATGTTCTGAATCGGCTGGATGATCTGGATCAGGTTCTTCTTCAAGTTTCTGAAGATCGCCTTTAATTATCTGAGAGTATATAGCCTGTATTTGATTATTAATATCGTCTGTTGACATGGAAGGGGTTATATAATAAGGTTTATTTTCATAAATCGCATCGAATTTCTCTTTTAATGGATGGGAGGCTTTCATTTCTATATTTTCCGCATCATAATATTTAGGAGCTGTTTCTTCTTTGTATTTTTTTTTGAAAATTAAAGTTTCATCATCAGATTCAAAATGAGCCTCAAGTACAATCTCCTTGTTACGCTTGGAAAAACACTCATTTGAAATGGTTGTAGCCTTAGTTTCTTTTAAGAAAAAACAATTGATCGCCTCTAAGAACGTAGATTTACCTGTATTATTTCTTCCAGTAAGAATAGCGATTGAATCTGTTGAAAAGTCGATACTAAAAGTTTCTTTAAAAACTTTGTAATTTGTAACACTAAATTTTTTTAATCTCAATATTCTTCACCCATCTTGTTATTTTTTGTATATATAATTATACAGATTAATATTACCATAAAATTTACTTTGCTATAGGCAGTTTAGCTCTTTTTACTATCATAGTAATTTATTGTGTCCCCTATTGAATTACTCTGGTATTAATATTACAAATAAAAAGTTAGATCAATATTATAAATGGTTATTATGCAATTTATTGGAATTTTTTTATGAAACTCCAATAAAACAAAAAGAATCTCTCTGTCATTTGCAAATAATCCTTATAATTTCTATACTATTTCAATAGGATGAGCAATTTATTGTCTATAGAAATACATTAGGTAATGAAGAATATTTCTACTTTTTTTGGAAAATTATGTGTATTTTATATATGAAATGAGTGAAATAGCGTGTTTAATAAAGAACCTCTGTCGTATCGGATGCGACCAAGTAAAATTAGTGACGTTGTTGGACAAGATCATGTGATTGGTCCCAATACAGCACTTTATAAGATGATTCAAAATGGACATATTCCCTCAATTCTTTTATATGGTGATCCAGGTACTGGGAAGACATCAATGGCCTTTGCGATTTCAAATACAGTAAAAGGAAGCTTTTATTCAATTAATGCAACAAATGCAGGAAAAAAAGATATAGATGAGATTATACAAAAGGCTAGATTTGATGATAATGCAATCCTTTTTATTGATGAAATTCATAAATTTAATCGAAGTCAGCAAGACACTTTATTAAAAGCATTAGAGGAAGGGGTAATTACTTTAATTGGTGCTACTACAGAGAATCCATTTCATAGTGTAAATCCAGCGATTCGAAGTCGTTGTGGTCAAATTAAACAATTAAAAATATTGACCCCTGATGATATATTAAAATTATTAAATCGTGCACTTTCTGATAAAATAAATGGTTTAGGAAAAGTAAATATAAAAATAGAAGAAGATCTACTTAAGATTATTTCTAACGCCACTGGAGATGGTCGTTCAGCATTAAACATATTAGAAGACATTGTATGGGCTAGTAAGGAGTATGGTGTAGATCTAATTACAGTTAAAGAGGATACTGTTATACAGTGTATTCAAAATAAAGGATTCAGTCATGACAAAAAAGGGGATATTTATTATTCCCTATTATCTAGTTTTCAGAAAAGTATTCGTGGAAGTGATACGGATGCTGCACTTTACTATTTGGCTAGACTATTAGAAGGTGGAGACCTTGTTGCGATTTGTAGAAGACTTTTGGTTATCGGTTACGAAGACATTGGATTAGCAAATCCAGCTTTAGCTGCTAGGGTTCTTTCAGCAATTGAAACTGTGGAACGAATTGGATTACCTGAGGCTAGAATTCCACTTTCGGTGATAGTAATAGAGTTATGTTTATCACCGAAAAGTAATTCAGCATATAAGGCCTTAGATAAGGCGATAAACGATGTTAAAAATGGAAAAGTGGCCGATATACCCGATCATTTAAAGGACAATCATTATCAAGGTGCTGAGAGTTTGGGACATGGTATTGGATATCAATATCCTCATGATTTTCCTAATGGCTGGGTGTATCAAGATTATCTTCCTAATGAGCTAGTTGATAATCAGTATTATATGCCAAAGGAGAATGGAGAAGAAAAGCTGTTTTCGAGGATTTATAGTAGACTAGAGGAATTAAAGAATAAACACAAGAAGCGATGAATATAGAAATATTTGTAGGGGGAACTATACATGCCCATCAACTTAAGAAGGAAAAATGACTCATGGAGAGTTGATGAAACCTATATCAAAGTAAAAGGTCAATGGATGTATTTATATCGTGCTGTAGACTCCGAAGGGAACACCATTGATTTCTATCTTAGTAAATCAAGAGATAAACAAGCAGCCTAGCGCTTGTTCAAGAAAGTCTTGGCTTCCGATTGTTTGGACTTATAGCATATATTTGCACCAGAACCCAATAAATGTATTCATAAAATAAAAAAATATGATTGAAGTAATGTTAGTTTACTTCAATCATACTTTTTCTGTTTTAACTCTACTACTATCAAAAATTAGGATTGAATAAATTGATTGTTTAGTAGGTTGCTTATTTTGTAACAAGTTCTTCCTGAAGTTCCCAGTTCAATAAACTAATTGCCGTTTTGGCAGATTTACTAGCTATTATTGGTGTTTCTCCTGAACTTATGACATAACCTAATCTATAATAACTACTGGATACCTTTTCAACTGTAAAAGGTAAATTTACTGTGCTGACTTTTTTAATTCCTGGTGAATTTTGTGCATCTTGAACATTGAATACTTGTGTGTATGTTCCCATTTTTTCAGGCATATAAAATTGAACTGCAGCTGAACCTTTTTTATTAGAGATAATTTTTTCTGGCTTCCCAATAGCTTGAAGAACAATATTTTCAACCATATTTACACCGGTCGATATTTTTACTAATTCTGGAATGCAATCTCCGGCTAATCGAGGATTAATTTCCACTAAATATATGTTATCATCTTTATGTATAAATTCAATATGAGCAGCTCCATAGTCTAAATTATAAGTTGATAATAAATTGATGCAATATTCTTCTAATTGAGATATTGGTGTTAATTCGGGAGATGTTACGTGACCCGCTTCTACTGAATGTTTTCCATAAGTTTCTTTTTTTGTTACAGAAATTAATTTCCACCCTTGATTAGTAAATAGCATTTCAGCTGAATATTCTTGCCCCATAATATATTCCTCAATTAACCATTTTCTTTCAAGGATATAACCACGTTCATTTTTCTCTCTCTGTATTTCATTGCTAAATGCTAATTTTAGTTCAGTAGTATTATTACAAATTGATACACCATTACTAGCGCTATCGTCCACAGGTTTTAATACACATGGGAAGGAAATATCAAGATCATCTAAATTTGTATCTCTTTCAATAATGTAAAAGTTCGGTTGCTTGAATTTTAAAATTTCTGCATTCTCTTTAAAATGTTTCCTAGTTAAATTTTTATATCTAACTAATTGTAGAGCTTCGATATTATGTCCTGGAACATCAATATATTTTGCCAATTCAGCTACAGGCATTAAATGATAATCATCAAAAGCTAAAATGCCTTCAAATTTTGTTGAAGAATAATCTAGTTCCTGAATCATTTCTTTCACATTATATGTATCAATAGTAACAATTTCATCTGCTATCATTAAAGGATTATCAGTTTTTATACTATCATATTGAGTAGGATCACTTGTCCAAAAATGTACTTTATAACCTTTTTCTCTTGCGGCATACATGGCTTGAGAGCCAGTTCCAGTAGTATTTGTTTCAATAAATAAAATGTTTTTCATTTTTATCCCCCTAGCTTTTTATAATTAAGATATTGGTAGTAATTTAATATAAATTACTTGTTTTGTGCTAATGTCTTTATTTAAGAGAATCACCTCCTTTAAGTTAAATTTTTAAAAAGTAACTGTTAGATAGGCTAGACTACTGATTTTTCTTTTTTTAACTCATAGACTCCAATACCTGTTAATATAACAGGTATAATTAAGAATATTCCTACAATATAGTATGCATTTATTATATTTTTTTCTCCAATATATCCAATGACCAACGATGCTATAATTCCCAGTGCTAAACTTAACATAGATATTGTTGTCATAATGCGCCCTATAAAAAGATCGTGAGTATACTTATATACAAGAGATTTAGATAGAACTTTTACGTTTCCTACAAAAAAGCCAATCAGGATATAAATAATAAAGGCAATGGAATATGTATTAGATAAACTAAACAATATAGTAAATGATCCTAAAAGAACAAATGATAACATTAAATAGTATGGTGTTTCTTTTTTCTTAGCTAACCATAAACATAAACCAACTGAAATAAAACTTCCTATTCCGGCAGCACTGTCAATAACCCCTAATGTTAATTCATTTCCATTAAGAATTTTGTAGTTAAAAGGAGCAATTAATATATTTATAGCACTAAAAAAGGGAGTTGCTATACAAGCTGTTAAAGCAATATAGAATAATCCTTTGTTTTTACCGAAATAGACCCATCCTTGCTTTATGTCCAATAGATATTCTTTTACATTTACTGTTTGATTTGTTTCTTTCTGTCTAATTGAGTATAAGTGGAGCATTCTCATATAAATAAAAGCCCCTATTAAATAAACTGAACCTGCAACTATTAATGTAACACTGGTACCTATATGTTTTAACAAGCTGCCAGCAATTACAGCAGAACTTAGTAATCCTACTTGCCAAGCTGCTTGGGTAAATGAAGTACCTTGCATATATTCATCTTCATTAAGAATCTGTTTGATCATGCTTTCTGTTGTTGGTCCTAAAATATACCAAATAATATAACTGAAAAATATCGATATGTATAAAATTGTTACCGAAAAGAAACCTAAATAGCTGGATAATGGAATGATCATTATAAAGATGAATCTTAACACACTACATATTATGGCTATTTTTGCTTTGTTAAAACGGTCAATTATTACACCCGCTATAGGAGATAGAAATACAGATGGTAGCATGGTAATAATGAGCATGTAACTAATAGCCATTACTGAATTAGTGTCCTTGGCAACAATTACTATACTAGTAAGACTGAAAATCCCTTCACCAAACATAGAAATTAATGATGCAATGAAAAAAGAAGAAAAGTTTCTATTCTTTAAAACTGAAAAACTATTCATTATCTCACTCCTTAATATGAAAAATATAGTAGTTCTAGAAACCGTTGTAGTATTTTAAATAGGTAAAAGTACTTTTACCTAAACTAGAATCTCATAACACCCTTTCACGTCGTATGATACGACATATGATAAATAATGTCAAAATATTATTTCGACTTTTTTGACATTAATGGAGAATTGCTACTTAATTTAATAAGTTTTAGTTGGATACTGTTAAATTATTGTTTTGACATTATGTTATTTTTTGATTACTATTTTTAATAAATATATAGCAAAGGTGAAAAGTATGGACGTAAATAAAATAAATGAAGCGTGGACAGATGTATATTACTATCTTCACTATAAGCATGTGGATGTATTAACTCATCAAAATATACGTTTTATGCAAGCCATTTATAAAAATAAAAATATCACAATATCCTCTCTCTCAAAAATAATGAATCTATCTCACAATACAGCCTCTGAACATGTGCAACGCTTACAGAAAAAACAATACGTTGAAAGACGAAAAAATCCTAATGATGAGCGACAAACGTATGTAACATTGACTAATTTAGGAAAACAGATATTAAAAAGAAATACAGAGTTAGATGAGGAGAAAATAAGACAGGTATTGGGGAAATTAGAACTTGAAGAGCAAATGTTAATCTATGAAGCACTTCAATTACTTAGAGAAACTGTAATAAATGAATTTTCTTAGTTTTTAATTTGGTAGAATGTTATGTTACTGTAACGTAAGATCAGACTAAAATAAAAAAATAGCTACTTTGATAGAAATTCAAGTAGCTTTTTTTTATTTTTCAGAAATAATTAATTTGTTTGACTCTTTCCTTTTTTTCCAATATAATGCTAATTGGATGTTTTGTTTTTCCATTAAAGGATTATTTTTCATTAATATTAAGGGGGAATAAATTTGTTACCAGAATTAAGAGTACTACCAATTGAAAGCGTATTCTTACATGAAGAGTATGAATTAGAGCGTCTTCTAGGAATTAGTCAAAAGATAAAAAAAGAACAAAAACTAAAAAATCCACCAATTGCATTACAAATTAATGAGAATAAATATTTAATTTTGGACGGTGCACATCGTACGTCTTCTCTTATAAAATTAAATTGTAAAAGAATAGTAGTTCAAGTAGTTAATATAAATCAGGTTTCTATTAATTCCTGGGCACATCATGTTCCGAATGATGAGTTACTAATTGATGAATTAAAAAATAACCCAGGCATAGAGTTGAGTGCTCAAAAACAAGTAAACAGTTTATTAGCTAGTATTCATTTTAACAACAATGTATTTTATTTATATAATAAAAACTCTTCAATAAGTAACATTTCAGGGAAAGTTTCTAAGTGGAAAGAAATAGTCAATTCTTATACTGACAAATATGAGTTTAAAAGAATTCATAATAACGAGGTATTACCTGTAGAAGGTATCACTTTTAAATATCCAGCATTAGATTTTAATGAAATTGTTCGTATTGTTGAATCAAACTTATTATTACCAGCTGGTGTAACAAAGTTCTCGTTGGACTGTGGGCGAGTTTTAAACTTGAATATACCATTAAGTTTTTTAATAAGAGAAGATTTAGATCAAGATAACTGGGATGAATTATTAAATGATTGGAAATCTTCAGTTAGACTGTATACAGATCCTATATATCTTTGTGAAGCCTAAATATAAGGGATATTATTTAAGTACATAAAATATTTAATGATAGAACTAATTATTTAATCGAATTAAATAATACTAAATTTAAAATTTGGAGTGAGAATCTTATGTTTTTTGATAGTATTACTGAATGTATAGGAAATACACCTGTAGTTGCTTTAAATGACGCTTTAGTTCCAGAGGGGAAAAAACTTTTTCTGAAATTAGATTATTTTAATCCTAACCTCAGTGTTAAAGATCGAACAGCCTTCGGATTAGTTAAGTCAGCCCTTGATAGCGGAAAACTAAAAGTTGGGGGTGTCTTAATCGAGTCAACTTCTGGGAACTTAGGGAAATCATTATCGATGCTCGGAGCTGTATATGGATTTAAAGTTATTATAGTGGTTGATCCTAAGATTAGTCCTAGCATTTTGAAATGGTACAAGGCCTATGGTGCACAGGTGGAAATGGTTCATAATCCTGATCCTACGGGAGGATATCAAAAATCTAGAATACAACGTGTTCAGGAATTATTAAGTAAATATCCAGATGCGTATTGGCCTAATCAATATGATAATCCTAATAATCCTTCTTATCATTATGAGACTACCGGCAAAGAAGTTTTAAAATTACCTATTGATTCTGTAGTTGGGGCAGTGAGTACAGGTGGACATTTATGTGGAGTGGCTAAACTTGTTAAGCAAGAAAAACCCCATATTAATATTGTAGCATGTGATGTACAAGGATCGGCTGTTTTTAATAATTGTTTTAGTCCCTATTTAATTAATGGAGTAGGATTAAGTTGGCGAGGAGAAAATACAAATTTAGAGGTAATAGATAAAATTGGAATTGCAAGTGATCAAGAGGCAATATCTATTTGTAGATTATTAGCTAAAGAACATGGACTGCTGATTGGCGGATCAGGTGGTTTATCTGTATTTACAGCTTTATCTTGGTTAGCAAATAGTGATGCTAAATCGGCATTAGCGATTATACCTGATACTGGAGTAAATTACTTAGATCAAATTTATGATGATGAGTGGCTTGTAGAAAAAAATGTAACTTTAATTGATAGAGTAGAGATTAAAAAGAGAACTATGGAGCGAAAATTCAGACTGCCTATCGAACTTCCTGTAAAAGAACTAGTTAATTCATAATTTAATTTGATTAAAATAAAACATTTAAATAGTATTAGTGAAAGCCGTATTCTATTCATCTTTTTTAATAACATAGTTTTATAACGTTAATAAAAAGAGAGCTCCTTTATAATTTGTACCCTTTGTAAAGGATATTTTGAAAAAGTTAGGCAACATCAAGAAGATGATTTCTGTATCGAACAGAAGTCATCTTTTTTAATTCCATCAATATCTATAATGGTTATAGTACATGATATATTTCTTAATCGCTTATTTTAACTCAGTAAAAAAACAAAAGTATTTATATGTGCTTCATCTTTCAGATGACCCCCAAAAAAATTCTTATGAGGCGTTATCCTAACAGTTTCCTCTTCTTAACATAGATAGTTTTGGACTATTTTCCAGTAGATAGAGCTTGTGTAGTAAGCTCCTTGGTCTGAATGAATATATGTACGTTCCATCAATTGAATTCTCTTATTCCTTTTTATTTTATGAAGGGTTATTATTACTAAGTATAACGTCATCTGTTCTAACATATGGTAAGCTAAAATTTTATACGTCAATCCATCTAAAACCGTAGATAAATTTGAATTTTGCTTGCTGTGTAAATAGTCGTTATTTCATTTTGAAGCTTCTCTAATCCCAATCTCCCTCTTCTTATACAAGAAATACCCTATAGAATAGAAATTTTTCAATGTCTATTCTATAGAGGGTTACATTATTCAAAGAGGCCCTTTTTTATTAATGCTATACTTCCAAAAAGCCTGATGAAGTTCCAATCGCTATAACAATGTCTGTTTTATTTAATAATTTTTTATCTTGAAGTTTCTTTAACGCAGCTATTGTAGAAGAAGCAGATAGTTCAAGAAATATACCCTTTTTTAACAAAATTTGTTGAGATTGAAGTGCTTGGTTACTAGAAATAACTATAGCTAAACCATTGGATTCCGTTAGTGCATTCCAAGCTTGAAACGTTACTGTTGTACCATCTAATGACTTTAACATTGTTTCTCCAAAAAATTCTTGTGTATACAAGGAACCGTTTAAGACCCTTGTTAATCTAGCAAATGGTTCAACTGCTATCATATTTGGTAATGTAGCTATAAGTTTACTTTTATGCATTTCTTTAAATCCTTGCCAAATCCCCCATAGCAGATCACCCCTTGATACAGGCACAATGACTTTTGTTGGTACTAGTCCCTTTAATTGTTGTAAGATTTCATATGCAATTTTTTTGTAGCCTTGTACGCCAAAAAAGTTACTTCCTACAGGAGGAAGTATATAATTACTTGCAGGATAAAATCCATCTTTTGTGAGTTTTTGTAGTGTATTCCATCTATCTTCATAAGTATTAGTAATTATGGTTTGTGCACCATAATTTTTTAATAAGGATAAAATATTTTTATTTAAAGAGTCTGTAGCAATAACAGTACATGGTATATTTGCATAAGCAGCATAAGCAGCTAATGATACACCAGCGTTTCCACTAGATGCGATAGCAATGCCTTTACAGCCCTTTTCAATGGCTCTAGTTACAATTAAAGAACTCATTCTATCTTTATGTGAACCTGTTGGATTCTGTCCTTCATATTTTATATACACGTTACCATACTTACTTTCATCTAAAGGTATAAGAGGAGTATTTCCTTCACTTAAAGAAATATAGGAGCTATATGGTAGTAAACAAGTATTATCATAGTTAGTATAAATCACATTTAAGCTAGAAGGCATTTTTTTCGCTAAACATTTTGGACACCCTTCAAAAAAATCATTTATTTCATAAGTGGCAGAACAACGTAAACATTGAAGCGATTGGATTCTACTGTTTTTGATAATTTTAAATATCATACTATGTTTTCCTCCTATATCAAGTAATAAGTGTGTCTAAAATACTTTATTTAAAGAGTCTTATTGTTAGAATATTCTTGAAACTAGAATCAGTTGGTATAAGTTAGAATGAAAAATTAATTAATGAAGTTTGAAATCAATCTGTTAGTTTTATAGTTACTTTCATTGCAGAGTTATTTTATTTTATAGGATAATTAAAATTGAAAATCAGAAAGAGTTCATCCACCGATTGTTTGGACTTATAGCATAAAATACGATTCCGTGAGGAATCTACTATCATCCATATTCCTCCTCAAATATTTGCACCAGAACCTAAAAATTAATATCATCAAGAACGCTCGTTTCCTTTTTTCGGTGTTGATTTAATGAAACAGTATCATTTTGTTTAAGTGCCATTTCTCCTATAGTCTGTGTTTTTATAGTGTTCAGTTGATTGAAAATTTCAACTGGGTTCTCTGAAAAAATAAATCTTAGCAATTCATGAGCAAAGGGAGTTCTTGTTTTCCCAGTTGTCATTAGGTTATATAATGGTATATTTTTGTTATTACTTAGCTCTAACCATTGAAATAGCGTTTCTTCATATGTGTCAATCTTGTTTTGTGAATGTTTTATTTTTTCTTTCTGCTCAGTAATTGCTCCTTTAGCTTCAGATAATTGTTTTTCGAGAATTTTGCATTTCTGTATATATTTTTTTAATTTATTTTCATTTATTTTAAGAGTACCAATTAGTTTGTTTTTATCTGCTTGTTTCCCTGTAAAGAATTTATTGATGGCATCTTCAGTATTAATAATTATTTCGTCTTCTTGGGTATTTCCTGCTATGCTGTGAGTCAATACTTCATTGGCCTTATCTATATGCTCCCTACCTGTGCCTTTTCGCCAAAAAAATTCTTTCATATTATATTCAATTTCCCCTTTTTGAAAGAGTTCTTGGGAGAAACGATATACTTCCATGTATTGAATTTTCCCCTTAATTTTTTTCTCCTTTGAATATCGGTAAATAATATTCTGTATAATATGAACGGGATATTCGGCTTTGGGTCTTCCTCTTCGTCTACCTGTCATCGTAATCGCTTCCCTTTTTGAAGTTAAGTTTGCTAGCAAAATTTACAGCCTTATGCAATGCCGAATCAAGTTCTTTTTTTGTATAATGGAGGTCCTGGTTAAAGCTAAGGCTAAATTCGGAAACGTCCTCTTCACTTAACCCCTCTTTTAAGGCAATTTTATAAAGATTATTCATGGTTGTGATTAATCTTGGAATTTCATTGTTGCAATTTTGTTGTTCACGTTCAATTATAATTTTCTTTTCTAAATATTCCTCTTCACTAATTCTCCAATAATCACAAAAAAAGCATTTTTCTGTCTGACAATACATATTTGGATCAGTGCAATATCCAATAGCTAGCTTTTCTTTAAAATCAGAGTTGTTTGGTTTTAAAACTTTTTCATACAGGAATTCCTCGTCAATAAGACTCAATTTATTACAGACTCCGAAGTTTGAATCTGTATCTTCCTTTTTTTCTTTGTTTTGTCCTAAATTCAAACGATACATCATTTGTACAATTTCTACATCAACCCAATATTCCATATGTTGTTGATAATGATATTGAGCTTGAAGTGAAGTGTGTCCTCCAAGTCGTGCGATTTCTACAGGATGATAAGCTAACCTCATTAAGTTGAGGAAAGCAAAGTGTCTTGTATCTCCAGGGCTAATTCTGTCCTTATATTTTAGGTTGTATAATATGTCTACTATCTCATCGTAAAATCGATTTAATAGATACTGTAAATCAGTATAAGTGAAGCGGTCTTCTTTATAACTACTTAAAACAGTTCTTTTGAATGATTTTGGAGATATGAGTGTAACAGATGTACCAAATTGATGAGTTAAGTCTATGTATCTCTCTATTTTTTGATAGATTTCTTTTGGAATTGCAAATGTATCAATGATTTGAATTTTATGGGAATTATTTTTCTGCTTTATTCTCGGTAATTTAATGTAAAATCTATCATTTCCTTTGCTTAGAGAATTTCGTGAGATTCCACAAAATTCAGAGGGACGCATTGGGATTTTGTTGCTTAAAACCCACCATATATATAGCGGATAATATTGAAAATAATGTTTATCTTCTACATCAACCTTAGACATATAATCCTCAAGTACCCAAGAAAAAGATAAAATATCTTGGGGAGTAGGAAGGGAACGAACTTTTCCAGAAACCTTTTCTATATCAATTTCTTTTTTTAAGTCTACTAGCATTTTTCTATATTCATTATTTTTATCAATATTTTCGTAAAAATCTAAGTAGTTTAGGATGGGAATACACAAGTTCCATCTTTTACTATCATTACATTCATATTGTAAAAATAGGCGGGTAGCATCTAAATGTTTTTCATCGAATCCTCTTGTAAGTAAAATAAACTCTTTTATGTAATCATAATATTTTCTTAGAGATTCAATAGAACGATTAAATAAGTTTGTCATAATCCAACACTTTAAAGAATTTATTACACTATTTTCTTTGATACCTAAGAAAAGAAGGTGTTCTTCTAATTCATTAAATTTAAATACAACAGATACATATCTACTTTTACTTATAAATTTCCAAGTGTTACTGTCTATGTCTCCTTCAATCATAATTTTATGCTGTTTAGCTTCTTCAATTATGTGTTTAACATCCTCAATCATATCTTGAGAAGTAAATGAATAAGCATTAAATTCGTCAAGTTCTATTGAAATGTTTTGCGTTAGGTTTTCTTGATTAGCGGGCATAGTCTAAACCACCTATCTTAATTTTGGAATAGTCACTAATTGTTTTGAGCTAGGTATTTTAATAAGTACTTGTTTTAAACCTTCTATACCACCTTCAAAAAAATTTGAAACAGCTTCTTTGCCGAAGCGCTTAATAGCTTGCTCAATTAAATTTAGATAAGAATATAAGATATTTGCTAAATGAATTTTTTCGCCTTTTTCCAATGTTTCTGGCATGTTTTTTTGGTGATACTGTAAAAATAATTCGAAATCCTTACTTAACTGAGACAATGTATGAAAATGAGGTATAGCGAACTGACAATTTGTACAATCTCGTGTTGGGAAAGGACAATCTGCAAATATACACTGAAATCCTTCTTTTCTTGCGGGGAGCTGTTTTAAATTGATCAAATTTACAAGTTCTGTTCTTTCCTCAATGGTTAGTTCATACAGCATTTTGTTTATAGATTCTTGTTCTTTTGCTAATTGTTTAAAATAACTAGCCATGGTTTCAATTTGGTATACATCACCAAATATTTCTTTTGTTTTTAAGGCGATCTTTGTTCGCTTTAATCTATCTTTAGGTAAATTTCCAATTAACATTTCGGATAAGGTATCATATATATAGCCGAAATTTCCTAAGTCGAAGAGCTGGGTGGTTATAAAATCCATTTGCTCTTGTGGAATGTCGATATAAATATTTGTTGTTTCTTCACTAGAATGACTGCGGATATACTTTGTGATTTCTAATGGATTACGGTTCGTCGTTTTTTTGATAACACTATAGATTAAGCTAATGATAGTTCGATTCATCTGTGTGGATTTGAATGTAAAGTCTTTATTGAAGCCGTTAAAAAATTTCTCTGCATGAACAGTTTTAAACACCATTTTTCTATTATCTAGGTCAATTATATAGTTTGATAATGGTCTTATAATTTGTGTTCTTAGTTCACAGATTGCTGTTACATGTGCAAAGCTACTCATCAATTCATTTGAACAAAAGAAATAACGTTTTTTGTTTGTTTTTGAGTGGAATAAGGGGAATGATTTAGCTTGATTAACGATATTTGTAATCTCATAGGAATTGAAGTCATTTTTTTTTAACCAATTTAAAGCTTCTAATGGATTTTGATTTTTAAGTCGTGTATTACTAAGGTTAATTCTTGGAAACAGGGTTATATCAGAATGCCGCCATGCATTATTTAAATGTAAAAGAACATATAGCCATGCTGAATCATAATGATAGCATTTAACTTGCTTTAGCTTTTTTGTATCATTGTCAATTTGATTAAGTACATCATGGATAGCTAATGTTTTATGTATAGTGGTATCTTTTACATAATCTAATAAAGCTAAGTAATCAGAAAGAGGATACACTTCTTTGTCAGAACTTGAAGATCTATCATTTTTATATGGATTAGGTAATATCTGATGCTTAAATTTAATGGATTTATTTGTATTTTGGCGACTATCTGATAATTTTTTTAAAAACTTATAGATTTCAGTTTGTACTGATTTTGTGATGTTTGAATTGAAAACGGAAAATAAAATTTCTTGTGTGCTGAAATTATAAATCTCCTTTTGTTTTGTAAGTTGAGCTAATAATAAAGTTGTACTGTAAAGTATTTGGATATCCTTTCTTTTGGTAGTGTCTGAAGCTTTGCTTTTATTTAGTTTGTTACTTACATATTGAAACCAAAGTTTTTTTGTTTCTATACCATTTTCATGGAAGGTTAGCTTGGTTTCTTCAACAACCTTATAAAATATATTGATAGGAGTATCTATTAATTTATATAAAATATCTTCATATTTTCTTTTGTCATTTAGTTCTTTCTTTAGATTATCTACATTGCTTTTTGAATAAAGTAAGAGTGAACCGGAACTGCGTAAATTAAGATTGTCTTTGTTGATACGAACTAAAGGAGGAGGGTGGATTGACTGAATTCTCTTTGTATAGAATTTACTTGAAAGAGTGGAATAGGCGATTCCTAATAAGTTTATGGTTTCCTGGCTGGTGTAGTAATTCTTTCGGATGTAGTTCCACAATTTTTCTTGTTTGTTTTTTAACATTTTTATGTCGTTTTCAGAATAATATGTAGCGGACTCAATGTTGAATCTGAATTTTTCCTTTTTTAGATTATATTCTGCAGCTACTTTATTAAAATTGTCAGATGAGATTCCTAACATATTACTAGATTTTTCTTTAGATAATAAGTTGAATTTTCTTCTTTCTTTACAAAAAATCTTCCATTCTTTGGTGTTAACATAACAAAGGAATGGGTTAGCATGATGGAAGCGAATAATAGGTTTATCGTATTTAAATAACCAATACTGTCTTAAGGTACTTAATTCGACATTCATCATTTCAGCTGCTTGAATTAGATTAATATGAGCATTCAAAAATTCTTTAAATTTCTTTTTTTCTACAAAATATTTTTTCTTGTTTATTTCATGCTCAAGCATTACTAGATTTAAGTGTTTATTGTCATGAAGGTAAATAAATCGATGTAAATGAGAACTTGCATTTAAATTTTTTGTCATGCCCATTTGCTTTAAGGCTTCTAATATGTCTGTATAATTTTCGTTAAGTATCCCTACTTTTAATTTGAATTGTGCAATTGAGAAAAGGGAGAGTAGTATTTTAGTGTTTTGAATCTTTATTTTTACAATACGATCATGCACTAAATCTTGTAATAAATTTTCACCTAATCCGTTTAGGATTTCACGATAGTCATTACGGAGAGCTTTATATTCACCATACACATGTTTATAAGGCTCGATGGAATCATAGGAGAGAGGTTTATCAATGAACTTTGAAATTGCTTGATCAATTGAAATAGGGTTTAAAGGCATAGGCTTTCTCCAAATTTAAATTGTTTTATTTTTTCAGTTCCAATAATTGTTTCACATTTTAAATAAGCATCCAAAATCTCATTTTCATATGCTTTTCTAATGTTATTTATTGCCTCAGTTGTTAATTTTAATGCGTTTTTTTCTTCTACGTAGGCTAATGCAGAATTGATGTTTTTATCTCCTCTTGCAATAGCGATTTCTGGTATAGTAGCACCGATTTGAAGTAGAAAGTTGGTGAAAACACCTCTACCAATATGAGTAGACCAATCCTTGTCAGTAAGAAATAGGTAATCTTCTGTTTTGCATTCTTCACTAAGTTGCTTTAAAAATTCCTTTTTAATCTTTTGAAATCTATCTTTATATGCTTTCCCTGTTATTGGATTCCCTGTTTTAGGTGATATGAATAATGCTTTATTATTAGTAGTAATTCCTTGTTTCAGCATTTTATTTAATAATTCTTTATGGTTTTTGTATACACTAGAGAGAACAGGATTTACTAATAACGCTTGGTTTCTTGGGCATTTCACTTGCTCGTGCTGAAGATTTTTTTTGTTTGAAAATAGTTGTTCATGCCTATCCCTAATTTTTATGATGAATTTCTCATTACCAAGATCCTTCTCATTCCAATAATATGGAGAATCAATTGCATCTTTTGTTATATTTACAACTTCTCCTACTCGTATACCACCAAAGAATTGAAAGCAAATACCTAAAGCTATGTCTGATGCTACATCTTGAGCTATTTTAATAAACCTAAGGACTAAGTCGTATCGATTATCGCCAAAGTCTACCAATTTATTAGAAATCTTTTCGTCTCTACCGGGATATATTGTTCCTAACTCTAAATCGTAAAAAGGGGAGTTCCATCCTTCATTTAAATTTACATGTATGATTTGGTTCTCCTTTAACCATGTATAAAACTTAATTAGATAGCTTTCTATACGATATATATAATCCCCAGAAATTTTCCCATCCCTTTCTTGTAAGGATAAAAATGAAATATATCTTGAACCATGTGTCAGGTTTAGCCCGAATAATCCCTTAGTAACTAAGTCCTTATAATCTGTATCATTATTAGTAATTTGTTCTCTTAGATAATTCAAAAATTTCGTTAATTCATAAGCTGCATTGCGTTGTGAACTAAGAGATTGAGATTTTCCGCTATAGGAACTTCTGACGTAATTTGTCAAAGGGGATGGAAAGGTAATACTAGTTTCTTCATCTAATATACCAATTCCCACAACCCTTCGATTGAACGTTCTGCCATCTGTATAATATATAGATGTGTACTCTTTCACTATAAATTTGAACTTGTTATTAAACACGATAATCCCCCTGTGATTTTTATCCACACTATATATTCTTGGTTAAAAATAAAAACCCTTTAAAATTAAAGGGTTTACGGTATCTTTTTAATTGATTTTATATTTTTATCCATACATTGTTATACAAGAACTTCATCTAAAATTAAAACGAGGTGTCGATGCATCTTCGCTTCTTGTACGACAACTTCCATATCTTTTTTATTGTGAGTAACAGCGTTTAATAGACGAAACGGGGTACCGGTACTTCCTGCAATTGCACTGGCAATGGATGTTTTTCCTGTACCTGGAGGACCGTATAAAATCATAGATTGAAAATGATTTGCTTGGACCATTCGCCATAAAATCTTTCCTTCACCAACTAAATGCTGTTGCCCAATAATTTCTTGAATATTTTTAGGGCGCATTCGATGTGCGAGTGGTTGTTTCATTTAGACCGTCTCCCTTAATATATAATCTCGTTCTATCGTATCATTTTTTTCTACGGAGTTTGAAATAGGATGTTGTTTTATGGGAAAAATGAAGGTGAATATTTTCATTTTTCTTTCAATTGTAATAATTTCCGAGTTTTTCAATGTGATTTTATGTTATCATTTTGATACACAAGTTGAAATTTCTTATAATACTATATTATGCTATAATTTCATAGGATTTTAAATTGTGTTCTTTTTATAAATAAGATATAACCAATAGAAGTGAAAATTTGAAAAGAGGTGCAAAATAGATGAAGATTTCAACAAAGGGCCGCTATGGCTTAACAATTATGATCGATCTTGCAAAAAAGTTTGGTGAAGGTCCAATTTCATTAAAATCAATTGCGCAGGCGCATGACTTATCCGAGCATTACTTAGAGCAATTAATTTCACCACTTCGTAACGCTCGTCTTGTAAAGAGTACGCGAGGTGCATATGGTGGATATGTATTATCTGATCAACCAGCTAACATTACAGCTGGGGATGTAATCCGTGTATTAGAGGGACCGATTAGTGTTGTAGAAATGATAGAAGAAGAAGAGCCAGCACAGCGCCAGTTATGGATGCGTGTTCGTGATGCGGTGCAAGAAGTGTTAGATAGTACAACGTTAGAAGATTTAGTACGTTATGAGGAAGAAAATCACGGGGGCTATATGTTTTACATTTAATTCCTTGTGAAACGATTTGGAAAGAAGGAGATTTAATGGAACGCATTTACTTAGATCATGCTGCGACATCTCCGACTCACCCAGAAGTGGTCGAAAAGATGATTCCATATATGACAGAAATATTCGGGAACCCGTCTAGTATTCACTTTTACGGACGTCAAACTCGTCACACAGTAGATGAGGCGAGACGAGTGTGTGCACGCAGTATTCATGCGAATCCGAATGAAATTATATTTACGAGCGGTGGTACAGAAGCTGATAATTTAGCGCTTATAGGTGTAGCACGTGCGAACCGTCATAAAGGTAACCACATTATAACGACGCAAATTGAACATCATGCGATTTTGCATACGTGCGAATTGTTAGAGCGTGAAGGGTTTGAAGTGACATATTTACCTGTCGATGAAACAGGGCGCATTCAAGTTTCTGACATACAAAAGGCATTAACCGAAGAGACGATTCTTGTATCTGTTATGTTTGGGAATAATGAAGTAGGGACAATGCAACCAATTGTGGAAATAGGAAAGCTGCTGAAGGAGCATCAAGCTTATTTCCATACAGATGCGGTACAAGCTTACGGTTTGGTAGAAATTGATGTGAAAGAGTTTGTTATTGATTTATTATCCATTTCAGCCCATAAAATTAACGGACCAAAAGGTGTAGGGTTCTTATACGCTGGTGCAAATGTGAAATTTGAGCCGTTATTAATAGGCGGAGAGCAAGAAAGAAAACGCCGTGCTGGTACGGAAAATGTGCCTAGTATTGCTGGGCTTCAGCATGCAATTCTTATTGCTGAAAAAACTCGTGAGCAAAAAAATGCCCAATATGAAGAGTTTAAAGATATAATGGTATCTGTCTTCAAAAATGAAGGCATTACTTTCGAGGTAAACGGAAACTTAGAACATCACTTACCGCATGTGCTCAATGTAAGTTTTACAGGAATGAACATTGAACCGTTCCTTGTGAACTTAGACCTAGCTGGCATTGCAGTATCAAGTGGTTCTGCTTGTACAGCTGGTTCGATTGATCCATCACATGTATTAGTAGCGATGTTTGGAAAAGACTCCGATCAAATACGTTCATCCGTACGCTTTAGTTTTGGACTTGGAAATACGAAAGAGCAAATTGAAAAAGCGGCGTACGAAACAGTGAAAATCGTGAAGCGATTAACACAAAATTAGTATGGGAGGTGACATGATGAACAAACTACCTCACGAAACACGCGTTGTCATCGGTATGTCCGGTGGCGTCGATTCATCTGTAGCAGCACTTTTATTAAAAGAGCAAGGTTATGATGTAATCGGAATTTTTATGAAAAACTGGGATGATACAGATGAGAATGGTGTCTGTACAGCAACTGAAGATTACAATGATGTAATTGAAGTGTGTAACCAAATCGGTATTCCGTATTATGCAGTAAACTTTGAAAAACAATACTGGGATAAAGTATTTACGTACTTCTTGGATGAGTACCGAGCTGGTCGTACACCAAATCCAGATGTAATGTGTAATAAAGAAATTAAATTTAAAGCATTTTTAGAGCATGCAATTGCGCTTGGTGCTGATTATGTAGCAACAGGCCATTATGCACGCGTTGCTTATATGGACGGCGAATATAAAATGCTTCGCGGCGTTGATGACAATAAAGATCAAACGTACTTCTTAAATCAATTAAGCCAAGAGCAATTATCAAAAACAATGTTCCCGTTAGGTGAATTAAAGAAACCGCAAATTCGTGAAATGGCGAAAGAAGCTGGCTTAGCGACAGCGGCGAAAAAAGATAGTACAGGCATTTGCTTCATTGGTGAGCGTAACTTTAAAGATTTCTTAAGTAACTACTTACCAGCGCAACCAGGTGTGATGCAAACATTATCTGGTGAAGTGAAAGGGAAGCATGACGGTTTAATGTATTATACAATTGGACAACGTCATGGACTTGGAATTGGTGGTAACGGTGATCCATGGTTTGCTGTTGGGAAAAACCTAAAAGAAAACATTTTATATGTTGATCAAGGATTCCATAACGAACTTCTATATGGTGATGAAGTTATTGCTACCAATGTAGGATGGGTAAGTAACAAAGCAAAAGAAACAGAATTTAAGTGCACGGCGAAATTCCGTTATCGTCAAGAAGATAATAAAGTAACGGTTCAAATCGTTGATGAAAATACAGTTCGTATTCTTTGTGATGAGCCAATTCGTGCAATTACACCAGGACAAGCAGTTGTTTTCTATGATGGAGATGAGTGCTTAGGCGGTGCTACAATTGATGAAGTATACCGTAGTGCTAAGAAATTGGATTATTTAGGATAAATGAGAAGCCTCTGCCGATTAGCGGTTAGAGGTTTCTTTTACATAAAGCGAATTTTCGTTCGCTTGGAAAATACATTCTTTGTTATAATTTGTTGTAGAGGTGAAGGACATGTCAAACAAACTTGAAACAGGTATTCAATATATGCAAGAAGGAAATTGGGAAGAAGCAGCTAAAAATTTTACAGAAGCAATCGAAGAAAATCCGAAAGATGCGCTTGGATACATTAATTTTGCAAATTTATTAGACGTATTAGGTGATAGCGAGCGAGCGATTTTATTTTATAAACGTGCACTAGAGTTAGATGATAAATCTGCAGCTGCCTATTATGGTTTAGGAAATGTATATTATGGCCAAGAGCAATTTACTGAGGCGAAAGTTGTATTTGAACAAGCAATGCAAGCTGGATTACAATCAGCTGATGTAACATTTATGTTAGGTATCACACATGTACAGCTTGGAAATGATCGTCTTGCACTACCATTCTTACAAAGAGCAACAGAATTAGATGAAAACGATGTAGAAGCTGTATTCCAGTGCGGACTTTGCTTCGCGCGACTAGAACACATTCCAGAGGCGAAACCTTATTTTGAAAAGGTATTAGAAATGGATGAAGAGCATGCAGATGCGTATTACAATTTAGGTGTTGCGTACGTATTTGAGGAAAATAATGAGAAGGCTCTTGCTTTATTTAAGAGAGCAACTGAAATTCAGCCAGATCACTTTTTAGCTGGTAATGGTGTTCGTTTATTAGAGCAAGAAGTTGAATAAGGTGAAAATATAGTTAATGGGTAGTTATCTCTCATCTAAAGAGGTGGGGGATGTACTGCTCATTAAAGTGAAAATATCGGAAAGGAGAGGCAAGATGGGAAATCAACATGCAATGGATTTGTTTGAGGAAGAGAAAAAGTTTATAAAAGCGCAAGTTCTTCATACCATTTTCCACAACGAAGAAAACCTCTATTCCGTTGTCAGTATGAAAGTCATTGAAACGAATGAAACATATGACGAAAAGAAAGTAATGATAAACGGTCATTTTCCCCGCATGCATGAAGATGAAGTGTTTACATTGACAGGTCACTTTAAGGACCATCCAAAGTATGGAAAACAATATTTGGTTGAAACATTTAAAAAAGAATTGCCGCAAACAAAAGCAGGTATGGTGCAATATTTAGCGAGTGATTTATTTAAAGGGATAGGAAAGCGTACAGCTGAAAAAATTGTGGACCATCTCGGGGAACATGCTATTTCTAAAATTATGGATGACCCTGAGGCGCTAAATGGTGTTGTTAACAAACAAAAATCTCAGGAAATATATGAGACAATTGTTGAACATCAAGGATTAGAGAAAGTAATGAGCTTTTTAAATGGTTACGGTTTTGGAACGAAACTGTCTATTAAGATTTACCAGCAATATAAAGAGATGACATTAGAAGTGATTCGTAATAACCCATATCAGCTTATTGAAGAAGTGGACGGGATTGGATTTGGAAGAGCGGATGATATAGGACGTGCGTTAGGGATATCGGGTAATCATGATGATCGTGTACGTGCGGGATGTTTTTATACGTTAGAAAATGTATCATTACAACTTGGCCACGTTTATATGGGGAAGGATCAACTTGTAAGAGAAACGATGTCACTTTTGAATAACCAAGAAGGAAGAGTGACAGAGGAAGATATTATAGGTTGTATTGAAATGATGCAAAGTGAAGGGAAAGTTATCATAGAAGAAGAACGAGTATATTTGGCCTCGTTGTTCTACTCTGAAAAAGGCGTTGTAAAGTCCATTCGCAGGCTTATGAACCAAGAAGAAACACCTTCATTTCCTGAAGCCGAGGTGTTAAAAACATTAGGTGAAATTGAAGAACAGCTAAACGTGCAGTATGCACCGTTTCAGCAAGAAGCGATTCAAACGGCACTTCATAAGCCGATGATGTTATTAACAGGTGGACCAGGAACGGGGAAAACAACTGTTATTAAAGGGATTGTTGAAATGTATGCATCATTGCACGGATTATCGTTAAATCTGAATGAATATAGTGATGATAATCCATTTCCAATACTATTAACAGCTCCAACAGGAAGAGCAGCGAAGCGGATGAGTGAATCGACAGGACTTCCAGCTTGCACAATTCACCGTTTGCTTGGCTGGACGCCAGAAGGATCTTTCCAGCGTAATGAAACGGATCCTGTCCAAGGTAAGCTCCTTATTATTGATGAATTTTCAATGGTTGATATTTGGCTTGCAAATCAGCTATTTAAGTCGCTACCGACGAACATTCAAGTTATCGTTGTAGGTGATGAAGATCAGTTGCCATCTGTAGGACCTGGACAAGTATTAAAAGATTTATTAAATGCAGGCGCAGTTCCGACAGTGAAGCTTACTGAAATTTATCGTCAAGCAGAAGGCTCATCTGTTATTCAACTTGCCCATGCAATCAAAGACGGCACGCTCCCGCCAGATTTAGCACAAAATAAAAAAGATCGTTCATTTATCAGCTGTACAGGGGCTCAAATTGTTGAGGTTGTGAAAAAAGTTTGCGAAAATGCTAAAACAAAAGGATTTAGTGCAAGGGATGTCCAAGTATTAGCACCGATGTACCGCGGGCCTGCTGGTATTAATGTATTAAACGAAGCATTGCAACAAGTATTTAATCCGAAGAGGGAAAAGAGTAAAGAAATTGCTTACGGTGATGTTGTATACCGAAGAGGCGATAAAGTACTGCAACTCGTTAATCAGCCAGAGAGCCAAGTGTTTAATGGTGATATTGGAGAAATTGTTTCGGTGTTTTATGCGAAAGAAAACGTTGAGCAACAAGATATAATTATCGTTTCATTTGATGGAATTGAGGTAACGTATACAAAGCCCGATTTAAATCAAATTACGCATGCATATTGTTGTTCCATTCATAAATCACAAGGTAGTGAATTTCCGATTGTTATTATGCCGATCGTGAAAAGTTACAACCGTATGTTACGTCGTAATTTAATTTACACGGGCATTACAAGAAGTAAGAAGTTCCTTATTATTTGCGGGGAGGAAGCAGCTTTCAAATCTGGTGTAAATCGGCTTGATGATGCAATGCGTCAAACAACTTTGGCTAGTCGCTTGCAGGAATCACAAGGAGAAGTACAGATGGTCACAGTTAATGGCGAAGAAATGGACGTGGAAAACATTTCACCGTATGATTTCATGTAACAAGGTGAAATTATATAGTGAAACTTTCAAACGCATAGCGTTGAAAGGCTCCAGCAATGTATAAACGAATGCAGTTTGGACATAATGGCGAATAGAATCTGGGAGTCTGTAAGGAGATGAAAGCCATATGTTCATTTGTCCAAATTGCAAAGGGAAAGACATTGGAAAAATAGGTGTCAACCAATTTTATTGCTGGAATTGTTATATCGAATTATCGGTTTCAAAGGGGAAAATCCATACACATCAAGTTGAGGAAGATGGTTCATTAAGCTCTCTTGATGATTTATTTGATGAGAATGAAAGAACGATCGGATAACGAAAAGGGGGATTTACTTTGAATCTACGCAATTCATTAATCGCATTAGGTGTTGGAGCTGCAGCATATCAATATGCTCGTAAGCAAGATGTATTTTCAAAACGCAATATGAAAAAAGCACGTAAGATGATTAAGTCTTACTTATAATCATTTCGATAAAGTGAAAAACTCCCTTATTGACGAGGGAGTTTTTTTATGCGCTCATATGCAAATAAAAAAGTCCGATTTCTGAGAAAAGATAAGATAGACCGTAGCAGCCAACGCCGAGTATTCCATACTGCCATAATTGCTTCGCTTTTTCTTTACGTGAGGAACGAATAAAGAACCCCTTCCAAATACCAAACCCGATACAAATCCATTCAAGAATCATAAAAAGTGTTGATAATCCAAGCATAAACAAAACCATAATTAGCCCTCCTGATTATATTAATTCATGCTGTATTCTCAGGGGTGGTTGTCCTTATTATGTTATTTATATGTACGTCTTTAAAAAACAGTATGGTCCGTATGAAAAGATTTTAAAAGTTTCGCACATAACCTACCCCATTTATTTTCAAAATAAAGGTGGAGGAGGTTTTTCATGTGAAGAATCTTAAAATCATTTGGATATATCGTTTAGGATTATTGTTACTTGTTTTTCTTTGTTTGCTCGTCTTTTTAAAAATTAAGCCACTATGGGCACCGATTATTTTTGTATTTAAAGTAGCAATCACGCCATTTCTTATCGCTTGTTTTATTGCGTATTTATTGCACCCTTTAATTGAAAAAATCCATAAGGAAGGGATGCCCCGTACACTTGCCATTTTGCTCATTTATATCCTTTTCTTTGGCGGAATTGGTTATGGGATTTATAAAGGAACGCCAGTCGTTATTAAACAGCTACAAGAGATTAATGAACAATTTCCGCAGTTTACAAAAATGTACGATTCGTGGATGGATGGCGTTACAGAACAAACAGCGAATTTCCCTTCGTTCATTCATGAAAAGGTGAAACAACTTTTTGTGGGTGTGGAAACGAAGATTCAAGCGCTTTTAAATAAAGTGATGAGTACAGCTCGTGGTGTACTCGATTCATTGCTTATTATTTTCTTAATACCGTTTATTGTATTTTACATATTAAAAGATTATGGTGAGTTTTATCATATCTTTTGGAAACTAGTCCCAAGTAAATGGCGAGGTACGGGGCAAATGCTTGCGAAAGAAATTGATAAGTCACTTGGAAGTTATATTCGAGGACAGTTATTTGTTTGTTTAGTATTAGGGGGAGTATCAGCTCTTTCTTTTTGGTTTATCGGTATGAAATATCCATTATTGCTTGGCATTATTATTGGGGTAACGGATATAATCCCGTACTTCGGTCCTATTTTAGGAGCGATCCCGACGTTAATGATTGCAGCAACAGTATCAACGAGTTTACTTATTAAGGCGGGGATCACGATTGCTATTTTGCAATTTGTGGAGAGTAACATTTTATCGCCTTACATCGTTGGTAAGTCACTTCGTATGCATCCCGTTATTATTATGCTTGCCTTACTAGTTGGGGGAGAGGTAGCTGGGATTGTAGGATTACTAATATCGGTTCCCATTTTAGCAGTTATTCGCACCGTCATTGTTCATGTGAGGCCTCTCTTGAAAAAAGAAGATGTGTAAGTATAGAAGCCCTCTATGTAAGAAATAGAGGGCTAATCGTATATTTATTTAGAAATCTGCTCGTGTATCTTATGAACGAGGGAGCTCACATCATTTGTTTGAATATGTTTTATTTTTTTCCATTCGTTATCATACATAAATACAATTTGATTGTTGAAAAGACGCTTTTGTTCTTTTAAATTAGAAATTTTTGCGAAAGAGTACTCTTCAAATATTGGATTGTTACTTACATCTGGTCCATAAAAGAATAGCCTTTTGTCCGTTAAAATCAATAGGCCTGGTCTCGCGACGGAACGATAAATAAATATGTCTAATGAACATGCTGCGTAAAATAATATCGTTTCGTCAGTCGCTAATATGTTTTTAGCTTTGCTAAGTAAGGTTGTCATTGTGATCGCCCCTTTATTTTATTAACAATAATTTAATTATAGCAAAAAAAGTAATATTTAGAAATTTTTAGAAATTATTCTTATAAGGAGATTCCGATTTGTTAATAAACGCATAATATATGAAAAGGCTGTTAAGAATGAATAGTAGAATACTTATGATTAATAAGCAATTAATACAATATAAATGATTATCTACATTGACAAACTTAAGAGAATTCTATTATATTTAGTCATATAATACATTAAATCAATGACGGAACAAGTACGTTACAGTCCATTTATAGAGAGAAGCTTCCATATGGCTGAAAGAAGCTTTAAATGAAGGGTAACAGAAAGCTAATCCTGAGAGCAGCTAATCACTGCCGTCTTGCCACGTTACGGCACCATGAGGTGATGAATTGATTGTTCTTGTAATCAATTCATAATTAGGGTGGTATCGCGAGTTAACTCTCGTCCCTTTTATAGGGACGGGAGTTTTTTATATTTAAGGAGGAAAATACAATGAAACAACTAACAGGCGCACAAATTCGTCAAATGTTTTTAGACTTTTTCCAAGAAAAAGGACATGCAGTAGAACCTAGTGCATCACTAGTTCCACATGAAGATCCATCTCTTCTATGGATTAATAGTGGTGTAGCTACATTAAAAAAATATTTTGATGGACGTGTAATCCCGCAAAATCCACGTATTACAAATGCTCAAAAATCAATTCGTACAAACGATATTGAAAACGTAGGGAAAACAGCTCGTCACCATACATTCTTTGAAATGTTAGGAAACTTCTCAATTGGTGATTACTTCAAAGAAGAAGCAATTACGTGGGCTTGGGAATTCTTAACGAGCGACAAATGGATTGGATTCGATAAAGAATTACTATCAGTTACAATCCATCCAGAAGATGAAGAAGCATTCACAATTTGGAATGAGAAAATGGGCGTTCCAAAAGAGCGTATTATCCGTTTAGAAGAAAACTTCTGGGATATTGGTGAAGGACCAAGTGGACCGAATACAGAGATTTTCTATGACCGCGGGGAAGCTTACGGTAATGACTTTAGTGACCCAGAATTATATCCAGGTGGAGAAAACGAGCGTTACTTAGAAGTATGGAACCTTGTATTCTCTCAATTTAACCATAATCCAGACGGTTCATATACACCACTTCCTAAGAAAAACATTGATACAGGGATGGGTCTAGAGCGTATGACATCTATCGTTCAAGATGTGCCTACGAACTTTGATACAGACTTATTCATGCCGATGATTGGTGCAACAGAATCAATTTCTGGTGAGAAATATCGTAATGGCGATTTAGAAAAAGATATGGCATTTAAAGTAATTGCTGACCATATCCGTACAGTAACATTCGCTGTTGGTGACGGTGCTCTTCCATCTAACGAAGGTCGTGGTTATGTATTACGTCGTTTATTACGCCGCGCTGTTCGTTATTCGAAGAAATTAAACATTAACCGTCCATTCATGTTTGAATTGGTACCGGTTGTTGGAGAAGTAATGAAAGACTTCTATCCAGAAGTACTTGAAAAGAAAGATTTCATTGCGAAAGTTGTGAAAAACGAAGAAGAGCGTTTCCATGAAACACTTCATGATGGTGAAGCAATTTTAGCTGAAGTTATTGCAAAAGCAAAAGAAGAAAAAACAACTGTTATTTCTGGAGTAGATGCGTTCCGTCTATATGACACATACGGTTTCCCAATCGAATTAACAGAAGAATATGCAGAAGAAGCTGGTATGACAGTTGACCAAGAAGGCTTCGAAAATGAAATGGAAAAACAACGTGAGCGTGCACGTGCTGCTCGTCAAGACGTTGACTCAATGCAAGTTCAAGGCGGTGTACTTGGAGAAGTTAAAGTAGCGAGTGAGTTCGTTGGTTACGGTACAGTTGCAACAGAAAGTAACGTTGTTGCACTTGTGAAAAACGGTGAATACACAGACAGCTTACAAGCTGGTGAAGAAGGACAATTAATGCTTGATGTAACACCATTCTATGCTGAGAGCGGTGGACAAATTGCAGACCGTGGTTACCTTCTTGCTGACGGCGTGAAAGTTCTTGTAAAAGACGTACAAAAAGCACCAAATGGTCAAAATTTACACAAAGTAGCTGTGGAAGAAGGCACGTTAACGAAAGATGCAGCTGTGAAAGCTGTTATCGATACGAAAAACCGTAGTAGCGTTGTGAAAAATCATACAGCAACTCACTTACTACACCAAGCATTAAAAGACGTACTTGGAACGCATGTTAATCAAGCAGGTTCTCTTGTAACTTCTGAACGTCTACGCTTTGACTTCTCTCACTTCGGTCAAGTGCAAGCTGACGAATTAGAAAAAATTGAGCGTATGGTAAACGAGAAAATTTGGGAAAGTATTAACGTTGAGATTTCTCAAAAATCAATCGGAGAAGCAAAAGAAATGGGCGCAATGGCATTATTCGGTGAAAAATACGGAGATGTTGTACGCGTTGTACAAGTTGGCGATTACAGCTTAGAGCTTTGCGGTGGTTGTCACGTTGATAATACAGCTTCTATCGGTATTTTCAAAATCGTTGCTGAGTCTGGTATCGGTGCAGGAACTCGTCGTATTGAGGCGGTAACTGGTAAGTCTGCATACGAATTAATGAACGATCAAGTAGGTTTATTAAAAGAAGCAGCAGGAAAAATGAAAACAAATCCGAAAGATATTTTAACAAGAGTTGATGGTCTATTTGCTGAAGTGAAACAACTTCAAAAAGAAAACGAATCTCTTGCTGCGAAATTAAGCAATATCGAAGCTGGAAACTTAACTGATTCTGTAATGACAGTTGATGGTGTGAATGTATTAGCAGCGAAAGTAAATGTTGCAGATATGAACAACTTACGTACGATGATGGATGATCTAAAAAATAAATTAGAGTCAGCAGTTGTTGTATTAGCATCTGTTAATGACGATAAAGTAAACATCCTAGCAGGTGTAACGAAAGACTTAATTAGCCAAGGTTACCATGCTGGTAAACTTGTGAAAGAAGTAGCTTCTCGTTGCGGCGGTGGCGGTGGTGGCCGTCCTGATATGGCACAAGCAGGCGGTAAAAACCCGGCTCAAGTCGAAGAAGCTTTAGCATTTGTACAAGAGTACGTTAAATCTGTTTCAAAATAAAGAGATAGTAGTGTACAATGGTAGGGAGAGGAGAAGTTCTTCTCCCTATACTTACTATATAAGTGAGGTGCTTGAAATGGACGGTTTTGATAAAACAATGAAGTTTAGCATTCAAGATGAAAAACAGAGTGTCCATGTAAATGATGTACTTTTAACTGTGTATGATGCACTTCAAGAAAAAGGCTATAATCCGATTAACCAAATCGTCGGTTATTTATTAAGTGGAGACCCAGCATACATACCTCGCCATAAAGATGCACGAAGCATCGTTCGTAAGCTTGAACGTGATGAAATCATTGAAGAGCTTGTGAAGTCTTACTTGAAACATCATCGTGAGGAGTAGTTTATGCGGATATTAGGTTTAGATGTAGGTACAAAAACAGTCGGAGTTGCAATGAGCGACGAAATGGGCTGGACAGCACAAGGATTAGAAACAATTAAGATTAACGAAGAACGAGGTCACTTTGGTTTTGATCGTATTTCTGAGTTAGTAAAGCAGTACAATGTGGACAAAATAGTAGTAGGTTTACCTAAAAATATGAATGGTACAATTGGCCCACGTGGTGAAGCGTGCCAACAATTTGCAGAAAACCTACGAGAGCTGTTACAATTAGACGTTGTAATGTGGGACGAGCGTTTGTCGACGATGGCAGCGGAACGTCTACTCATTTCAGCGGATGTAAGCCGTAAGAAGCGAAAACAAGTAATCGATAAGATGGCTGCAGTCGTAATCTTACAAGGATTTTTAGATAGTAAATAAGAGGTGACCAAAATGGAAGAAAATCAAATTACAATTGTAGACGAAAAAGGTAACGAACATTTATGTGAAATTATTTTCACTTTTGATGCTGAAAAATTTGGTAAAAAATCATACGTAGTCTTCTCTCCAATCGGTGAAGTAGACGAAGATGGAGACCCAATTTATGATGCAATGGCTTATGAGCAAAATGAAGAAGAGGGCGGAAGTTTACTTCCAATCGAATCTGAAGAAGAGTGGGAAATGGTACAAGAAATGTTCAACACTCTTGCTGATGAGCAAGAAGCTGAATAATAAGTACTGAAAAGATGGACGACATACAGTCCATCTTTTTTTGTATTTATATGTAAAATGAAAGATTTTTTGTCGAAACTGTGTAATCCTTTGTAGTATAATGAGACGGATTGTAGAAAAATAAAATGGATACTAAAAAAGATAGGCGAATTTGTTGTGGCTTTCCATCATGCTGTATAGAAACATATACATATGGTCTACAATTGAATAAGGAGGAAGAGTTTTGATAGAGAATCAAGTGAAAAAGAAGCGTAGACGCATCTTTTTATTTTCGATTATTGCACTGCTTTTAGTTTGTGGTTCAGTCTATGCGTATATTTCATCCGCATTAGGACCAGTTGATAGCGGGAATAAAAAAGAGATTGAAGTAGAAATTCCGAAAGGATCATCTACAAGTAAAATTGGAGAAATTTTAGAAGAAAAAGGCGCTGTGAAAAACGGTACAGTTTTTAGTTTTTATACAAAGGCTAAATCGAAAAGTTTACAAGCAGGTACATATTTATTAAATCCTTCGATGAATGCTAAAGATGTTATCGAACAAATGTCATCTGGCAACGTGCATCGTCCAGCTCTTTATAAAGTGACGATCAAAGAAGGAGCCCAAGTAACTGAAATTGCAGAAACGATTGCGGCAGAACTAAAGTGGAATAAAGATGATGTTACGCGTCAATTAAACGATAAAGCATTTATTCAAAAAATGCAGCAAAAGTATCCGAAGTTATTAACGGATAAAATCTTTGATAGTAATATTAAATACCCATTAGAAGGTTATTTATATCCTGCGACGTATTCATTTTATAAGAAAGATACGACGTTAGAAGAAATCGTAATTCCGATGCTTGAGAAAACAAATGCAATCATTGTTCAAAATGAGGCAAAAATGAAAGCGAAGAACTGGGATGTTCATCAGCTTTTAACATTATCTTCACTTATTGAAGAAGAGGCAACTGGTTTTACAGATCGTCAAAAGATCTCTAGTGTCTTTTATAATCGTTTAGCGAAAGGTATGCCGCTTCAAACGGATCCAACAGTATTATATGCACTTGGAAAGCATAAACAACGTGTATTATACGAAGATTTAAAGGTAAACTCACCGTACAATACGTATGTTGTAAAAGGATTGCCGGTAGGGCCGATCGCAAACTCTGGTAAACATTCAGTGGAAGCTGCGTTAGAACCTGTGCAAACAGATTATTATTATTTCTTAGCTGCACCAAGTGGTGAAGTGTACTATGCCAAAACATTAGAAGAGCATAATGCATTAAAGCAAAAATACATTACGAAAAAACAGTGAAATGGGGAGGGATAGCGAAAAAAGTCGCACATCCCTCTTTTTTGTGGTAAAATATATCGGGTTAAAAACTGGCAGAAGAATCGTTTTTAATATCAAAACGGGACGTACAAGCTAAGGGTAAAACTGGCTTGTATTTTTATTGCATTCTATGTGGGAAAAGACGTCATAGAGGCACTTCTCCATGTAAATAAGGAGGACCATTTATGGAGGATGCAGTTAACGAGTACCTATTATCATTTATTGATCCGAAAGATAAATTAATTCTTGAAATGGAAGAATATGCAACAGAAAATCATGTGCCGATTATGGATCGACTTGGAATGGAATTTATGCTGCAATTTTTACGTTTAATTGGACCGAAAAGCATTTTAGAACTTGGAACAGCAATCGGTTATTCTAGTATTCGTATGATGCAAGCTATTCCAAATTCACGTATTGTGACAGTTGAGCGCAATCGTGAGCGATATGAAAAAGCACTTGAATATATAGAACGTTCCCCAGTAACAGATCGTATTTCAGTTATTTACGGTGATGCGTTAGAGACAGGTGAACAAGTAAAAGAACACGGGACATTTGACGTTATTTTTATTGATGCAGCAAAAGGACAGTATCGTCGCTTTTTTGACTTATATGAACCGTTATTAAATCCTGGTGGCGTAATTATTTCAGATAATGTTATGTACCATGGTCTTGTAACGACAAAAGAAAAAATTGAAAACAGACGTACACGTGGTTTAATCCGTCGTATTAAGACGTACAATGAGTGGCTTATGAACCATGAAGGATACGATACAACGATTTTCCCAATTGGTGATGGAGTAGCTGTTAGTAAAAAGAGAGGGTGACCAAGGTATGAAGAAACCTGAATTGTTAGTAACGCCAAGAGCGGTGGCGGATATCGAACTTCTTGCGAAAGCAGGAGCAGATGCGGTAATGATCGGTGAGCAAAAGTTTGGTTTACGTTTAGCAGGGGAGTTTTCACGTGAAGATGTAAAACAAACTGTGAAGATTGCACATGAAAATGGTGTGAAAGTATACGTAGCCATGAACGCTATGTTCCACAACGATAAGGTAGAAGAATTAACAGATTACGTTTCATTTTTAAATGAAGTAAATGTAGATGCAATTGTTTTCGGAGATCCAGCAGTATTAATGGCTGTTCGCGAAGTAGCGCCAAATATGCAGTTGCACTGGAATACAGAAACGACAGCAACAAACTGGTTCACTTGTAATTACTGGGGACAAAGAGGAGCGAAGCGCGCTGTATTAGCTCGTGAGCTGAGCTTAGATGAAATTGTTGATTTAAAAGAAAATGCTGAAGTGGAACTAGAAGTACAAATTCACGGTATGACTTGTATGTTCCAATCGAAGCGTTCATTAGTAGGAAACTACTTTGAGTATCAAGGACGTAATCTTGACATTGAAAAGAAAAAATATGAAGAGAATATGTTCTTATATGATCCAGAGCGTAACAATAAATATCCAATTTATGAAGATGAAAATGGTACTCACATTATGAGTCCGAACGATATTTGTTTCATCGATGAATTAGAGGAACTAATCGAAGCTGAAGTTGATAGCTTAAAAATCGAAGGTGTACTAAAAAGCTCTGAATACATTATTGAAGTAACGAAGAAATATCGTCAAGCGATTGATTTATGCGTAGAAAATCGTGATGCATATTATGACGTGAAAGATGATTTATATAAAGAAATAGAAGAAATGCAACCAGTAAATCGTCCGTTAGATACAGGATTCTTCTTTAAAGAAACGGTTTACTAAACGAGGAGGGTGTAGGAAATGACTGTACAAGAAATTTCACGAGTGATCGATGGCAAACGTGTTATTGTGAAGAAACCTGAACTGTTAATCCCTGCGGGTAACTTAGAAAAATTAAAAGTAGCTATCCATTACGGGGCAGATGCTGTATATTTAGGTGGACAAGAATTTGGTCTTCGTTCGAATGCAGGTAATTTTACGCTAGAAGAAATGGCAGAAGGCGTTGAGTTTGCAAAGAAGTATGGAGCAAAAATATACGTAACAACAAATATCTTTGCACATAATGAAAATATGGACGGGCTAGAGGAATATTTAAAAGGGATTGAAAAAGCTGGCGTAACGGGAATTATCGTTGCTGATCCGCTTATCATTGAGACTTGTAAACGTGTAGCGCCTTCTGTTGAGGTGCATTTAAGCACACAGCAATCACTATCCAACTGGAAAGCAGCACAGTATTGGAAAGAAGAGGGTTTACATCGTCTTGTATTAGCTCGTGAAGCAAGCTATGAAGAAATGAAAGAAATTAAAGAAAAAGTGGATATTGAAATTGAAGCATTCGTCCATGGTGCAATGTGTATCGCATATTCAGGAAGATGTACATTAAGTAACCATATGACAGCGCGTGACTCTAATCGTGGCGGTTGTTGCCAATCTTGCCGCTGGGATTATGATTTAGTTCAAACAGTATCACAACATAAAGATGCAAAAGAGCTTCCTCTATTCCAAGAAGAAGATGCTCACTTTGCGATGAGTCCAAAAGATTTAAATTTAATTTTATCAATTCCGAAAATGATTGAAATTGGAATCGATAGCTTAAAGGTAGAAGGACGTATGAAATCAATCCATTACGTAGCGACTGTAGCAACTGTATATCGTAAAGTAATTGATGCTTATTGTGCGGATCCAGATAACTTTGAGTTTAAACAAGAATGGTTAGATGAGCTTGATAAATGTGCAAATCGTGATACAGCTCCTGCATTCTTTGAAGGGGTTCCAGGACATCAAGAGCAAATGTTTGGAAATCATAGTAAGAAAACAACGTATGATTTTGCTGGTTTAGTGTTAGATTATAATGAAGAAACGGGCATCGTAACGATTGAGCAACGTAATCATTTCAAACCAGGACATGAAGTGGAGTTCTTTGGACCAGAAATAGAAAACTTTACGCAAACGGTGGAGAAAATTTGGGATGAGGATGGAAACGAATTAGATGCAGCGAGACATCCGTTGCAAATCGTGAAATTCAAAGTGGATCAACGAGTGTATGTGAATAATATGATGCGCAAAAGCATACTTCAATAAGAAAGAGTGATAGTCGAATGGGGACGAATAAGCCTGTTGTAATTGGAATTGCTGGTGGTTCGGGATCAGGTAAAACGAGTGTAACGAAAGCGATTTTTGACCATTTTAAAGGTCATTCTATTTTAATCTTAGAGCAAGATTATTATTACAAAGATCAAAGCCATTTACCAATGGAAGAGCGTTTAAAAACAAATTATGATCATCCGCTTGCGTTTGATAATGATCTGTTAATTGAACATTTGCAGCAGTTGCTTGCATATGAGCAAATTGATAAGCCTGTATATGACTATACATTGCATACACGTTCAGAAGAAATTATTCCAGTTGAGCCGAAAGATGTAATTATTTTAGAAGGAATTCTTATTTTAGAAGACCCACGTCTTTGCGAGTTAATGGACATTAAATTATTCGTTGATACGGATGCTGACCTTCGTATTCTGCGCCGCATGCAGCGTGATATTAAAGAGCGCGGTCGTACGATGGATTCAGTTATTGATCAGTACGTAAGTGTTGTACGTCCAATGCACAATCAATTTATTGAGCCTTCTAAGAAATTTGCGGATATTATTATCCCTGAAGGTGGACAAAACCATGTTGCAATTGATATTATGGTGACAAAAATTGCAACAATTCTTGAACAAAAAGTAAATTTGTAATAGCATAGTAAAAGATATACGGTAGGAAGGGATTTTTTCCCTTCCCATCGAATACAATGAAACATGCAACCTCATCTATATATAGGTGAGGGCATATTTATATCAACTTTCCATACATATCTTCTTTATATAAAGAAGAATTGGAAATACGGGGTTGTATGTGACAACTCCGCTAGTGCAAGGGTACTAGAAACCTCCGCTAACAATGGAAGCGGAGGAGTTTTCATATGGAACTCCTCTTTTTTTCGGGGGATTGGTATATAAAAGGAGTGGAAAATATGTCAACAGAAAAAACATACCCTATGACGCAAGAGGGTAAGCAAAAACTAGAGAACGAACTTGAGCAATTAAAAACAGTAAGACGTAAAGAAGTAGTAGAACGTATTAAAATCGCACGTAGCTTCGGGGACCTTTCTGAGAACTCTGAGTACGATGCAGCAAAAGATGAGCAAGCGTTCGTAGAAGGACGTATTACACAATTAGAAAATATGATTCGTAACGCAGTTATCATTAAAGATAATGGCGAAGTATCTACTGTTGTTACATTAGGTAAAACAGTAACATTTAAAGAATTACCAAACGGAGATGAAGAAGCGTACACAATCGTAGGTAGCGCGGAAGCTGACCCATTTGAAGGAAGAATTTCTAACGATTCTCCAATCGCAAAAAGCTTATTAGGTAAGCAAATTGGTGAGAAAGTAACAATCCAAACACCAGGCGGAGAAATGCAAGTAGAGATTGTCTCTGTAAAATAATAAAAAAATCACTCGTGTAAAAACGAGTGATTTTTTTATTTGTATAAAAGATGAAACACTCCGTCCAAACTATAATAGACGAGGTGTTTTTTTATGAAAATAAAACGGAGAATTACAATTGTTTTAATTTGTTTTATGGGCATTATGTTTTTATTGCTTTGTCGTTTAATTCAAATCCAAATTATAGATACAGAATCATTTACTAATCGTAAAATAAATTTAATTGAAAAAAGTGTTACGCAACGTACGCAATCCATTGCAGTAGACGATGGACGTGGGCAGTTTATAGATCGTAATGGTAAAGAAATAGGTGAGGAAAAGTATCCTGTTTTAATTGTTTTTCCATTTTTACAAATAAAAAATGACATGTTAGAGAAAATCGCGCATATCATTGGTGTGTCGAGACAAGAGATCAGAAGACAAATGAAAAATAAAAAAAATGCATTTATACTGCAAGGGGAAACTGCTCCATTTCGAGTGACACGAGAGCAGATGGAGAAGGTGAATCAATTACATGTACTAGGTATTGTAGCAGCTGAAGTGCGATTAAAACAAACTGGGGAGATAAATCATTTAATTGGTGATGTGGGGGAGAACGAAAGAGAATTTCAAAAGCGATATGGAGAAGTGAAAAAAATTTCAAAACAAACGCCGATAGGTATTTCAGGGTTACAGCAATCATTTGATGAATTTTTATTGACTGATGGAGAGGCAAAAGTATTGTATCAAGTAGATCGGCAAGGAGAACCAATTTTCGGAAAGCAAGCGAAATATACTTCACCAGGAAATCCATTTTACCCAGTTAGGATTCAAACTACTTTACATAAAGGATTGCAGCAAAAAGCAGAAGAAGTGATTGAAGCAAATGAAATAAAGAAGGGGGGATTAGTATTACTTGATGTAAAGACAAATGAAATATTAGCGATGGTCAGTAAGCCGTCTTTACAAGTAAGAGATAAGAATTTATATAAGACTACACTTGAAAATCAAATGTTAACGCCGCATTTTCCAGGCTCTGTTTTTAAAACAGTAGTTGCAGCTGCAGTCATTGATCAAAAAGTAAATTTGTTTAATCGGACATTTAATTGTAATAAAGATTTATATGGTGAAAACGACCCACAAGTTATGATGGGTACACTTAACTTCAAAGAGAGCTTTGCTAGGAGCTGTAACAGGGCATTTTCCGAGTTAGGTAACGAGCTATTACAAAAGGATAGGACGGTGCTAGAAACATATGTAGCAGCTTTAGGAGCACATGAAAAGGTTGGATGGAAAGGTTCTGTATTTCATACACCTCATTTTGAGCAAATGCCAGAAGAGAAAGGCACTACTATTTGGGGGAATGAAGAAAACAAAAATAGTAAAAAAGCGGCAGAGCAAACAGCGATTGGACAGAAAGATGTACGTATATCACCTCTAGCAATTGCAAATATGATGGCGACGATTGCGAGGAATGGAGAAAAAATGGAAGTGAAAGCTGTTGAAAAAATAGTATATAAAAATGGAGCGGATTTTTTTACATTTGAGAACCATACGTTACATGGAAAACAGCTTTCGTATGAAACAGTGAAAACATTACAAGAGTTATTAAGAGGCGTTGTAACAAGGGAGAAAGGAACAGGAACGGCATTCCGTTCGCTGCCGCTAAGTGTCGCTGGAAAATCCGGGACAGCGCAAACAGGGAAAGGGACGAGGGTGAATCGCTGGTTTGCAGGTTACTTTCCGTATGAGAATCCAAGATATGCTTTAGTTGTTGTTGATCTAGAGACTGATAACAAAGTGAATAAAGTCACACCTATTTTTAAAGATATGGTAAGAGAAATCTATCAATTGGAGAATGAAAAGTAATCTTGCAATTTATAGTGAATTGTTTTCATTTCATGAAAATATCATTGTAAATGTTCAACCTTTCTAGATTTAATGTTACAATAGCAATTAGGAAAAACTGCATGGAGGTTTGGAGAATGGCAGGAGGATCAAGATTCCAACAGAAACAACAAAAACGTCGTCAAAACGGTGTTTTAAATATTGCAATCGCTATTGTATTACTATTAGTAGCTATTGTAGCATATCAATTGTTCGTTCCTAGTACGAAAGAGCAAGCATCTTCTACTGATAAGAAAGTCTCTCAACAAACAACAAAGAATGAGAAAGCTGGAAAATCAGAAGATAAAGAATCTGCTAAGAAAAAAGAAAAAGAACAAGAGCAAGCAGAAGCTAAGCAAAAAGCTGAAGAAGAGAAGTTAAAGGCTGAGGAAGAAAAGAAAAAAGCTGAAGAAGAAGCGAAAGCTAACGAGAAAGTATCAGCTGAAAAAACTGTATCCAAGGCAAAAGAGGCTTACACAAAACCTTCTTGGAAAGCTGTAGGAACAGAACAAGGTTCATCACCAGCGATGACGTTTAAACAGGGGTCATCAGATTGGAATGAGATGCAAAATGCAATTGCTGCAGGTATTGAAGTACCGAAGGAGCAATTAGTATTCCATTTTGTTGGAAGAGACAAAACTGGAAAGAGCAAAGCTTATGGTGACGTTCAAGATAAGCAAAGTGGAAAAAGATATTACGTAAATATTGATTGGGTAGATAATGAGGGCTGGAAACCAGTACTTGTTCAAACTCTAAACTAAAAAAGAGAGGCTCCTTAGGAGCTTCTCTTTTTTAGTTAACGCAATTTCTTTAATTTAAAATGAACAACCGCGCTATAATACGGTCTTTTGCTTTCAGGATCCATAACCATTTGATGTGAGATGTGATGAACTTCAAGCATAAGTGCTTTATTATTATCGATTTGTTCACTAATTTTTCGTTCTAAAGAAGCTAAGTCTCCCGCTTCAAAAAATTCTACTTTATCTTCTAACATTTCAAAGGTAAATGACATGAAGACGGCCCCTCTCCTATGTAATCAACTATAGTGTAACAAAGAAAAGAAGGAAATACCATGTACATTTCAATTGACATTTTTAGAAAGAGGGAATATCATACTGATAAAACCGATAAGAAAAAGGGGAATTTTTATGGGCACAGAATTTAATGGTTTATTTGATGAGTGGGCTCATACGTACGACTCATTCGTACAAGGCGAAGATATACAATATAAAGAAGTTTTCGCCCATTATGAGAACATTCTAGAGGATGTAGTTAACAAGTCATTTGGTAATGTATTAGAATTTGGTGTCGGTACAGGTAATTTAACAAATAAATTATTACTTGCTGGCCGCACAGTTTACGGTATAGAACCGTCGCGTGAAATGCGTATGATTGCAAAAGAGAAATTGCCAAAAGAATTTTCGATTACAGAAGGTGATTTTCTTTCGTTTGAAGTCCCAAATTCAATTGATACCATTGTAAGCACCTATGCATTTCATCATTTAACAGATGATGAAAAAAATGTAGCGATTGCGAAGTATAGTCAATTGCTAAACAAAGGTGGTAAAATAGTGTTTGCTGATACGATATTTGCAGATCAAGATGCATATGATAAAACTGTTGAAACAGCAAAACAAAGAGGTTTCCATCAATTAGCAAACGATTTGCAAACGGAATACTATACACGTATTCCAGTTATGCAGACTATTTTTGAAAATAATGGCTTCCATGTAACGTTCACGAGATTAAATCATTTCGTTTGGGTAATGGAGGCAACTAAGCAATAGAAAGAGGGATTAGATTGAGAATTGCTGTAATTGGAGCAATGGAAGAAGAAGTACGTATTTTACGTGACAAATTAGAACAAGCAGAAACAGAAACGGTTGCAGGTTGTGAATTTACGAAAGGACTATTGGCAGGACATGAAGTAATCTTGTTAAAGTCTGGTATTGGTAAAGTAAACGCAGCGATGTCAACGACAATTTTATTAGAAAAATATAAGCCTGAAAAAGTAATTAATACTGGTTCAGCTGGTGGATTCCATCATTCTCTAAACGTTGGTGATGTAGTTATTTCGACTGAAGTTCGTCACCATGACGTAGATGTAACAGCATTTAACTATGAATATGGTCAAGTACCAGGAATGCCGCCTGGATTTAAAGCTGATGAGGCGTTAGTTGCATTAGCTGAGAAATGTATGCAAGCTGAAGAAAATATTCAAGTTGTAAAAGGTATGATTGCAACAGGCGATTCATTTATGAGTGATCCGAACCGCGTTGCAGCCATCCGTGATAAATTTGAAAATCTTTATGCGGTAGAAATGGAAGCAGCAGCTGTTGCACAAGTATGCCACCAATATGAAGTTCCGTTTGTTATCATTCGCGCACTTTCTGATATTGCTGGTAAAGAATCCAATGTTTCATTTGATCAGTTTTTAGATCAAGCAGCTCTTCATTCTACAAACTTTATCGTAAAAGTGTTAGAAGAGTTAAAGTAATGTAACAAAAAGGCAACTGTCTCATATAAAGAAAATACATACAGTTGCCTTTTCTTTATTGGCAAACAAGGGGGAGAACACGATGAATGTATATCGTGGAGTTCATGAGTTAATTGGTCATACACCAATTGTAGAAATTACTCGTTTTTCACTTCCGAAAGGGGTCCGCTTATTTGCAAAGCTTGAATTTTATAACCCAGGCGGAAGCGTTAAGGATCGTTTAGGAAGAGAATTAATCGAAGATGCGCTAGAAAAAGGGCTTGTTACCCAGGGTGGAACAATTATTGAACCGACTGCTGGGAATACTGGTATTGGACTGGCACTTGCAGCATTAGAACATGATTTACGTGTTATTGTTTGTGTACCAGAGAAATTTAGTATTGAAAAACAAGAATTAATGAAAGCACTAGGTGCAACGGTCGTGCATACACCGACTGAGCAAGGAATGACCGGTGCAATTGCAAAAGCAAAAGAATTAGTAAATGAAATACCGAATTCATACTCTCCAAGTCAATTTGCAAATGAGGCAAATCCTCGTGCATATTTTAAAACATTAGGTCCTGAACTGTGGGACGCATTGAATGGAGAGATTAACATATTTGTTGCTGGAGCAGGAACTGGCGGTACGTTTATGGGGACTGCATCTTATTTGAAAGAAAAAAATATAGATATTAAAACAGTTATCGTAGAGCCAGAAGGATCTATTTTAAATGGTGGTAAGGCTGGTTCACATGAGACCGAAGGAATTGGACTTGAATTTATCCCGCCATTTTTGAAGACATCTTATTTTGATGAAATTCATACGATTTCTGATCGAAATGCATTTTTACGAGTGAAAGAATTAGCGCAAAAAGAAGGACTTCTCGTTGGAAGCTCTTCAGGAGCAGCATTTCATGCGAGCTTACTTGAGGCAGAGAAGGCAGCGCCAGGTACAAATATTGTAACCATTTTTCCTGATAGCAGTGAGCGCTATTTAAGTAAAGACATATACAAAGGATGGGAATAAAAAATGAGAGCAAAGACAAAGTTAATTCATGGTATTCGCATAGGAGAACCTTCGACTGGATCTGTAAACGTACCGATCTATCAAACAAGTACGTACAAACAAGAAGCAGTTGGTAAGCATCAAGGATATGAATATTCACGTACAGGTAACCCAACACGTGCAGCTTTAGAAGAAATGATTGCCGTATTAGAAAACGGTCATGCTGGATTTGCATTTGGTTCTGGAATGGCTGCTATTACAGCAACAATTATGTTGTTCTCAAAAGGTGACCACGTTATTTTAACAGATGATGTTTATGGCGGAACGTACCGCGTTATTACGAAAGTATTAAACCGCTTCGGTATTGAGCATACATTTGTAGATACAACAAACTTAGAGGAAGTTGTAGAAGCGATTCGTCCAAATACGAAAGCAATTTATGTGGAAACACCAACGAACCCACTACTAAAAATTACTGATATTAAGAAAATATCTACTCTTGCTAAAGAGAAAGATTTATTAACAATTATTGATAACACATTCATGACGCCATATTGGCAGTCGCCGATTTCTTTAGGAGCAGACATTGTACTTCATAGTGCAACGAAATATTTAGGAGGTCATAGTGACGTAGTTGCAGGTCTAGTAGTTGTAAATAGCCCACAACTAGCAGAAGACCTTCACTTTGTACAAAACTCAACAGGAGGTATTCTTGGACCACAAGATAGCTTCTTACTACTTCGCGGTTTAAAAACATTAGGAATTCGTATGGAAGAACATGAAACGAATTCACGCGCTATTGCTGAATTTTTAAATAATCATCCAAAAGTAAATAAAGTATATTACCCAGGTCTTGAATCACATCAAAACCACGAATTAGCAACAGAACAAGCAAATGGATTTGGTGCTATTATCTCGTTTGATGTAGATAGTGAGGAAACATTAAATAAAGTACTTGAGAAACTGCAATACTTTACACTTGCTGAAAGCCTAGGAGCAGTAGAAAGTTTAATTTCTATCCCATCTCAAATGACACATGCATCAATCCCAGCAGATCGCCGTAAAGAATTAGGAATTACAGATACATTAATTCGTATTTCTGTCGGTATTGAAGATGGTGAAGATTTAATTGAAGATTTAGCACAAGCGCTAGCATAATAAAAATGCACTGCTAATGTGGAGCAGTGCATTTTTATTATGTTAATTTGTGAAATATTTCACAAATTAGACATACACAAACGAAATGAATTCATGTATATTGAATTCATGAAATGTTATTCATAAATAAACTTGTGAAATATTTCACAAACAATGAGATTCATGTAGGACGGTAACTCTATTTTTTTTCGCTAATCGGGACTTATTATGACCTATAAGGACTTATAAAGACCGTGATAACAGAATAGGAGGAAATTTACATGGTAGTCAAAGAGAAAGTTGTAAATGAAATGCAAGAGGTAAAAGAGATGATTGATACGTTAGTAAATAACGGTCAACAAGCTTTACAAGCATTAGAAAGTTTTACACAAGAGCAGATTGACAACATTGTTCATGAAATGGCACTAGCGGGTGTTGATCAACATATGCCGCTTGCAAAATTAGCTGTTGAAGAAACAGGCCGTGGTGTCTATGAAGACAAATGCATTAAAAATATTTTTGCCACTGAATATATTTGGCATAGTATAAAGCAAGATAAAACGGTAGGAATTATTCACGAAGACCCTCATGAAGAAATAATAGAAATTGCAGAACCTGTCGGTGTAGTAGCTGGGGTAACGCCAGTAACGAATCCAACGTCGACAACAATGTTTAAAGCGTTAATTGCGATAAAAACGAGAAATCCAATTATTTTCGCATTTCATCCTTCTGCACAAAATTGTTCTGTTGCAGCAGCGAAAACCGTATATGATGCAGCAATGAAAGCTGGTGCACCAAAACATTGTATTCAATGGATTGAGAGACCGTCTGTTGAAGCGACAAAACAATTAATGAACCATGATGGTGTGGCGCTCGTTCTAGCAACTGGAGGCGCTGGTATGGTGAAATCAGCTTACTCTACTGGAAAACCAGCGCTAGGCGTTGGTCCTGGTAATGTACCGTGTTATATAGAAAAATCAGCACATGTAAAACGAGCTGTGAATGATTTGATTTTATCGAAAACATTTGATAACGGTATGATTTGTGCATCAGAACAAGCAATCATTGTCGATAAAGAAATCTATGATGATGTTAAAACAGAAATGATCGAAAACAATTGTTACTTTGTAACAGAAGAAGAAAGAAAAAAATTAGAAAAGCTTGTTATAAATGAAAATACATGTGCAGTAAATAGTGATATTGTAGGGAAATCAGCACAGTATATTGCCGAATTAGTTGGGCTTACTGTTCCTGAATATACAAAAATGCTTGTAGCTGAAATTCAAGGTATCGGAGCAGCATATCCGTTATCTCGTGAGAAACTGAGCCCAGTATTAGCTTGTGTGAAGGCAAATTCATTAGAAGAAGGACTTACATATTGCGAAGACATGTTAGACCTCGGCGGTTTAGGACATTCAGCGGTTATTCATTCTACAAATAAAGAAGTGCAAAAGCAATTTGGATTACGTATGAAAGCTTGCCGTCTCATTGTAAATGCACCTTCATCACAAGGTGGAATAGGGGATATATATAACGGATTTATTCCGTCACTTACACTTGGTTGTGGTTCATACGGAAAGAATTCAGTTTCCAAAAATGTAACGGCGACTCATTTATTAAATATAAAAAGGCTGGCAGATAGAAAAAAGAATATGCAGTGGTTCAAATTGCCACCAAAGATTTATTTTGAAAAACATGCTACAGCGTATTTAGCAAATATGCCTAACATTTCACGCGCATTTATTGTAACGGATCCTGGAATGGTTGAACATGGCTATGTCGATACAGTCGCGCACTATTTACGCAAGCATGCAAATGATGTGAAAGTTGAAGTTTTCTATGAGGTCGAACCAGATCCATCAGATGAAACTGTCTTTAAAGGTGCGGAAATGATGAGAAGCTTTCAGCCAGATGTAATTATCGCACTTGGTGGTGGTTCAGCTATGGATGCAGCAAAAGGGATGTGGTTGTTCTATGAGTATCCAGAAACAACATTCTATGGCATTAAACAGAAGTTTTTAGATATAAGAAAACGCACATGTAAATACCCAGAATTAGGAAATAAGGCACAGTTTGTTGCGATTCCAACAACATCAGGAACAGGATCAGAAGTGACACCATTTGCGGTTATTACAGATAAGAAAAATAATATAAAGTATCCGCTCGCAGATTATGAATTAACACCAGATGTAGCAATTGTTGATCCACAATTTGTAATGACAGTACCACCACATGTAACAGCAGATACTGGTATGGATGTTTTAACACATGCAATTGAGGCGTATGTTTCTGTTGTGGCAAATGACTATACAGATGGATTAGCATTAAAAGCTATTGATCTCGTATTCAAATATTTACCAAGAGCATATAAAGATGGAAATGATGAAGAAGCACGAGAAAAAATGCATAACGCTTCTGCAATTGCAGGGATGGCATTTGCAAATGCTTTCCTCGGTATTAATCACAGCTTAGCACATAAGATTGGACCAGAATTCCATATTCCGCACGGATGCGCAAATGCCATTCTAATGCCGCACGTAGTCCGCTATAATGCTATTAAGCCAAGAAAACACGCATTGTTCCCAAAATATGAGCACTTTGTGGCAGATGAACGCTATGCACATATAGCGAGAATGCTCGGGCTTCCAGCAAGTTCGGTAGCAGAAGGGGTGGAATCACTCGTCCAAGCAATTATTGAGCTTGGAAAAAGCTTAAATATTAATATGAGTATTGCAGGACAAGGAGTAGATAAAGAGCAATTTGAAGAGGTTGTTGGAGTATTAGCAGAAAGAGCTTTTGAAGATCAATGTACAACTGCTAATCCAAAGTTACCGCTTATTTCAGAGCTGAAAGAAATTTATATGGAAGCATATAAATGTGAGTAATGGTTATGAAAGAGCCGCAGTAAAGCGGCTCTTTTTTTGTTGGAAAACATCTCCCTGAATGGCTGTATTTACTGGTCTTTCAGTTTCATAGAATATGATACAGTGAAATAGAGGAGTGAGAATATAATGAAAGAATTACAAGGAAAAATAGAAGATTATACTCGGTTCGGACAAATTCTTCTAGCTGTAAGTACATTGTTAATGGTTGGCTTTTTGATTCCGAATGGAGCAAAAGAGACAATCCAATTTTTTGTTATGATGGGGAGCATCGTTATATTTTTAAGTTTATCGTTCTTTTTCTTTCAGCGTGTGAAAGTGATGCGTGACCAGCTAGAGGAAAATGAATGTGAATAACATTATTAACTAGAGCGCGGCGAAAAGAAAGAATCTTTTTGTCGCGCTTTTTGTTTTTTGAAGAAAAATGTATGCGTTTCATGTTGACAATGATAATCCTTATCAATTAAAGTAGAATAGTAGTTAATGATTATCATTATCAATTAGAGGTGAAGAAATGAAAAAATCTATTACGCTATTTACAGCGATTTTATCTATTTTTTTCTTGTTAATAGGTTGCAGTGCCAAAGGGGAAGAAAAAGCGTCTGCAACCAAAACAGAAAAAGGAAAAGAAAAAATCGAAATTACCGATCTGTCAGGGAGAAAGGTAACATTCGATAAAGTACCAGAAAGTTTTGCAACATTAAGTATGGGGGACATGGATATTATTCATGCTTTAGGTGGAAAAGTAGTAGGTCGTCCGGATACGAAATTAACTCTTCCAGAGGAGTTAAAGAAGGCAAAAGTAATCGGGAATGCACATCAACCGAATTTTGAGCAAATTGCTAGTTTAAAGCCCGATGTACTTGTTGCTAACAATGGATTCCAAAAGAACGTGCCAACGGTTGAAGGACAAGGAACGAAAGTAATCATTTCTTCTGCGAATTCTGTACAAGATATTCAAAAGAATATTGAATTATATGGAACGGCAATGAAGAAAGAAGATAAAGCAAAAGAACTTAATCAAAAAATCAATAATCAAATGAAGAAATATGAGAAAAAGAGCGATGTGAAAGCATTGCTAGTGTATGGTGCACCAGGTACTTATTTAGCGGCATTACCAACATCTTTATCAGGTGATATTTTAGAAAAAACAGGCGGAAAAAATATTGCTTCTGATTTTCCAGAAATGAAAGAATATCCGCAATATGCACAGCTAAGTGTAGAACGTATTATTGAGGCGAATCCAGATGTGATTTATTTAATTACACACGGAGATCCAACAAGTGTGAAAAAAGCATTCGAAGGCGAAATGATGAAAAATGAAGCGTGGAAAAATTTAGATGCAGTAAAACAAAACCGCGTAGTTATTTTGCCACCTAATTTATTTGGATCTAATCCTGGGACAAAAGTTACAGAAGCAATGGACTTTATGTATAAAAGTATACAAGATGTAAGGAAATGATACGTATGGAAAGTAGTGAAGTAGTAAGAGAAAAGGAACATCCTTTTGCGAAAAAAAGATGGATAATAGCAGTTACTTTAGTTGTATTAACAATCCTAGGCCTCTTTTACGGTCTTTTCGCAGGAAGTTTATCCTTTTCTGTACGAGACATTCTAACAGGTATACAAGATGAGGGTTCGACAGTACATCGAATTGTATGGGATCTTCGCATACCGAGAGTGCTCGTTGGGTTTATAGTAGGAACATGTTTAGCTGCATCTGGTACACTTCTGCAAGGGGTTATGAGAAACCCTCTTGCAGATCCTGGTATTATCGGAGTTTCATCTGGGGCAGGCCTTGTAGCAATTGTCATCATGATTTTATTCCCACAGCATCTAGCTTTTTTACCACTAGGGGCGTTTTTAGGAGCTTTCATAACAGCGATGGTTATTTATGCTTTATCATGGCAAAAAGGGGCACCACCTTCAAGAATCGTCTTAGTAGGGGTGTCGATCAATGCATTAATTGGTGCAGCAACGTCAGCATTAATGTTATTACATAGTGACAAAGTACAATCCGTGTTACCGTGGCTAGCGGGTGGTATTGGTGGTGTAAGTTGGGCACATTTAAACATGATTATTTATTATGCAATATTCGCCATTATATTAGCTTTCTTTGGTATTAAGCATATTCGAGTGTTAATGCTTGGAGATGAAATGGCAAAGTTATTAGGACATAACGTGGAAAAAAGTCGGTTTTATTTAATCGTAGTAAGTACATTATTAGCTGGAATTGCAGTAAGTGTATCTGGTCTTATTGGATTTGTCGGTCTTGTCGTACCACATATGCTACGTTTATTAGTTGGAAATGATTATAGATATTTGCTACCTTTATCATGCCTTGGTGGCGGTGTATTACTTGTTTTTGCGGATGCAATAGCTCGAAGTTGGTTCGATCCAATCGAATTGCCTGTTGGTATTTTACTGTCCTTCTTAGGTGGTCCGTTCTTCTTATATTTAATTCATAGAGGAGGAAAACAACGTGATTTCCGTTAACAAAGTGTTTTACGCACACTCTGAAAGATTTCAAATGCAAAATATGAATGTACATATTAAGGCTGGGGAAATCGTTAGTTTAATTGGTCCGAATGGATCGGGAAAATCTACTTTGCTTCGTTTAATAGCAAGGCTACTGAAACAAAGCGAAGGGGACATCATTTTAGATGGGAAAAACATTCATATGATGAAGAGTGCTGATGTAGCGAAGCAATTAGCAATGTTACCACAAATGCATGATCATCAATTAGATTTAACAGTGAAAGAACTAATTGAGTTCGGAAGAGGTCCACATAAATCATGGAGTAGCCGCTTAAATAAAGAAGATGAAGAAATTGTTGATTGGGCATTGTCTGTTACAAATCTTGAAGGGTATGAATATCGTCTTTTACATTCTTTATCAGGAGGGGAACGGCAACGTGCTTGGATTGCCATGACGCTAGCGCAACGTACAAATGTCTTATTATTGGATGAACCAACAACCTTTTTAGATATCGTTCACCAGTTGGAAGTAATGGAACTTGTGAAACGATTAAATGAGGAGTTTGGAATGACAATTATAATGGTTTTACATGACATTAACCAAGCTGCTCAATATAGCGATCGTTTACTCGTATTAAAGCGAGGAAAGATTCAGTATGATGGTATACCAGAAGAAGTGCTATGCCATGAAATGTTTCAACATGTATTTGGCATAGATGTAGATATCTTTCAAGGAAGTGACAAGCCGTTTTTTACACCGAAACGAATTTCTAAAAGGGGAGAAGAGCGATGCAAACAGAAGAGCGTATTACCACTGAATTAGTAAGAGAATTTGTTATGGCAGCTCACGGGGATTTAGAGAAAGTACAAGAGCTATTGGTTGAATCGCCAAGCTTACTTCACGCCTCTTATAATTGGGGTGGATCAGATTGGGAAAGTGCGTTAGGGGCATCGGCACATGTAGGTCGTAAAGATATTGCTCTTTATTTACTAGAAAAGGGTGCTCGGATGGATATTTTTGCAGCAGCTATGCTTGGTGAATTAGAAGTTGTACAAGCTATTTTAGTAGCTCAACCAGAAGCATTGCGTGCATCTGGTCCTCATGGCATTTCTCTTCTTCAGCATGCACGAATGGGTGGAGAGAAATCTAAGCGTGTATATGATTATTTAGCAATACTATCTTAATGAACTAAGGAAGTTCTTATGTGCGGTAAACTTTTCACTTGACACAATTGAAAAGTTTACCGCCCGTTAGAACGGGATAAGTATCTAGTATATTTGAAAATCCTACACCCCCTCAACTGTAGTTTTCTTAATACTAGTTATGATATGGATGCAGTAGACAAAATTTGTCTACTGCTTTTTTTAGTCGTTGAGAATGAATATTCTGTATTTTATTGTGGGTTCATTTATCCCGCTATTTGCGGGCAGTAAGACTCCCGCCTCAAAATTCAGCTAGAGCAAAGAAGTTAGAAGGGAGATCCACTGCCCGTAAACGCTCGATTGGTGAGGGCTGATAATCAGTGGGGGTGAATAAAATTCCCCACTGATTAAAGTTTCACTTTATAATTAATAGTAACATTTCGTATGCAAACAAAACATGATCGTGAAATTAAGAACAAATTAGTGGAAAGGAGTGCAGGCATGTTTCATACAGATCGTTTACAAATTCGCAAATATACAATGGATGATTTACAGTTCTATGCTTCACTATGGGGGAACGAGAAGGTAATGCGCTATATTGGAAATGGGACGTTAAAAACATATATACAGTGTAAAAAAAGTTTGGAGGAGTGGGTCATTCCTAGCTATAAAAACGGTCTCGGTTTATTTGTATTGATTGAAAAGGAAACGGGAACAAGAATTGGTCATGCAGGGCTGGTAAAGCAGCAGATTGATGGAAAAGAGGAAATTGAAATTGGTTATTGGTTACTTCCTCAGTATTGGGGAAAAGGGTATGCAAAAGAAGCGGCGGCAGCATTTCGAGACTACGGTTTCCAAGCATTACGAATGAATAAATTAATTTCTCTCATTAACCCGAATCATCCCGCCTCAATATTTGTTGCTAGAAAGACAGGGCTCAGCTATGAGAAAACAACTTTATTTCATGGGATGGATGTTCTTGTTTATTCCATTAAACGCGTCGGATGAAAAATTACTTTTTTAAAGGTAAATTGCATTTTTTGAAGAATGGTATATGAAAATAAAGGGGGGATTACATGTACATTTATCATAATGGACTTATTATTCGTGAGGGAACGAGTAGCGTACCAGCATATGCAATTAAAGCATTGTTTGAAGATGCCGGTTGGAGTAATGATAATATCCCTTCTTGGCAAATTGAAAAATTTACGATAGCATTTGAAAATTCAACATGGGCTTTCACAATTTGGGATGAAGAAGAGATGATTGCAATGGTTAGGGTCATTTCGGATGGAATTATGATCGCGAACATAGTAAATTTAGTTGTGAAGTGTGAATATAGAGGGAAGGGATTAGGTAAGAAGCTTGTAGCTCTTTGTTTGCAAAAACTTCCCCACGGTGACTGGTTTGCGCATACATCTGCGAACAATTTTGATTTTTATAGAAGTTGTGGATTTGAAGTTAGAGAGCTATCGAGAAATGGAACATGTGCGTACTATGGATATCAAGTCGCGAAAAGAGATGGTCACCGATAAATGAACGGAAAGTAAAAAAGTATAGCGAGGTAATTTTGAGACTTTTGATAATAGAGAATGGATTGAGGCTCTTTTTATGATAAAATGAAAGAAAATTCCGTTTATTATTAGGGGGATAAAAATGAGTATAAAAGTTGGGGATGTATTTAAATATGAAAGAAGATTTACTGAGGAGGAAGTTTTTGAATTTGCAAATATTACAGGTGATAAAGGTAGACACCATATGGAATACGATGAAAACGGAAGACTAATGGTTCATGGTTTATTGACTGCTAGTATCGGAACAAAGGTGGGCGAAGAGTTACATTACATAGCAAGAGAATTAGTAAGTGAGTTTATTAGACCAGTTTTTACAGGAGATACGATCACTTGTGAATTAACTTTAACAAATATTGAGCAAATGGAAGGTTATAAAAAAGTTTCAATCGAGTCAGTTTATCGCAATCAGCATGAAAAGACGGTACTAGTTGGGACAAGTTATGGAATTATAAGGGGATAAAAAAAGAAGCCTGTTAATCAGGCTTCTTTTTTATTATTTAGTAAACACGTTTTCGATTTTCCGCATAACTAGAGATAAGTAATAATGCAGTTTCTTCTCCTATATTACGAACAATATGAGGAACGCATGCATTCCATGAGAAAGAATCACCTTCTTCTACAATTGCAATATCTTCACCGTGCTGAACTTCTAGTTTTCCACGTAATACAAGGTGACATTCTTCCCCTTCATGGGCATTTGGTGAGTTTTCTTTCGGGAATCCAGTAGGGATTTCTACTAAAGATAGGCGAAGCCCCCCTTGCTCCGCAACATGCTCAATTCTTTGCTCATCTTTGCCGTATACACTGTATTTCCGTTCTTCTTTTTTGACAATTTTTAAGCGATCTTTTTGTTCTAATAATAAATAGGGAAGGGGAACATTTAAAAAATTGGAGATCGTTTCTAAAGTTGAGATAGATGGTGATGTCTTATTATTTTCAACCTGACTCATAAAGCCTTTAGAAAGACCTGTTCCCTCACAAATTTGTGCAATTGTTATGCCTCTACGTTGACGAATTTCACGTATTGCAGAACCAATATTCATAAAATCAAGCTCCTTTTTGTAAACAACTATTTGTATCATAGCAAAAAAAATATATTTTTTCCCAGTGAAAATGAATTGACGAATAAAAAAAATTAGTGTATGTTTTGTGATGTAAATAAAAGTTTTGTATAAGGAAACTATAAAGGAGAGAATGAAATGAATCAACATATTGGTAACTTAATTATTCGTATCGTGTTAGGGGTAACATTCTTCATGCACGGTTTAACAAAATTCCAATCAGGAATTGACAATATTGCAGGGTGGTTTACAAGCATTGGTTTACCAGGAGGACTTGCATACGGTGTAGCAACATTTGAATTAGTTGGAGGTCTATTATTAATTCTAGGTTTAGGTGTAAGATATATTGGATTATTATTTGCACTTGTTATGGTTGGAGCAATCGTAAAAGTGAAATGGTCAGCTGGTTTATTGGGAGATGGAAAAAATCCTGGTTTCGAATTAGAACTTGCATTATTAGCAATGGGTGCATACTTATTTGTTGCAAAAGCTGATGGTTTTGTAGATAATTTCTTAAAAGAAAAAATGTCAAAGAAGAACTAATTTAAATGGGGGGGCTAACAAGATGAGTTTTCAACTTCATCCCGATACAACACTTGATGTTGTTCATTTATACGTATCTAATGTAAAGAAATCACTAGAGTTTTATACGGAAGTACTAAGTATGAAGGTGCTAAAAGAAGAAGAAGCAGTTGTTACATTTGGGAATGAAAATGATGAACCACTTCTTATCATTGAAGAAAAGAAGGAAGCCTTTCCGAAGCAAAGAGGAAGAACAGGGTTATATCATTACGCAATTTTATTACCAAATAGACAGGATTTAGCGAATGTTCTTCGTCATCTTGTAGAAATGGTATATCCGCTACATGGCGGAGCCGATCATTACTTTAGTGAAGCCCTTTATTTAGCTGATCCAGATGGAAACGGAATTGAAATTTATCATGATCGACAAAAAGAAGTTTGGCGTGATGAGAATGGAGAACTCCCATTTGTTAGTAACCCGTTAGCTGGTGAAGAATTATTACAGCAAGGAAGTACATGGAGTGGATTTCCAGCTGGTACTGTGATGGGGCATATTCATTTCCATGTAGCTGATTTAGAGGAAGCGAAACGTTTCTATGTTGATGGTCTTGGTTTTGAAGTAACGATCCCAGCTCGTAATGGAGCGTTGTTCGTATCTGCAGGTGGTTATCATCACCATATCGGTTTAAATACATGGCAAGGTGAAGGGGTACCACCGCAAATGCCAGGTTCCATTGGTTTGAAATATTTCACAATTGTACTAGTGGATGAAAAACAAAAAGAGCAAGTATGTGAAAGCTTAAAAAATATTGGCAAGATTGCTACGTACAAAGATGGAATATTACAAGTCGAGGATCCATTTGGACATTGTATCCATTTCAAAATAAAAGGAGAAGCCTAAAAAGGCTTCTCTTTTTTATTTTCTTATAATTGCTTTTTCGTTTTGTAAAAATAGCTCATCAAATTGTTTTGCAAGCTCAAAATCTAGTTTCGTTAAACCTTTTGCATTCCAAGATGACAAAGTAATAATAACTGCTTTATACTGGATAAGGATAAATGGATGGTGATTATGTTCTTCTGATAGTTTGGCGGCTTCAGAGACAAATTCGACTCCTTTTAAGTAGTCGGAAAACATATATTTTCGTTCAATCCATTTCTCATCTTTTACCATCCATTTATCTACCTTCAATAATTCCTCGTGAACTTCTTCTTCAGTTAATCGTAGCATCATTTTTCACATCCTTTACTGGAAGTAACGCAAGACCATTGTTAATAAGGCGTGTTACAGCTTCGTCAGTTGTGAAAGTAGAAAGTTGTTGTAGTAATGCTGCTGATGTTTCATGCCCTTTGTTATGCTCTAAAAGTAACTCTAATACTTCAAGGCGCAGCAACCATTCTTTCGCATAAAATTTATTTAATACTTCTTGAATTGCTACTAATTGATCGATATGAGCGTCGTGTAAAATCCCCTCACTTCGAATATCTCGCACTGTTTGATACATACGTTCAAGTTCATTCAGTACAAGTGGAGCAGGAATTTCTTGAACTTCTTCATCCATTGGGAAAAATGCTGCGGCATCTGCGGCACCTGGGAATACTGAAGTGATTTGTGAGCCAACAGCCATATCAAATGCGCCCCATGAAGCATCAAATAAGACGCGGGCGTTATAAGTAACTGTGCAATCGATAAAGGAAATAAGAGCAATTTTCGTATCGTTTTTTACAATATCTGTTACTGTTCCTTTTACATGAATACCACTTGCAAAAGTAAACGCAGCGATATTTCCAATTGTAATTCCTAATGATTGTAGTTGTTCGTCTGTGCAATTTTCTAATGCAATATTTTCAGTGAGTAATCCAATCGGTGTTCCAAATCCGTCACTGTGTACAGAAGTAGAATGATTTGCTAACTGTTTATTATGAAGCGCTAATGCCGTTGGCGAATTTGTTCGCATGTAAATTAATTCACCTGCATCGTTTTTAATTGTCTCGCTAAATGTACCTGTAATTTGTAATCCACTATTTAGCTCAGCTGTTGCATAGTTCTCAGAGCGAATTGCTTTTTCTAAACCTTCTTTTCCACCTGTTTTAAAGGCCATTGTTTTAGAAAATGTTTCAAGCGCATCTGTTAGCTCTTCAAAGGATTCACAAACAAATAGTTGTGGTTGCATTTTTGTTACGTCATAAGTTGTCCCTGTACATGCTTCAATAGAAAATGGAACTTTTTCTACAGCGTCTGTTAAGCAATGTTTGCTTTCGCCAACAGAAGAAAGGAGACCAGCACCATATATTTTTGGATCATCTATGTTTCCAATCAATCCGTATTCTACTGTCCACCAGAAAAGACGTGAAATTTGTTCAGCTTCTGATAAACCAGAAACTAAGTTTTGTTTTTCAATTACAGCATTTTCAGCAGCCTTAACTTCATCAGGAGTAGAATTAGGGCTTTCTTTTACTATTGTTAATGTACGAACAGCTTCAAATGCATCATGTTCTTCTTTTGTAGAGAAAGCTTTTGCACCAATTTGCCCAAAACGTTTCACATATTTTGCATATGTAGGATCAAGTAAAATCGGTGCGTGTCCTGCGGCTTCGTGTACGATATCTGGAGCTGGTGTGTACTCGATATTTTCTACTTTCCGAATATCTGTTGCGATCGGTAGTAGTCCGTGTCCTTGAAAATCGAAGAATGCTACGCCGGGAATAAGTCCGTCAATCGTTACAGCGCCCCAGCCACTTGGTGCCAAACACTCATTCATGTCTTCTACTTTTGGAATTGCATCTATATTAATACCAGATGATTGTAGTCCGTTCACATAGGCTGGATGAGCAACGTCTTTTAAGAAGCTATGATTTTGTCTCATAATATAACGCCACACAGCGTGATTCACCGGTGTGTATTGATCATAATGTTGTGTGGATACGAATGGTTTTAAATGCGATGGAATTTCTGTTTTCTTTGTCATTTAGACATCCTCCTTTTTTTCAATAAAATTGAATATTGATTTCGTATAGCTTGTATCACCTCCTTTCATTTTTTGTAAGCGCTTATAAAATTTTATCATAAGATTCGGAATTATTTAACATTTGTTTCTGTGAGAAATAGAAAAAGCCCCTATCGGAAAATCCGATAGGGGCGAAAGAATCGCGGTACCACCCTATTTGTAAGTGAAAATATACTTACATCTCAATTAATGATAACGGAAAAATTCCGTCTTTTCCTTCATGCAGAAAAGCACTACGAAAAAGAAGCTCCAGAATTGTAATTCATACTTATATATGTGCTAATTTCCACCGACCATTAGCTCTCTGTAACAGGGATATAAGATACTACTGCGATTCTTTCAACGCGTATATATGAAATTGTGTAAGAGGATGGACGCAAAAAAGTCCCTATCGGAAAATCCGATAGGGACGATAAAAATCGCGGTACCACCCTATTTGTAAACAACTAATTGTTTACCACTCACTTTAAGATAACGGAAAGATCCGTCTTTCTCTTCATGCATAAAAAGCATTACGGGAAAGAAGCTCCAGAATTGTAATTCACGCTTGTATATGTACTGATTCGCACCAACCATCAGTTCTCTGAGACAGTGATATAAGTCGCTACTAGTATTCCTTCAAAGCCGATATATAATTCGTTCAACTAAACTATGTTTTGTATTATAAAACTATATTTAAAAAATTGTCAACATAAATTTTTTATCCCATGTTAACGAGCAGTAAAACTCCTACCTCAGAATTCGGTGGGAGTAAAGAAGTTAGATAGTAGACTGACTGCTCGTAAACCCTGATTGGTGAAGGCTAATAATCAGTGGGGATGAACGAAATCTCCACTGATTAAAGTTTCACTTTATTTCACTTCTAAATTAACATTTAAATTAGAGGTATTGCCAGCTGCATCAGTTGCTACAATGTGAATAGTATTTTTTCCTTTTTGTAATTGAGTGCGATTGAAATAAATGTCATAGCTTTTCTCCCAAGGGTTCAGGAATGCCTGTTCCCATACACCATTTCCATTAATTTCATATTGCATTCTCACTGGAATACCAGGTGCTATCCAACCAGATTCTGACATCCAATCTAGTAGAATATCATCAACTTTTCCTCTAATTACGAGATTTTCTTGGTCAACCTCGTGTGTTAACTTAGGTGCAGTTCGATCAAGAAATACAGCAGCTGTTTGCTTTGTTTCTCCGCCAGAATTAGAAGCAACTGCTTCAATTTGATATAGCCCGTCAGCTAAAGGAGTGCCATCTGCTTTTGTACCATTCCATTTGAAAGGTTTATACCCAGGAGTTGCATTTTTAGCTTGATGGATAATTCCTTGATACGTTACACGTTCTTTCGTAACTAAATTTGCATGCAATGTGACATCATCCACAGGCGCAACTAAATAGTAGTTGATGAGATTATCATCTAGTACGTGGTCGCCATTTGGGCTAAAAGTAGAATTAATAATTTCAAGTCCATCGATACGTTTATAATCTTTAGGATCGATACTAAATGTGAATGGAATTCGAATTTCTTCTTTTGCCCCTTGTTCTTTTACATATACATTTCCAGTATACACACCTTGTTGTAGTGAGCTATCTACAGTGATAGTAAATGGTTTTTCGGTACTACTATTCGGTTGTATGCTAATCGATGAAGGGACAGAAGCTTTTACTTTTGTTTTTGTGTTTGCATCTAGTAATTCTACACGAGTTGAAAAACTTTTCTTTTTACTAGAAAGGTTTTGTAATATAACATTTTGCGTCAGTTTTACTTTTCCGCTATTGGGCTTAATAAGACCAAAGCTGACATTGTTAGGTTTTACTAATATATTTGTTTGAGTTGCTTTCGGAATGTTAATTAAACCAGATCCTTGTGCCATAACAGGGTATGTATTTTCATTGACATCATGTAATGTTTTTGCATTGTTGGCAAGAGCCGCTTTCAATTGTTCTGTCGTCCAATTAGGATGCATTTGACGCAAGAGGGCAACCGCTCCAGCTACTTGCGGAGCAGCCATACTTGTTCCGTTATGCGATTCATAGCCGCCTCGCGGTACTGTACTAGTAATTTGTACTCCAGGTGCAACAACATCAGGCTTTATTAGCCAACTTCCTTGTGATGGTCCTCTTGAACTAAAGTTACCGATAAGTTCGGTTTGCTTTGGTTGTCCGATTTTTATATTTTTCTTTCGTTTTGTAATTAAAGTTTTTAATTCTTCCCCATTTGTATTGGATAATTGTATTACTGGGACAGCTAGATGTTCACGTGAAAAATATTCCGGCATCATATTAATTTCTTTTTCGCTAGAGATTAATAACACACCAAGTGCACCAGCTTGCTTCGCTTGTTCTGCTTTTACTAATGTACTAGAAGTACCTTGTAAAATAAGTGCGAATTTCCCTTTCACATCTTGTTTTGCATAATCACCTGAATTGCCATAACCAACATATACAAGAGGGGAATCATTTCCTATTGGAAAATCGGATTTTGATAACGGTAACCCTTGATATGTTTTGCTGGAACCAGCTACTTGGAATGTTGGAAACGGGATAGAAACTGTAGATGCTCCAACAGAAATGACACTACTTGCGTTACCGGGAGCATCAACAGACCAAGGTTTTGGTCCGTCATTTCCATTTGAAACGACAGCAGTAACACCAAGTTTCGCTGCTCGTTCTAACGTTAATGTTACAGGCTGATCAGGTACATTTAAATCCTGCCCAAGGGAGAGGTTTAACACATCCGCACCATCTTGAATCGCTCGCTCAATCCCTTGGATAATATCATCTGTTGTACCAGTTCCACCGTCATTCATTACACGATAGGCTAGAATAGAAGCGTTTGGAGCAACGCCTTTAATTTTTCCGTTACCCGCAATAATTCCAGCTACATGAGTACCATGTACGTTACCATCCATTGGATCGTTATCTTCATCAACCGTGTCATATCCACCGATATAATTTGCCTTTAAGTCAGGGTGTGTATAGTCTACGCCAGAGTCGATAATGGCTACTTTCATGCCTTTTCCATCAAGCGGTTTGCCAGATGGATCTTTTAAATTCCACGCTTCAGGTGCACCAATTGTCGGTCCACCGATATTTGGTGCTTCTTCGTTAGTAGCACTTTTTGATGTTTCATGCAATTTATATGTTAAGTTCGGATAGACTGCTTTTACTTCAGGTAAAGAGGCAAGAGAGGTAATTTGATCTCCAGGAACTGAAATAGAGAATCCGGAAAATAAGGTATTATACACTTCTTTAATTTTTGCACCAGGTGCTTTTTCTTTTATTTTCTTAGTCGTATCTTCTTGTGCTTTTTTTAGTTCAGCATGATAAGACTGCGCATTACTATTTTGTAAATCTGGAGCATGCTGAATATTACTTTGAGCAGCGAGAGGAGCATGTTGCAATTCTACAATTACTGATATTTCTTTTGTTGTTTTCGTTTCAACATTTTGAGCAATTTTATGTTCTCCCCACTGTTCAATCGTTGTTTTTAATTGTGGACTAAATTGCGTCTCCTTTTGTAGTGATTCAGCATGAGCGCTTAAAGCTCCAAAACTAGAAAAGACAAGCGCCATACTTAATAGTGTAGATGTAGTTTTTTTCATTGATACTCCCCCTAATAAAAAAGTGCCAATATTCAGAAGTGAAATCTTACATTGTAGTCGAAAATTATAAATGTAAATGTTGGCTGAACTATACTTTCGACATAATTCATACCAATCCTCTATGAATTGAAAATTGCTTGGTAAATTTTTTCTGATTATGTCGAATCGATATTTTTCACATATTGTAGGGAGAAAATGAGGAATGCTATGAGGAAAATGGAGTGATGGTATGAAAAGGCTAATAGTAATTGGTAGTGTAGTGTTGTTTATGTTTTTATGTTCTATAACTATTACTAGTGCAGAAAGTAGTAGTGTGAAAGTTGCTTTTATTCGTCATCATAATCTTTGGATAAAAGTTGATGGAAAAGAAATACAAATTACAAAAGGAGAGTACATAACAGGGCCAAAGTGGTCACATGATGGAGAGTGGCTGGCATATGTAAAAGGAAAGAAACAAAGTATGCTTGAGTTATATCGGCTAAAAGATGGAAAAAAAGTTATACCGTCGCACTCAGAAATATCGAATTATAAATGGTCACCAACAGAAAATATAATTACATTTATATTTGCAGGTACATTAAATACATTTGACGTTGAAAAAAAGAATGCAGATTTTGAAAATGTATCAGCGGGTGTAGGCGATTATGCATGGTACCCTGATGGAAAGAAGTTTCTTGTATCCTCTGAAGCACATTTACTTCCAACAGGGTGGACAGGAGCTCAGCTATATGAAGTGCAAAAAGATGCAAATAAAAACCCGCACAAAATGAAGCATTTGTATGCATTACCAAATGAACATGATGATTTTCTAGCGCTAGTTGCAAGTGGGTTTAAGTGGTCACCAGACCAAAAGTGGATTTCATTTTTAGCGGTACCGACAGCTTCATGGTCAGCTGATAGTAATACACTTTGCTTAGTTCGAGCAGACGGTAGTCGGTTTGAAATAGTAGATCAAATGCTATTAAATACACAATGGTTCAAATGGGCGCCATCAAAAAATATATTGGCTTATATTGAAGGGAGCGGGAGAGTTGCATTAGAGAATAAACATTTAAAAATAAAAGAACTGCCAGCACTCCAGCAGCAAACATTTACGCCGAAAGGATATGTCGATTGGGATTTTACATGGAAGAACGATAATGTAATTATCGTTTCACGAGCAAAAGAGGGAGGGTTTGAAACTCTGCCAGAAAAAAGGCCATTCCCATCTTTATATGAGATAAATAGCACAAGCGATAAACAATATCAAATTACAAAGTCATCTAATAAGCAAGGCGATTATCATCCAATTTTCATGAAGAAGAGCAATCAATTAATATGGATACGTTCAAATCGTAAGAAAGCTGATATATGGCTAGCTCATAGCGATGGAAAATATGAAAAGAAATGGATTGAAAATGTAGATGTACCAGAGTGGTATTATGAGAAATGGAATTGGGAAAATATTATCTCGGTGAAAGAAGAATAAAAAAACTGCCTAAAAGATCATTTTAGGCAGTTTTTTATTGTTATTTATGTGTTTTATTTGGCTTTTTTTTCGCTGGGTTTCCGTTCCCTTGGCGCTTTCTATTTTGTTCATCTTTTGCTTGTTTTTCATGTAGTGTATCTAAAAATTCATTCGAGTTACTCATGTTTATATCTCTCCTTTCATTTTGTCATGATTACTATAACCATTTAGGAGTATAATCATGAGTTAGAAATTAGGCACTTAATTTTCTTCGATAATGTAAGTAAAATATTCCATACATAACAAATAGCATGAGTAAAACTTGTATCTCTACATTTTCTTTTAAAAAAGCTGCGATAGGGTCTGGTAAGTACGGTGATTTATCGTTTGTGCTTAAACCTAACCATTTATTTAAGAGGCTAATGGTACAAAACATAAAAACACCGGACCAGCTTGCCGTAATTGCTTTTTGTTTAATTTTTGTTTCACGTTCATCATCTGTAATCCAAGGATTAGCAGTTTTATCACTACTAAAGAAACCGTTTATATATCCCCATACAATCATTCCAATAAAGACAATTATCCATTTCATATATGTAATTCTCCTTTCGATGTAAAAAGTATTTTACATGTTATATTGTAATATTTTACAAATTTAGTGTCAAACCTTTTTTACATATCGGTTTTCATACAGCAGGAATAAAGAATGCAATAGGGAAGAAATATGTGTGAGGATTTTTATAGTAAGAGGAGGCTGAATATGAAACTTGTTTTTGTTCGGCATGGTGAAGGTGAACATACAACGGATTTACCGGAAAGCTTGCAAGTGTTTGACCCACCATTGACGAGGGTAGGAAAGGCTCAAGCTAAATTACTTCAACGTGATGTATCATTACAAGAAACGGATATATTAATTGTTAGCCCTACACTTCGAACTTTGCAAACAGCGACAATATGGAGTGCGAAATGTAGTTGTCAAAAAATCGTTCATCCATATGTATCCCCGCGTATTTTTCCTTATCGAGAAGGCGCGAAAACATTACCATGCGATCGCATAGTAGATCAGGATATGATAAAAAAGTTATTTCCACATTTTTCGATAGAGAAAAGCTCAAATAATCAGTTATGGAAGGAAGGTATAAACACTATTTCAGAGAATAGTTTTCAGCAAATAGTAGATGAATTTCTTCTTTGGTGTTATGGACTGGGTGCTGAAAGAATTTGCATTGTATCTCATGATGGAACAATTACAGCATATAGACAATATTTACAGAAAGTCGTTTTAACTAGATCAGATTTTTTGAAAGAAACAGGTATATATGAAATGGATTTATCCCATAAAAGTCTGATTGATAAGGGCTGATTATAGAATGGGGGTTGTATGTTGAATATTGCATTAGTAGTTGGTTTTAATTCGGATTTAGAGGCGCAATCAATCCGAGCATCTCTTGAATATTTTGGTGCAAGGGTTGTGACATATTGGATTGGTAGACCGAAAGATTTTGTGGAAGTTCTTTCTGGAAAGAACTTATTTAACGATATTAATTATATTATTTTTTGCTTTCATGGTGAAGAAGGGAAGTTTGTCATGGAAGAGTTAGGCGAAGAAGTATATGAACAAGATGAACCGAGAGGGTATTTTGGTGCAGCAGAAATTTATAAATATGCAAAATTGCATAATACATATATTGTAAATAGCGGGTGCACGTTAGGGGAGCAAAATCTAGCAAAATCTTTTTTACATAGTGGTGTGAAATCATATATTGGATCGATTAATTATGTAGATGGAAATGCAGCACTTATGTTTACTATACGCTTATTTTATGGGGTTATTAATCATGGGAAAACGTTAGAAGAAGCGTTTCAAGAAGCGAGTTTAATTGATGAGGAGACACATACATTTCGATTCTATAATTAGTGTGAAACACGTTTATTCTATATTCGAATAAACGTGTTTCACATTTAACTCACAATTTTTTTACATTTTTTTCAATGAAAATGATTATCACCTGTGGTATGATATGTTCAAGTTTTTACAGGTAATAAAAGTTACTATATAAACGTTAGTTTTTAATGTTTCATACACATGTCATGAATTATTCATAATTAACGTTTTAAAAATAAGTAACTAATGTTATTATATTAACTGTAACTAACTTAATTACAACTTTAGGAGGAAGATATGGTTATTCAATTTTTAAGAGAAAACAAAGCAGTTTCTTTTGTATTAGCAGTAATTCGAGTATATCTTGGTTACACATGGTTAATGGCTGGAATCGGTAAACTACAAGGAAAAGGATTCGATGCAACAGGTTATTTGCAAGGCGCAATTGAAAAATCTAAAGGCGCACAACCGGCTGTTCAATCTTGGTGGGCATCATTCTTACAAGAGTTTGCAATTCCAAATGTAGATTTGTTTAATACGCTTGTAACATGGGGAGAAATTTTAGTCGGAATTGGTTTAATTGTAGGCTGTTTAACAAAAACAGCGGTCTTTTTTGGTCTTGTAATGAACTTTTCCTATATGTTTAGTGGGTCAATTGGTGTGAACCCTGAGATGGTTATCTTATCTATGTTTGTTCTTGTTGCCGGTATGAACGCTGGGAAATTTGGAATGGATGGCTTCGTTATCCCGAAAGTATTAGGATCAAAAACTCAAAAACGCCAAAAGCAAGCTGCTTAATATATGAAAACGGGTATCTCACAATGAGATACCCGTTTATGTTATTTTTCAACTTTGATCGGATTGTTCTTAAAGAAGTCTTGTACATACCCGACAAATTCTTGTGGTTCTTGGCGAAATGGTGCATGATAACCTTTTTCAATAATATGTAAAGTGCTATTTTTTAAGAATTGATGATACGTTTCTCCTTCTTTCCAAGAAACGCTACTATCATTTCTGCCCCATATAATTAAAGTTGGCTGTTTCATTTCATTCGCATTAATTTTAAGACGTCTAGGCCATAGTTTCATTTTGTTATAATGTTCTTCATCATTACGTTTGAATTTCACTTTGCTCTCATCATAATCTGTAATAGAAGAAACGGCATTTAAATCAGTCGACAATTGTGGTTTTGGTGAGCCTTGTTTATTAACGAATGTATGAGGGCCACCTGTAGCATCAGTTAAAATAAGGTGAGTAACTGCTTCAGGATATAAATATGTTAAATTTAGAGAAATTTCTCCCCCCATGGAATGCCCCAGTATTGCGAATGAATCATATCCTAGTTTTTTCATTAATTTATAATACAAATTTGCATGAGTTGGAAAAGAATAATAAAAATCCATTGGCTTAGATGAGCGCCCGAATCCTAAAGCGTCTACAGAAATAATTGTATGATCTTTTGCTAAATCGGAGTAAATCTTTTGAAAACCATCTGATGACCCTCCAAAGCCATGAATCATAAGTAAAGGTGGCTTTTCATTACCAATCTTTTTAAAGTAAATGGTTTGACCATCTATTTCTACCATTTTTTCCTCGGTAGCTAGTTTCGCTGTAATTGTATTTTTAACTTGCTTTACTTGTTCTACTGGCTTTTCTGCTGCACTACATCCTACTAATAGTGTAAGAGTAAGACAACCTACCATAAAATAGCTAAATCGCTTCAATTAGGTGTCTCCTTTCTAACATAACGCTGTATCTATCATAGCAAATAGCATATTACGATTTCCAGGAAGTTGGCTACCATTTTTTATCATAAGAGGTGAAAGGAGCGTTTCTTGGAAATTTTCTGCTTGAAGAAATTTACGAAATGTAAATTGTGAGTGTGGGACATCAATTCGTACTATACCATTCCAACATTCACATATCTTTTTTAATAATTGAATAGCATCTTCTTCTTGCTTGGCGATAAGTGGATTGATACATAATATATTGCCCTTTTGTATGCATAATGAAAAAGCTTCTATACAGTTATTTCTTTCAATTTTAAAAGAGTGTACGGCCCTTGGTAATAGCAAAGAGTAAAGTAGAGAACGATTCATACCAGTTGCAATTTGATCCAGAGAAGTAAGAGATATAAGGTCTTCTTCTTGTACTTGTTGTAAGTGAGAAGGGTACGTCTTAATAGTTTGCTTTTCAAAACGATGAATCGTTGTTGCTGTTTGAAATCCGCATGATGTGTATAGAGGTTCGCCAGCTTTTGTCGCAATAAGTGCAATTGGTTGTTTTGGATGAATTTGTTCCAAGCAATGATTTAGCAACATGCGCCCTATTCCACGTCCTTGAAAATTAGGGTGAACGATTAACATACCAATGGAAGCGAAGTTACTTGTAAAGGGAAATACTCCTCCAGTCGCAATGAGTTTGTTTTCATGAATGTAACCTACAAGTGTGCCGATAGAAAGATACATTTCGAATTGTTTTTTCATAAAAATTTCATCGTGTAACCATCCAACAGATTTGCAAAGATTAAGTAATTCAAAAATAAAAGATTCATTTAGCTTTACTATTTTCATAAAGGCTCACCGCATTTCTATTTATTTTCATAAAAATAGAGTCAAAATGTAAAAAAAGAGATTTACGTTAAATGAAATCCAACTTGTTTATATTTAAATTGTAAAGGGAGGGATGATTGATACAAAAAGACAAACTTATACAAATTATAACTGATATTTACATAAGTTAACAAAAAATTTACATACAGCTAATTTTCTCTTAATAGTCTTCCATTAAATTTGATAGTGGGAAATGAATAACCTAATTAGGGGGACAAGACAGTGAAAAAATTTGTGAAAAAAGCATGGCCATTTGCAGTTGTGGCATCATTAGCAGTTACTTCGGTAGCAACATGGAATTTTACTCGTTCTAGTGAGGTTAATGCAGATGAGAACGGAAGCAATGCAAAGATTAAAAATGTTATCGTATTAATTGGGGATGGTATGGGCCCTTCATATATGACGGCTCACCGTTATATGAAAGATAATCCAAAAACCTTTGAAATGGAATCTACAGAATTTGATAAGCATCTTGTAGGAACACAAAAAACATACCCAGAAGATGAACATGAAAATATTACAGACTCTGCATCGGCAGCAACAGCTATGTCAGCAGGGATTAAAACATATAATGCTGCAATTGCAGTTGATAATGATAAAGCGGAAGTGAAAACGGTTCTTGAGCAAGCGAAAGAAAAAGGGAAATCAACGGGACTCGTTGCAACTTCTGAAATTACACATGCAACACCAGCTGCTTTCGGTGCGCATGACATTAGCCGTAAAAATATGGACGCAATTGCAAATGATTATTTTGATGAGAAAATTAAAGGGAAGCATAAAGTAGATGTTATGCTTGGCGGCGGCGTAAAGAACTTTGTTAGAAAAGATCGTAATCTTACAGAAGAGTTTAAGAAATCTGGTTATAGCTATGTAACGGATCGAGATCAATTGTTAAATGATAAAAATGATCAAATTCTTGGTTTATTTGCACCAGGTGGATTAGATAAAATGATTGACCGCAATGAGAAAACACCTTCATTAGAAGAAATGACTAATGCAGCGATTGAGCGTTTGAACAAAAATAAAAATGGTTTCTTCTTAATGGTGGAAGGAAGTCAAATCGACTGGGCTGGACATGATAATGATATTGTTGGTGCAATGAGTGAAATGGAAGACTTCGAAAAAGCTTTCAAAGCAGCGATTGAGTTTGCGAAAAAAGATAAAAATACGTTAGTTATTGCAACGGCAGATCACGCTACTGGTGGATTATCTTTAGGTGCCAATGGCGAGTATAACTTTAAAGTAGATCCAATTAAAGCTGCAAAACGCACACCAGACTTTATGGCAAATGAGATTGCAAAAGGTGCAAATGTAGAAGAAACATTGAAAAAGTATATTGATTTACAATTAACTCCAGAAGAAATTCAAGCTGTAAATGATATAGCTCCGTCAAAAGATGTAACAAAGATTGATAATGCAATTGAAGATATTTTCAATAAGCGCTCGGTTACAGGCTGGACAACAGGTGGACATACAGGGGAAGATGTGAACGTGTATGCATTTGGTCCAGGTAAATACTTGTTCTCTGGCGTTCAAGAGAATACAAATATAGCGAAACGTGTCTTTGATATTGTTGGTGGCGGTGATCCGAATAAAGGAAGACGATAATTAAGAGCGAAAGTGAGGCGAACTGCCTCGCTTTTCTTTTTAGGAGTTGGAAATATGAAAAAAATATTTGCGAAATTAAGATTCCTTCTAGCATTTGTAGTATTACTAGTTGGATGTCAACAAGAAGAGAATAATGTAGCACAAAAATTTACTACTAAAAAAACTGAGGAAAAGGTACAAATAACAAAAGAAGAAGAGAAATCTATTCAAGATATTATTAATACATTTGTGCGAACGAAGAATGAAAAGAATCTTGCAGAACATATGGAGTTATTTTCAAAGAAGATGCCTAGTGCTGAAGACTTAAAAACACAAAAAGAAGCCGCGTTTCAAAAGGGAAATAAGAAAATTGAATTGGAACATATAGATATGAAAGTTAGTAAAGTAGGGTATGTTATTGTTGAAACGAAAGAAAAGGAAGTAGACGACAGTATCACTCTTCAAAAGAAAGTACAGTATGCTCTTGGAAAAGAAGATGATAAATGGAAGATTGAAGAGGTTCGAACGATAGAGAAAAAATAACGTGAAACTTTAATAAGTGTGGAGTCGTACTTCCCAAAAATTATAGAAAAAAGGTTCTCATTGGTGAGAACCTTTTTTTTATAGTGGTAGCATAATTTGATTTGAGCATGCCTCAATATCATCAATATCTTGACGAATTGTGGCCATTTTATTATCAAGATCTTCAGCTTTCATTGCTGCATCATGTAGTTCATCTTTTAAATACTCCGGTATTTTCCCTTCATATTTATAATAAAGTTTATGTTCTAAACTTGCCCAAAAGTCCATTGCCAGTGTACGTAACTGAATTTCTGCAAATACATCTTTTGTACCAGAATTTAGTGATAAAGGGTATTTAATAATCATGTGTAAACTTTTATATCCGTTTCGTTTTGGGTTAGCGATATAATCTTTTACTTCAATGACTTCCATATCTTCGCGTTTTTGAATGACTTCTTTCAAATGATAGATATCTTCTACGAAGCAACATGTAATACGAATACCAATAATATCTTGTAAATGTGTTTGAGCGTTTTCAACTGTTGGTAATAAGCTTTTGCGTTCTAGCTTTTTAATAATACTTTCAGGTTGTTTTAGTCTTGTTTTTATATGTTCAAACGGGTTGTAATCCTCTAGAAATTGAGCTTCCCGGTTCATAATTTCAAATTTAGTTTTTAACTCTTCTAAAGCAAATGTATATGGTAATACAAAAGCTTTCCAGTAGTTAACTGTTGATTGATTATATTCCATTTATATACACACCTTTTCCTATTTACAAGTGAGGTCGTTATTATACTAAATACCAAATCATATAAGCACAAGCAGCAAATGATGAGATCATAAAGCGATATTTAGTTTTCATACTTTCAACTCCTTTCGAGTAAGATTCTATATAAATAAACGTGATTGTTAATAAGTTCACTATGTACAATTTCTATAGTAATAGATTCGTGTGAATTTCGTATGAACTAATTGTTTCAGCTTTTTGTCTTTTTTGCTGTGAATCTTAATTATGATTCAGATGTAAAGTGTTTTTATTTGATTTATTCATTTGTATAAATTAATGTATATTTAAATTTATGGTTATTAAGGAGGATATATGGTGAACTTTGAAGAATTAGCAATTGCTAGACGTTCTGCGATGAAATTTATACAAGGTATAGAAATCCCTGATGAGGATTTTAAAAAAATATTTGAGTTAACTAAGCTTTCTCCATCTTGCTATAATTTGCAGCACACACATTATGTTGTAATTCGTGATCAAGAGCGAAAAGAAAGATTAAAAGAATTAGCATTCGGTCAATATAAAGTATCGAGTGCATCAGCGGTAGTGCTCGTTTGTGGTGATAAGAGAGCATACCAAAATGTCGAAAATATTTACTTCGGTATGAAAGTTTTAAAAATGATTGATGAATGCGAATATGAAGATACAATTAGGCAAACGAAAGGCTTATATGAAGGAAAAGGAGAGCGTTTCATGGAGGATGAAGCGCTTAGAAACGCTTCATTAAGCGCGATGACTTTTATGTACGCAGCTAAATATTATGGCTATGATACATGTCCAATGATTGGTTTCGATGAAAAAGCAGTACAAGATGAGTTAAATATGCCAGAGCATGTAATACCTGTTTTAATGATTACGATAGGGAAAAGTGATACGGCTAAAGTTCGTCCAAGAGGATATCGAAAGCCAATTAGTGAGTTTGTTACATACGAATCGTTTTAATAAAATTTATTTAACTATAAAAACAAGGGGATTCTAAATGGAATCTTCTTGTTTTTGCAATTGACAAATAGAATGAAGTTTTATAATATATAAATCGTAATCATTACGTTTTAGTTGCGATCTTTGAAAGAAAGGAGAATTGCATATGCGTGTAAATATAACATTAGCTTGTACGGAGTGTGGTGATCGTAATTACATTTCTAAAAAAAATAAGCGAAACAACCCAGAGCGCATCGAACTTAAAAAATATTGTCCACGATTAAAGCGAGTAACGTTACATCGTGAAACGAAGTAGAAGACTAGAGATATCTCTAGTCTTTTTGGTTAATAAATTTGGTTTTGTTTGTTATAATTACCTTAAATTGTAATGTTGAGGAGGGGAATAATGAATCAAAAAGATAAAGAGAGAAAAGAGCAAGTGGCTCATATTATAGAAATTCCGGATGAATATAGTCTTGTTGTAGATGATCAAGAAGGGGTTGATGACCCGTACCATCTATTGTGGTGGGGACATAAAGATGATGAGGAGAAACAGATACAAATTACATTAAATAGACATACTGATAATTTAATTGAATTTAGGATAGATGATGGAAATTATTTTTCAAGTGGTAAGGAAGCGATAGAGGAGAATAAGGCAAGAGAGATTGCAAATACATTCTTGAAAAAATATACAAAAGAAGGATATGAATTCTATACATATGTAACGGTTAAGGACGACAGGCGCGGTTGGAAAGAAGTAAATTATATGCAAGCAGTGAATAGCTATCCCTTGCCGAATACAGGGTGTGTTGTGCGAGTGCACCCTTCAGGTAATGTTGTGCATTTTCATTACAATGGAAAAAAAGCTATAGAGAAAAAACCGTTATGGCCAAGTGAGATTGTTGAGGCGAATATCGTTTTAGACAACTTAAAGGCCAAACAAGATATGAGGCTTGTATTTGTAGATTTAACACATTCTTTATGTAAATATGAAAATGGAGAAGAAGTAAAAGGGTACCACCTTATGTATGTACCAGAACCTAGTCATGTATTTATTGATGCAAGTACAGGTAAAGATTTATTTGGACCAGATCATTATAAATTACCGCCAACAGTGGCTGTTGGAAAACAAGAAAAGGGTAGCCAACAAGATGATGTATTCGATTTATTTGACTGGGATAAGGAAAGGTTTACAAAAGTAGCTGAGACGGAAAATGAAGATGGAATAAGGATGAAATTTGTACCGAAAGAGGAATTACAAACACAGAAAGAGGAAAATAATCCATATTTAATGAATGAATTCTTTAAAAAGCATTTACCAATGTTAAAATATAATAATTTAGTTGGCATTACCATTGATAAATCAACCAATGAATTAATTGGTTTTATAAAACTGACAGATGATAAAGAAGCAAAACAAATACTGTCTAGAGAAGAATGTTTACAAAAAGCACTTCAATTTTTAGAACATGTTATTCCAGATGTTACACAATATCTTCGACTTTGGAAGGAACATGAAGAAGCAGAAGATGGGATTGAAAGATTTATCTTTTCCATATATGTGAATGGTATTCTGGCAGAGTATAACCAATTTATGATTAACATCAATGCAGAAAATGGTGCTGTGATGCACTACTCGGGAGAGTCTAGCAACTTTATAAAAGAATTACTTACATATGAAACAACACCAAAAGTAACAAAAGAAAAAGCGTTAGAAATATACAGAGAGGCTATCCGAGTTAAATTAGAATGGTTTTTAGATCATGATGCAGAGGAAACCAAGTACAAACTACTGTACAAACAAACGACAGATGAAAAACATAAAGAACCTTTTGATTGTAGTCGGGAAATTCGTTATATTGATGCTCAAACTGGGAGAAAGATTTGGAGTAAGTAAAATAAAAAGAGTTATTTTCAAAGAATATAAAAATAACTCTTTTTATTTTTATAATTTGCCTGTTCGTTTTTCAAAAGTAAATGTGATAGGAAGATCGGAATGAGAACTATCATTTTTAAATGTTACTTTCCATTCTTTAGTATGGGCTTTAATTTCAAAATTAAGAAGATTCATCGCTCTACGTTTATCTATTTCTAAAAACATATTATGAATTTCTGGTTCTTGCTGTAAATTAAGAGCCTTTAGTGTGACTGTAAATGTGAAAAAATTCTGCCCTTCATATACTATCCTTGCTATTTTTGTTTTTGGTGTATTTAACAGTACATAAAAACGGTCTGATTGAGTTAATTGTACAGAGTCATCAGTAATTTCATTCTCGTTAGTTTGAAGTTCAACTAAGAAAGATGTACTACGGGAAGAATCTGTTTTGCTTGTAATATGTAATTCAGTAGGAATCATGGGTATTTCATAAAACTCATTTTTTATTATAGTATTGTAGTCTTCTGAAAATTTACGAACTTCTTTTGGAAAAGAGTCTTCTTCTTGTGTATTTAAAAAGGTTTTATGTTGCTTTGGAAATTTTTTATTAAACTTTAATGTTTCTTTAAAGTAATAATTGGATCCAGTCAAAAATAAACAACTACAAATTAATAAAAAAATTCGATACGGATTTTGAAAGTGAAAGAAAAATAGTATACATGTAATAATTCCAATTACATAGAGAATAAAGATAAGTAGTTCTAGTTTTGAGTGAAAGGAAAAACCATAGTTATGAAAAAATTTCATTCCAGTTATAATTTGAGCTCCAAAAAATAAAGAAATTCCAAATTGAAAAAATAATAAATCAGGCCCTCTTTTAATAACAAAAGTAATGAACGAAATGAAAAGTAAAAATCCCCCTAAATAAATTGTTACATTTAATAATCGATCTAATGTAATCATGAATAGTGTCCCCTTTAATAGCATATTCATATATAAATAACAATTTCTTTTAATTATAATATAACAATAAAATATTTTAAATGTTAGAAGTGTTGAGTTTTATAAATAAACTGTACAGACACAAACAACCTCACGCCTACATACACATAATAAAGACCACTATTTTGGCGGAGGTGAAAGGTTTGAGTCTATTCGCCGCAATTGGATATATGGTTCGAGAAGTGTTTGTCTTTGTTTCTTATGTAAAGAATAATGCGTTCCCGCAGCCGTTATCATCAGATGATGAGAGAAAGTACTTAGAGTTAATGGAGCAAGGTGATGCTCAAGCGAGAAATCTTTTAATTGAACATAATTTACGGCTTGTAGCTCATATCGTTAAAAAATTTGAGAACACAGGAGAAGATGCAGAAGATTTAATTTCAATTGGTACGATCGGGCTCATTAAAGCGATCGAGAGCTATTCTGCAGGAAAGGGAACAAAGCTTGCGACGTATGCAGCACGCTGTATTGAAAATGAAATTTTGATGCATTTACGTGTACTAAAGAAAACGAAAAAAGATGTTTCACTTCATGATCCGATCGGGCAAGATAAAGAGGGCAATGAAATATCGCTTATTGATATATTAAAATCAGAGTCTGAAGATGTAATTGATATGATTCAGCTTAGTATGGAGTTAGAAAAAATTAAAGAGTATATCGATATTTTAGACGAAAGAGAAAAAGAAGTGATTGTGAAACGTTTTGGACTTGGGCTAGATAAGGAGAAAACACAGCGGGAAATCGCTAAGGCGCTTGGTATTTCTAGAAGCTACGTATCAAGGATTGAAAAGCGTGCTTTAATGAAGATGTTCCACGAGTTTGTAAGGGCAGAGAAAGAGAAAAAAGCGAAAGAGTAAAGTGTATTAGAAGCAGCCATATTTTAAAAGGGGCTGCTTTTCTTATTGTAAATAAGAAAAGAAAACGCGTTATGCTAAGAAGAAATACATGTTCACTGTTGAAAATGATGGATTCTATCTGTAATATTAGAAGGTGCTAAATAATTTAAGAATAATACCATACTTAGTTTTCTGTATGTATAATAAGGCTGCTTTATATGATATGTGGGAATAAGAACCAATTTTACATATGATATAGAAAGAAAAGAAGGGAAAACTAAAGTTATAGACTGATTAGGGGGTTTCGCAATTTGCGACGTACATTATATCGACTTATGATAGAACTTACAAATGGTCGCTTTACTTCTTATATATTACGTAAATTTGCACAATCTCGTTTGAGTTCTATCATTATTCCATCGTATGCGAAAGTTTTTCAAATTAATCAAGATGAGATGGAAAAGGGCTTGAAGGAATATAGAACATTGCATGAATTATTTACGCGTAAGCTAAAAGAAGGAAAGCGTAGTATTGATACAGATGCATCGAGTATCGTTAGTCCTGTTGATGGTGTTTTTGCAGATCATGGTCCTATTGAGGATACAAAAACATTTGATATTAAAGGAAAGCGCTATTCAATTGTGGATATGCTAGGTAATGAAGAACGTGCAACGCGATATGCAGGCGGTACATATATGGTAATTTATTTGAGTCCAAGTCACTATCATCGCATTCATAGTCCGCTTTCTGGTTCTGTGACTGAAAGATTTGTACTCGGTAGAAAATCATATCCGGTAAATGCAGCTGGTATGGAATACGGGAAAGAACCGCTGTCAAAAAATTATCGTTCTGTTACAGAAATAAGCAGTGATGGTGAGCATATGGCTCTTGTAAAAGTAGGTGCCATGTTTGTTAATAGTATCGAGCTTTTGCATGAGAGAGACACTGTTCAAAAAGGTGAAGAAATGGCATACTTTACATTTGGTTCAACAGTTGTGTTATTGTTTGAAAAAGATATGATAGAAGTAGTGCAGGAATTAAAGAGTGGACAAGAGCTTCGTCTTGGTGAAAAAATAGCTACTCGATTAGCTCATAAATAAAGAAAAGCTTTTATAACCGTAAGTAAGAGTTATGGGCAAAGATACTTAATGATGAAATCCCCTAGATGGGAGTACTTGTTTATTCGAGAGCCATCGTAGGATGGCTCTTTTTACAGGGCATCCAATAATTTATCCTGTAACTGTTTGATTGGTACGGGCTGATTAAGCTTTCACTTTATATGTAATCAAGAAGATTTGACAAGCTTGTCCTCTAATGAGCGTCTAATGATTTCTTGTTTTATAAGTAAAATGAAGTCGGGATTTAATTTTAGTTCTTTTGCTTTATAATAAGACTCAGTGAGTAACTCAGTGGATAACTGTTCCATATGTTTTGTTTTCAAGGTGAGTCACCTCCTAATAATATAAGGATTGATTCGTTGATGCATTTAATGTACCAAAAAAATATGACAGTCACAAACGGGTGGTTATCCACATACCTAGGTGGATAACGTGTGTATAGTTTGTTAGTAAATTCCAAATTAACTGAAAAATTAATGTGGAAAATGTGTACAATTTTATCCACAGGTTATATATCGAAAAATGTTGTCGAAAAATTTTATGAAAAATCCTCAAAGAGGTGAAAGAAATTGAAACTATTTTTACCAAATGAATATGTGAAAAATGTATATCATGTTCAACCAGAAGATTTAAAAAAACGTGGGATTAAAGGTGTTATTACTGATTTAGATAACACTTTAATTGAATGGGATCGTCCAAATGCAACCCCGCAACTTGAAAAATGGTTCTTGAAAATGAAAGAGCACGGCATCCAAGTAACGGTTGTTTCAAATAATAATGAGCAACGTGTAAAAGATTTTGCTGACCCATTAGGCATTCCATTTATTCATAGTGCACGTAAACCATTTGTTCGAGCGTTTAAGCGTGCGATACAAGAGATGCGTTTACAGGCAGAGGAAGTTGTAGTAATTGGAGATCAGTTACTGACTGACGTGCTTGGTGGAAACCGAGTAGGGCTTCATACAATTTTAGTTGTACCGGTAGCACAAACGGACGGATTAGTGACGCGATTTAATCGAAAAATTGAACGAAGAATTATGAAAAATATGAAGAAAAAAGGTTTAATTAACTGGGAGGAATAAAGTTTGACTGAAACAATTAAATGTATTGGTTGCGGTGTAGAAATTCAAACAGAAAATAAAAACGAAGTAGGGTATGCTCCTACCTCATCTTTAGAGAAAGAACAAGTTATTTGTCAACGTTGTTTTCGCTTGAAGCATTACAATGAAATTCAAGATGTATCGTTAACAGATGATGATTTCCTACGCATTTTAAATGGAATTGGAAAATCAGATGCATTAGTAGTCAAAATTGTAGATATTTTTGATTTTAATGGTAGCTGGTTACCTGGCTTACATCGTTTCGTAGGAAATAATAAAGTATTACTTGTTGGAAATAAAGCTGATTTAATTCCAAAGTCAGTAAAACATGATAAAGTAAAGCATTGGATGCGCTATAGTGCAAAGCAACTAGGATTAAAACCAGAAGATGTCTTTTTAATTAGTGCAGCGAAGGGACAAGGAATTGCTGAACTAGCAGATGCTATTGAGTATTATCGCGGCGGCAAAGATGTTTACGTTGTTGGATGTACGAATGTAGGGAAATCGACATTTATTAATCGTATGATTAAAGAATTTAGTGATGAGACTGAAAATGTAATTACAACATCTCATTTCCCAGGAACAACCCTTGATTTAATTGATATTCCATTAGACGAAGAATCTTCTTTATATGATACGCCAGGTATTATTAACCACCACCAAATGGCCCATTATGTTGGAAAGCAAAGCTTAAAGCTTATTACACCAACAAAAGAAATTAAGCCGATGGTATTCCAATTAAACGAAGAACAAACGTTATTCTTTAGTGGATTGGCACGTTTTGATTATGTAAGTGGTGGTCGTCGTGCGTTTACTTGTCACTTCTCGAATCGCTTAACAATTCATCGTACAAAGCTTGAGAAAGCAGATGAATTATATAAAAATCATGCTGGGGATTTACTAAGCCCACCAACGCCAGAAGAATTAGCGAATATGCCTGAGCTAGTGAAATACGAATTTAATATTCGTGAACCTAAAACGGATGTTGTATTCTCTGGATTAGGATGGGTTACTGTGAACGAACCAGGAGCAAAAATTGTTGCACACGTACCAAAAGGAGTAAGTGTTTCACTACGTAAATCTTTAATTTAATATGGAGAGGGATTTATGAAACAATTATATGGTGTAATCGGAAATCCAATTGGACATTCATTATCACCCGTTATGCATAACAATGCATTTGAACACTTGAATATGGATGCCCATTATCATGCGTTTCTTGTTGAAGAGGAAGTGCTAGGGGAAGCAGTAAGAGGTTTAAAAGCATTAGGTATTTCAGGATTTAATGTAACAACTCCGCACAAGGTTGCTATTATGGAGTATTTGGATGAGATTGACCCATTGGCAAGGAAAATCGGTGCAGTAAATACAGTGGTGCATAAGAATGGAAGGTTAATTGGCTACAACACAGATGGGATTGGTTTTGTTCGAGCGTTGCAGTCAATTAGTCATGAACCACTTCAAGGGAAACGTATTTTATTACTTGGTGCAGGTGGTGCTAGCCGAGCTATTTATTTTTCTCTTGCTGATGTAGGTGTAAAAGAGATTGATGTAGCCAATCGTACAGTAGATAAGGCGAAAGAACTTATTGCTGCACGTACGGCCGATGTTAATTCTGTTGCTTTGTCGTTAGAAAAAGCGACAGAAGAACAAGGGAATTATGATATTATCATTCAGACGACAACAATAGGTATGCATCCACACGTCGAACATACGCCATTACAAATTTGTTCGTTAAAAAAAGGAACGATTGTATCAGATATAATTTATAATCCATTTGAAACGAAAATTTTATGTGAGGCAAAAGAGCAAGGTGCAATCATTCAAAATGGTATTGATATGTTTGTGTATCAAGGAGCACTTGCATTTGAAATGTGGACAGGACGTGTACCGAATATCGGGAGAATGAAACAATTAGTTATAGAAAAGCTTGGAGGCTAACATATATGTTAACAGGAAAACAAAAAAGATTTTTACGTGCACAAGCACATCATTTAACACCAATTTTTCAAGTAGGAAAAGGCGGAGTAAATGAAAATATGATTAAACAAATCGCAGATACTTTAGAAGCTCGTGAGTTATTTAAAGTAAGTGTATTACAAAACTGTGAATTTGATCGCCGTGAGGTTGCGGAAGAACTTGCAAAAGGTGCACGTGCTGAAATCGTTCAAGTAATTGGAAGCACAATTGTTTTATACAAAGAATCAAGAGAAAATAAACAAATTAAGCTTCCTCGATAAAAAGATTAGCATGCGCTATTTTTATCGCTGATGCGTAATGATGTAGAGAGCGAAACCAATTGAACTTTTATTAATAGCAACTCTCTTCATTCCTAACAAAGGAGAGTTGCTGTATGTAAAAGGAAGGGGCGTTTCTTTTGAGGAAAATTGGCATCATTGGCGGTACATTTGATCCGCCTCACTATGGACATTTGCTAATTGCAAATGAAGTATATCACGCTTTGGATTTGGAAGAAGTATGGTTCTTGCCAAACCAGATTCCGCCACATAAACAAGGACGTAATATTACAAGTATAGAAAGTCGTTTACATATGTTAGAGCTCGCGACTGAGGCAGAAGAACACTTTTCTATTTGTTTAGAAGAGTTAAGCAGGAAGGGCCCATCTTATACGTATGACACTATGATGCAATTGACGAAGAAGTATCCGGATGTGCAGTTTCACTTTATTATTGGTGGGGATATGGTTGAGTATTTACCGAAGTGGTATAACATTGAAGCTTTGCTGAATCTTGTAACGTTTGTTGGAGTTGCGAGACCTGGGTACACATTGCATACGCCGTATCAGATTACTACAGTGGAAATTCCGGAATTTGCAGTTTCTTCATCTTTATTACGTGAGAGATATAAGGAGAAGAAAACGTGTAAATATTTACTTCCTGAAAAAGTACAGGTATATATCGAGAGGAATGGGTTGTATGAATCGTGAGAATGCACTTCATATTGTCAAACAACAAATGCATGAAAAACGTTATATACACACAATTGGTGTAATGGAGACAGCGATTGAGCTGGCTAAGTTATACGGTGTGGACGAGAAAAAAGCAGAGATGGCAGCTATATTCCATGATTATGCGAAATGTAGAGCGATTTCAGAGATGGAAGAGATTATTAAACGTGAAGATTTGCCGAAAGATTTACTTTGCTATAATAAAGAGTTGTGGCATGCGCCTGTTGGGGCATACTTAGTAGAAAAAGAGGTAGGCATTACGGATCCTGAAATTTTGCAAGCTATTACATATCATACAAGTGGTCATGAGAACATGACGATGTTAGATAAAGTGATTTATGTAGCTGATTACATTGAGCCAGGGCGAAAGTTTCCAGGTGTGGAAGAGGCTCGTAAACTCGCATATACGGATATAAATCAAGCTTTATTATTTGCGTTAAAGAAAACAATTCAATTTTTAATGGGAAAAAATCAGACGATTTATCCATTAACATTCCAAACATACAATGCAGTTATCAAGGAGGAAATGAGTAAATGAACGATAAAGATTTATTAGTATTAGCGGCAAAAGCAGCTGATGATAAAAGAGCAGAAGATATGGTTGTCCTAAATATGCAAGGTATTTCACCAATTGCAGATTATTTCATTATTTGTCACGGTAATTCAGATAAACAAGTGCAAGCAATTGCACGTGAAATTAAATCAAAAGCACATGAGTTCCAAATCGACGTACAACGTATGGAAGGTTTTGACGAAGCACGTTGGGTATTAGTTGATCTTGGAGATGTAGTTGCTCATGTATTCCATAAAGATGAGCGTAATCACTATAATTTAGAGCGTCTATGGGGCGATGTGCCACGTGAAGATATTACAGAAGAGCTAGGCCAATGAAATACGAACAATTTGCATTGTTGTACGACGAACTAATGAATGATGTCCCTTATGATAAATGGGTGGAATTCACAGAGGAAAGCCTGCAGCAAGCAGATATGAAAGAGGCAAAAATTCTTGATGTAGCATGCGGTACGGGTAATGTAACCCTTCCGCTTGTGCAAAAGGGTTACGATTTAATAGGTGTCGATCTTTCAGAAGAAATGTTAACAGTCGCTCAGCAAAAACTGGGAGCAGAGGGATACTTTATTCCTTTTTATCAACAAGACATGCGAGAGCTTGATGTTCCAGGTGAGTTTGATTGTGTAACCATCTTTTGTGATTCATTAAATTATGTATTGCAAGAAGATGGAGTGCAAGAAACATTTAGAAGAGTATTTCACCATTTACGCCAAGATGGCTTGTTTTTATTTGATGTACATTCTTTATATAAAATACATCATGTATTTCAAGATGAAACGTATACAGTGAATGGAGAAGAAATATCTCTTATTTGGAATTGCTTCCCTGGTGAAGAATCAAATAGTGTAGAGCATGATTTAACATTCTTTGTTCAAGATCCGGAAGAAGATGTGTACCATCGGTTTGACGAATGTCACGTGCAACGTGCATATCAAGTGGAAGAGTTAACGAAATGGCTTCAAGAAGCAGGTTTTACAGTGCTTCGTGTAACAGGTGATTTTGAGCGACTTGAAGTTACAGAACAAACAGAGCGTATTTTCTTCATGGCGAAGAAAAACGGATAAAGTGAAACTTTAATCAGCGGGGTGCGAAGCTTCCCGCTGATTATTAGTTGAACCAATCGGGCTTTTACGGGCAGCCCGACCCCCTCCTAACTTCTTTGCTTTCGCTGAGTTTTAAGGTGGGGATCTTACTGGCCGTTAATGCGGGATAAAACAAAAGCAACCGAGAAGGTTGCTTTTGTTTTATAAAGAAGATGTATTTTTAGTTCTGGCATAATCTGAAGATCGTATGCGTAAAGTGTGGGAATAGTAGTTGAAGTGAAAATGTATTGTAAAAAAGTAATTATTTATAAAAAGGATTTGGAATGAAAATGACGTATTTATTATGTGTGTTTATTGAATTGCTGATCAACGCATTCTAAATCTTCATCAAATTTTTCATGTGTTCGCTCGATTAACTTATGGAACATATCTCCAACGTGTTCTTCTAAAACCCGAATGCCTTCCCCAGTAACGCCGCCTTTCACGCAAACCTTTTCTTGTAAGGTAGGTAATGTGAAGATTTCTTTTTCAAGTAATTTCCCCATCCCCACGACCATTTCACTTACTAAAGTAGTAGCCTCTTCGTGTGTAATATTTGTTTTATCTACAGCAGCGTTAATGAAGCATTGTAGTAAATAACTAAAGAAAGCAGGACCGCAACTTGCTATATCAGATGAAACGCGCGTTATATCTTCTTCTATTACAAGAGGTGTAGAAATGTTTTTGAATAGACGAAGTAGTTTTTGTTGCCATTCTTCAGAGCAATTATCTCCAAATGTAAATAGTGAGGCGCCAGAGAGGGCGCGGTTTGTGATACTTGGAATGATACGCGCGACGTGGCAAGGTACGAGAGTCTCTAATTGTGATGGAGATATTGGACTCGTAATAGAAACTAAGCACGTTTCATCAGAAAAATGTTCAGCGTATTTTTTTAGGATAGGGTATATATCTATCGGCTTAACACAAATAAAAATAAGTTGTGATTGTTCGATTACTTCCGGGATTGTTTTTGCTATATGAACAGAAGGGTATTTTTCTTTTATATGATATGCTTTGGCAGGCGTCCGATTAATGATTGTAAGGCACGAAGGCTTGACAGCACGGGTTTCTAAAAATGCATCAATTAGTATATTCCCCATGTTTCCTGTCCCTATAATTCCTATGTTCAAAGTTTCATCCCTCCTTCGTAACAGCTTTCTCCTAAACAATATGAATGATGTTATAAATTTATGATTAGAGGTGTAAAATGATGTGGGATTTTCCGAAAAAGTCGTTAGGTTTAGTAGTTATTATTGGAACTTTACTTTTTCTTGTTTTTTGGAAAACGAACCAGAGTGTAGAACGAACGCCTACTACAATGAATGTGCAGGAGAAGGAGATAGAAAAAAAGGGTAAACCAAAAATATCGGATACAAAGGAACAGAAAAGAACAATTATAATTGATGTGAAAGGAGCGGTTAGTAAAGAAGGGGTATATGAAATGAAGGAAGGAGATCGCGTAAAGGATGCAGTTCAAAAGGCTGGTGGTTTTTTATCAGAAGTAGATATCAAAAAAGTGAATTTAGCACAAATTGTACAAGATCAAATGCTTCTTTATATACCGAGTAAAAATGAGTCAGAACAAGGGATGTTTACTTCTTCTAAGGAAGATGGCAAGATTCGAATAAATACAGCGGCGAAAGAGCAATTGGAAAAAATTACGGGGATTGGCTCTCGAAAGGCAGAAAGTATTTTGAAATATCGAGAAGAACATGGTCCGTTTCAGAAAATAGAAGACTTATTAGAGATTGATGGGATTGGTACGAAGTCTCTTGAAAAGATAAAAGATCAAATTATTATTCCGTAAAAGATTGACGAAGTTTTTCTTCTTTCGCTACACTACAAGTAGACAAAAAAGTAGGTGAAAAATATGGAACGAATTTCATGGGATCAATATTTTATGACGCAAAGCCATCTACTATCGTTACGTAGTACATGTACAAGGCTTGCGGTAGGAGCGACAATCGTTCGCGATAAACGAATTATTGCTGGTGGATATAATGGTTCGATTAAAGGTGGCGTACATTGTATAGATGATGGTTGTTACGTAATCGATAATCATTGTGTTCGGACAATTCATGCTGAAATGAATGCTTTATTACAATGTGCCAAGTTTGGTGCGAAAACAGAGGAAGCAGAAATTTACGTTACGCATTTCCCTTGTTTACAATGTTGTAAGGCAATTATTCAAAGTGGTATTACAGCGGTTTATTATGCGCAGGATTATAAAAATCATCCATACGCCATAGAGTTATTTGAACAAGCGAATGTAACAGTGAAGCACGTTCCGCTAGAATATGATATTGCTGCATTGGAGGAGCAAAAACGTTATACGGAGTTAAAAGAATTATTTGCGTCTTTAGAAAAAGATAGTTTATCAATGGAAGAATTACAGCATGTATTCACGAAAGCAAAAATGATGCTATAAGGAGTGAGTATAAGTTGCAGGAACAACGGAGGTATGTTGCAATCTCGTTTATAATAGGGATTGCAATTGCCTTTTCCTCGTCACTTTTATTGATGGTTTTTTGCCTCTTTTTAAATGTTTTCTTCTGTTTATATCGCACTTCGCGTAAAACCTTCGTTTTTTGCATTGTAGCGTGCTTTAGTAGCGCTATATACACTTCCTATATTCAAGGGTGGAATAAGTCTCTAGGAGAGTCCTATGGAGTTACAAGAGGGGTTGTACAAAATACACCGCTTGTTAATGGGGATCGCCTATCTTTTCAATTTGAAGATCACAATAAAAATATAGTGCAGTTAAGTTATAGAATAAAATCAGCCTTGGAAAAGGAAAAAATGCAACAATTATACGCAGGGATATCATGTGTATTCGAGGGTGAGAGGAAAGAACCACAAACAGCTCGGAATTTTCATGGTTTTAATTACCGTGATTATTTATACAAGCAACATATTCATTTCGCATTTGAGGCTACATATATTTCTGAATGCTATAAAACATCACTGTCGCTCATGCAACGGATTCTCCTTTTGAGGCAACAAGCAATCTCGAAAGTTACAGAAATGTTTCCAGAGCAATCAGGTGCTTTTATGAATGCGTTACTATTTGGTGATAGACAACAAATGACGTTTGAAGTGGAAGAGCAATATCAACAGTTTGGTCTTATACATTTGTTAGCAATTTCAGGTTCGCACATTGTATTGTTAATGGGGATAGTATATTTTATTTTGCTAAGAAGTGGTGCGACGAGGGAGGTAGCAACAATTTGCCTTATCGTCTGTATTCCTTTGTATATGGTTTTAGCAGGGGCGTCACCATCTGTTATAAGGGCTTCTATAGCAGGAGTGTTGATGTTGATTGCTTTTATGTGCTCGATTCGTTTATCTAGTTTAGATGCTTTAAGTGTAACAGCTATATGTATGCTTATATATGACCCTTATCTTGTTTTTAATATTGGATTTCAGTTTTCTTTTGTAGGTAGCTTCGCTTTACTTTTGTCTGCTCCGTTATTATTAGGGAGTAGCAACGGAGTAATCCGAAATTCTATTTATATTTCTATCATTTCACAGCTCGTTAGTACTCCGATTTTGTTATATCACTTTGGTTATTTTTCTCCATATAGCATTTTCCTCAATCTCTTATACGTTCCGTTTTTATCTATCATTGTATTACCATGTAGCATTATTATTTTACTGTGTATGCCAATTGTCCCGTTTCTCGCAAAAGGATTTGCGAATGTATTATCAATAGGCTTGAGTATGTCTAATGATTTTCTAAGTTATTGTGAAAGTTTACCATTTACCCAGCTTATTTTTGGGGAAACGCCCTTTAATCTTGTAGCTGTATATTGCGCGAGTATTGTCAGTATACTGATGGTTTGGGAAAGGAGAGCGCCGAAAAAAATGGTGTGTATAGTTGTAAGTGTATTTCTTTTTATTAGCACGTGTCATTATGTATATCCATATTTTAGAGGAAGCGGAAGTGTAACATTTATTGATGTTGGACAAGGTGATGCAATATTAATTCGCCTTCCGTATGATAAAGGGGTTTATCTTATTGATACAGGTGGAACGCTTCGTGTGAATAAGGAAGAATGGCAACAAAAAAAGCATGAATTTTCTGTTGGAAATGATGTTTTAATACCCTATTTACAAAAAGAAGGTATTAAAACAATTGATAAATTAATCATAACGCATGGAGATGCAGATCATATAGGTGCTGCGCAAGAATTATTATCATATATACCTGTAAAAGAAGTGGTATTTGGCCGAAAGGGAAAAGATGCAGTATTAGAAAAAGCAGTAAAGAAACAGGCATTAGAAAAGGAAATGAAAATAACTGAAGTGGGGGAAGGGGAGAGTTGGAGTGTAAATGAAGCTGAATTTTTCGTTTTAGCTCCAAAAGGAAAAGAAAAAAGTGAAAATAATGCTTCAATTGTAATATGGGCAAAATTTGGAGGGTTGACGTGGCTATTTACAGGCGATTTAGAAGAAGAAGGCGAGAAGTTTTTAGTATCTGCGTATCCAGATTTGCGAGTGGATGTTTTAAAAGTTGCTCATCATGGAAGTAATACGTCATCTATAGAGTCTTTTTTGAACGTTATACAGCCCCGTGTAGCGATTATATCTGTTGGTAAGCAGAATAGATATGGACACCCGCATAAAGAAGTGATAGAACGTTTGGAGAAGATGGGGAGTGCGATATGGCGCACGGACAAGCAAGGTGCTATTTCCTATGTTTTTAAAGGGGAAAATGGAACCTTTCAAAGTAAAATCACATATGATAAGACATATAATAGGTGAAAAAGAGAAGACTGCCATGAAGTGGCAGTCTTTAAGAACCGATAAATTTAATAACAGTTGCAATGATGAAAAGTGTTGCGAAAAAACCAAATGAGACGATAAATCCTACCCCTGAATCAATAGCGTCATTGCGTTTACTTTGAACGTTTTGTTCAAAATCATTCATTTAGAATCCCTCCCCAACATTCCACTTTAGTATAAAATATTGTCAGAAAAAAATCTACAATTTCAATATGAAGAGAAAATGAGCTTTTTGCAACTTTTAGATTATGAAGTAACGTGAGTTTTTTGTTTCCAAGCATGTTAACAGTTGGCACTTATACTCGAATTTTTATTGTGAATAATAAAGGGAAGGTGATTACCGCACACCAATAAGAAACCCGGGGCTTATTGCGTGGCGTTTAATATAAATAAAGGAACGGGTTATAAAGCCTGTTCCTTTGTACTTGTAAAACAAAAGCTAGGGCATTAGTATAAATATATATTGCCAAGTTAGGGAGTAGGAAAAAGTATGAGTGATATACATAAAAAAATTAAAAAGAAACAGTTTGCTCCGTTATATTTACTATATGGGACGGAAGCTTTTTTTATAAATGAAACGATAAAGCTTATTACGACAGAAGCACTTGAAGAAGAAGATCGAGAGTTTAATGTTGTGACATACGATTTGGAAGAAGCGTATTTAGAAGATGTGGTTGAGGATGCGCGTACGCTTCCTTTCTTTGGAGAGCGGAAAGTACTGTTAATAAAATCACCGCTATTTTTGACTTCGCAAAAAGAAAAGTTAGAGCAAAATATAAAAATTTTAGAAGAATACATTGGTGAACCTTCTCCATTTTCTATTCTTGTTTTTGTTGCGCCTTACGAAAAACTTGATGAGCGAAAAAAAATTACAAAACTATTAAAGAAAACAGCGGATGTAGTAGAAGCAAATGCGATGCAAGTGCAGGATGTTCAGAAGTGGATTGTTGCTCGTGCAGATGAAGTGCATGTGCATATTGATAATGCGGCTGTTAGTTTGTTGTTAGAGCTGGTGGGAAGTAATGTAACGATGTTGGCGAAGGAAATGGACAAGTTAACGTTATACGTTGGTATGGGCGGAGAGATTACAACGCAACTTGTTGCAGAGCTTGTGCCAAAATCAGTTGAGCAAAATGTATTTGCTTTGACAGAAAAAGTGGTGAAAAAAGATATTGCAGGTGCGATGCAAATTTTGGATGGATTATTTACGCAGCAGGAAGAACCGATTAAATTGCTTGCATTATTAGTGAGTCAATTCCGTTTGTTGTATCAAGTGAAAGAGTTACAGCAACGTGGTTATGGGCAAAATCAAATTGCATCTCATATTGGTGTACATCCGTATCGTGTAAAATTGGCAATGAATCAAACGAAATTTTTCTCTTTTGAAGAATTAAAAAAAGTGATTATAGAATTAGCGGAAGCTGATTATAGTATGAAGACGGGAAAGATGGATAAGAAACTTGTGCTCGAGTTTTTCTTAATGCGATTAAATCATATGTGATGACACAAAAAAAGTTCATGTACTTAGTGCATGAACTTTTTTGTATATAAAAAAACGACCCAAATGGATCGTTTTTTAAACGCCTTACGCGTTTACTTGTTTCGCTAAGCGAGATTTTTGACGAGATGCAGCGTTTTGGTGGATAAGACCTTTACGAGCTGCTTTGTCAAGTTTTTTAGAAGCAGTTTTGAAAGCTTCTTTAGCATTTTCAAGATCGTTATTAGTAACTAAAGCTTCTACAGTTTTAACAGCAGAACGCATGTCAGACTTGATAGAAGCGTTATGTGCACGACGCTCTTCGCTAAGTTTAGCGCGTTTGATAGCAGATTTGATGTTTGCCATACTTTTCACCTCCCTGGTGCAATCGAATGACTCGATTCTTACATAGAACAAGTGATATTCTATCAAACGGTGAAGAGAATTGCAATAGTATATCCATGAAATTTCACGTAAAGGAAAGAATGACCTTATATAACTTTGGGAAATCTAACGATATTTACTATGAATTACGGAGGAGATACGATGAAAGAACCATTGGATTTAAGTAAATATAGCGTTAGAACTGACCTTGCTGTAGAAGCTCATCAAATGTTGCAAGAAAGCCAAGAAGAACAAAAAGGGATACAGGGGGTAATTGTAAAAGAGAGGGAAGAAGAAGGTACTATAATTACAAAAGTAACAATTGATGAAGCTGCCTCTGAAGCGATGGGTAAAAAACCTGGAAATTATTTAACGCTTGAAGTACAAGGTATACGTCAGCAAGATACAGAACTTCAACAAAAAGTGGAGCGTATTTTCGCAAAAGAATTTTCTTATTTTTTAGAAGAGGTTGGTGTTACAAAAGAAGCGAGCTGTTTAATTGTAGGCCTTGGGAATTGGAATGTAACACCGGATGCTCTTGGGCCAATAGTTGTAGAAAATGTATTAGTAACGAGACATTTGTTTCAATTGCAGCCTGAAAGTGTAGAAGAAGGGTTTAGACCTGTTAGTGCAATCCGGCCGGGGGTAATGGGGATTACAGGCATCGAAACGAGCGATGTTATTTATGGGATTATTGAGAAGACAAATCCAGACTTTGTAATTGCGATTGACGCATTAGCTGCCCGTTCTATTGAACGAGTAAATAGCACGATACAAATTTCTGATACTGGAATCCATCCTGGATCAGGGGTTGGGAATAAACGTAAGGAACTAAGTAAAGAGACATTAGGTATCCCTGTTATCGCAATTGGTGTTCCGACTGTGGTCGATGCCGTTTCGATTACAAGTGATACGATTGATTATATTTTGAAACATTTTGGTCGAGAGATGAAAGAAGGAAACAAACCTTCACGATCTTTGTTACCAGCGGGATTTTCATTTGGAGAAAAGAAAAAATTAACAGAAGAAGATATGCCAGATGAAAAGAGCCGAAATATGTTTTTAGGTGCTGTTGGTACGTTAGAAGAAGAAGAAAAAAGAAGGCTCATTTATGAAGTGCTATCGCCTCTTGGTCATAACTTAATGGTGACCCCAAAAGAAGTAGATACTTTTATTGAGGATATGGCGAATGTAATAGCGAGTGGTTTAAATGCAGCGCTGCATCATCAAATTGATCAAGATAATACGGGAGCGTATACACATTGAGGGAGAAAGATGATAATAGTTTGAGTCGTTTTGCGCTTTTGTGTATATGTAGTGTAGCTTTATGTTTACTTATGATGATAGCAGGAGTGTCACTTGCTAATCATGGTTTGAAAAGTATGAAAGGTTATCGGCAATTGTCGTATGAACAAATAGCTCATATGACAGGGACAGAGAGTACAGGTGCTGAATCAGAAATTTTGGGTAGTTCGTTTTCAGCTTCAGAAAAACAACAACAATTAGAACGTTTAAGAAGTTTTAATGTTGTAGAAGGAATTGGGATGGCGGTAGCAAGTGTAGCTTATGAAATGACGAAGTTCGGAACGGATATAGTTGTTGGGAAAATAAAGGGGATTTTTAGCTAAGAGTAACATGGGAGGCGGTTGTTTTACTGATTTGTAAGACAACCGTTTTAAAATTTGAAAAGGGTTTGTCTCTTATGGTTTATTCGCATAAGATATAGATAGAATGATTTGTATCGTAAGCAGCACGAGTTTTCATTGAATCTTTGTTGCTCTATTGATATAATCAGTGCTAGTGTATATTGGCGAGACTATTAGGAGTTGAGAACATAGATGAACAAAGAAGAAAGAGCAAAAAGACAGTCCAAAATTCGTAATTTCTCTATTATTGCTCATATTGATCACGGAAAATCAACGTTAGCAGACCGTATTTTAGAGAAAACAAATGCGTTAACACAACGCGAAATGAAAGCTCAGTTGCTTGACTCTATGGATTTAGAGCGTGAGCGTGGTATTACAATCAAATTAAACGCAGTACAATTAAACTATAAAGCAAAAGATGGTGAAGAGTATATTCTTCATTTAATTGATACACCAGGACACGTCGACTTTACGTACGAAGTATCTCGTAGTTTAGCGGCTTGTGAAGGCGCGATTCTTGTAGTAGATGCAGCGCAAGGTATTGAAGCGCAAACGTTAGCGAACGTATACTTAGCGCTTGATAACAACTTAGAAATTTTACCAGTTATCAATAAAATCGACTTACCAAGTGCGGATCCAGAACGTGTACGTCAAGAGGTAGAAGATGTAATTGGTTTAGATGCATCAGAAGCGGTACTTGCTTCTGCGAAAGCTGGAATTGGTATTGAAGAAATTTTAGAACAAATTGTTGAAAAAGTACCAGCTCCGGCAGGTGATTCAGAAGAGCCGTTACAATGTATGATTTTTGACTCTTTATATGATCCGTACCGTGGTGTAATTGCTTATATCCGTGTTGTAAATGGAACGGTAAAAGTTGGCGATAAAGTACGTATGATGGCAACGGGTAAAGAATTTGAAGTAACAGAAGTAGGTGTATTTACACCGAAAACTACGCAACGTGACGAGTTAACAGTAGGTGATGTAGGTTTCTTAGCAGCATCTATTAAAAATGTAGGTGATACACGTGTAGGTGATACGATTACACATGCGAAACGTCCAGCTGCAGAGGCGTTACCAGGTTACCGTAAATTAAACCCGATGGTATTCTGTGGGCTGTATCCAATTGATTCTGCTCGTTATAACGATTTACGTGATGCGTTAGAAAAATTAGAGTTAAACGATTCTGCTCTTGAGTTTGAGCCAGAAACATCTCAAGCGTTAGGGTTTGGTTTCCGTTGTGGATTCTTAGGACTTCTTCACATGGAAATCATTCAAGAACGTATTGAACGTGAATTTAAGATTGACTTAATTACAACAGCGCCAAGCGTTATTTATAAGGTTTATTTAACAAACGGTGAAGATGTTATTGTTGATAATCCATCTAATATGCCAGACCCACAGTCTATCGATCGTGTAGAAGAGCCGTTTGTGAAGGCTTCAATTATGGTTCCGAATGACTATGTTGGAGCTGTAATGGAAATTTGCCAAGGTAAACGTGGAACGTTTATTGATATGCAATATTTAGATGAAACGCGTGTTACATTAACATATGAAATCCCGTTATCAGAAATCGTATATGACTTCTTCGATCAATTGAAATCAAATACGAAAGGGTATGCATCATTTGACTACGAGTTAATTGGTTATAAACCATCTAAACTTGTGAAAATGGATATTCTTTTAAATAATGAACAAGTGGATGCTTTATCATTTATCGTACACCGTGATTCAGCGTATGACCGTGGTAAAGTAATTGTAGAGAAATTAAAAGAATTAATTCCGAGACAACAGTTCGAAGTGCCAATTCAGGCGACTATCGGAAATAAAGTTGTAGCACGTTCTACAATTAAGGCGATGCGTAAAAACGTACTTGCAAAATGTTACGGCGGTGACATTTCTCGTAAGCGTAAACTTCTTGATAAGCAAAAAGAAGGTAAAAAACGTATGAAGTCTGTTGGTTCTGTAGAAGTGCCGCAAGAGGCATTCATGGCTGTACTGAAAATGGATGACAACTAATATTTGAAATAAAAAAGAAGTCGTTTGTGCGGCTTCTTTTTTCTGTATAATTACTTTTTAGACATCTGAGCAGCTCTCATTTACAATAATGAGAGAGCTTTTTAGTTCATATAGAGTTAGGAGATTGTTAATGTCCGAAAATATTCGAAAAGATATTCAAGATAAAATACAAAATGGCAATTTTAATTGTGAAAAGGAATTGACGCTTTCTATTATTAGTGGAAAGTGGAAAGTTGTGATACTGTGGCATCTTGGTGTGGAAGGGCCTCATCGTTTTAGTGAATTACAACGGTTATTCCCAAGCATTTCTCATAAAGTTTTGTCGAACCAATTAAAAGAGTTAATGGAAGATGGGATTGTTGATCGAACAGTATATCCCGAAATTCCTCCTCGTGTTGAGTATTATATGACGGAACTAGGCATGTCGCTTTTACCGATCGTTGAAATGATGTATGATTGGGGAAAAATGCGAATGGAACAAATTCGTAATACGTTAGAGAAGTAGAGAATCCTCCGGAGTGCGGAGGTTTTCTTTTTAGAAAGGTAGGAGTTATATTTGGTACAAGCTGCATATATTCATATTCCGTTTTGTCAGCACATTTGTCACTATTGTGATTTTAATAAAGTGTTTATTGAACGCCAACCGGTTGATCAATATTTAGATTATTTAGAGAAGGAAATAATAAATACGGTTCAAAAAGTTCCGTTTGATAGTATGAAAACGATTTTTGTGGGCGGTGGAACTCCGACAGCGTTAAATATGGAACAGACAAAAAAATTACTCGAGATTATTAATCGTCATTTGCGTCCGTTTGCTCCGAATTGTGAATTGACATTTGAAGCGAATCCAGGAGATCTACCGAAAGAGAAGTTGAATGTACTAATAGAAGGTGGAGTGAATCGAATTAGTTTTGGTGTGCAAACGTTCCGTGATGAACTGCTTGAGAAAATCGGGCGCAAGCATACGAGGGAAGATGCATTCCTAGCGATTCGAGAAGCTCAGGAAGTAGGCTTTAAAAATATTAATGTAGATATTATTTATGCTTTGCCAGGACAAACGATAGAAGATGTGAAGGAAACATTAGATATTGCTTTTACGCTTGGTGTACAACATTTCTCGGCATATTCATTAATTGTGGAACCTAAAACAGTGTTTTATAACTTAATGAATAAAGGGAAATTGCGTCTTCCGGGTGAAGACCATGAAGCGAAAATGTATGAAATGGTAATGGATGAAATGGAGAAACACGGTTATAACCAGTATGAAATTAGTAATTTCTCAAAAGGTGACAATAAAAGTAGACATAATCTCACATACTGGAATAATGAAGAGTATTATGGCTTTGGAGCTGGAGCTCATAGTTATGTGAATGGGGAACGTATTCAAAATGTAGGTCCGCTGAAGCAATATTTTAATAAAATTGATGAAACAGGATTTCCGTATTTAAATGTTCACGTGGTGACGGAGAAAGAAAAGATGGAAGAAGAGTTGTTCTTAGGACTTCGAAAAACAAAAGGTGTATCTAAAATAGCGTTTCAAAAGAAATTTAATATGGAGATGGATCAAGTTTTCGCGAAGCAGTTACAAAACAACCAAGAACAAGGATTGCTTGAAGAGAGCGATGGAGGTGGATATGTACGTTTAACGCGAAAAGGAAAATTATTAGGGAATGAAGTATTCCAATCATTTTTAATTGACTAATTAAATGTTCCATTAACGTGAAAAAATTTCATTATTTCGTGACGTTTCCGTTGACAATTGAATGTCAATTTTGGTAAGTTATTAATAGATTTAGCACTCGAAGAGAAAGAGTGCTAACAGAGGTGATGATGAGATGCTTACGGAACGTCAGCTCTTAATTTTACAAACAATTATTGATGACTTTATTGGATCAGCGCAACCTGTTGGGTCTAGGACGTTGGCTAAGAAAGATGAAATTACGTTTAGTTCAGCTACTATTCGAAATGAAATGGCTGATTTAGAGGAGCTAGGATTTATTGAGAAAACGCATAGTTCTTCTGGACGTGTTCCTTCTGAGAAAGGATACCGATTTTATGTAGACCATCTTTTAGCGCCGCAAAACTTACCGAACGATGAAATTGTACAAATTAAAGATTTATTTGCTGAAAGAATTTTTGAAGCAGAAAAGATTGCACAGCAATCGGCTCAAATTTTATCAGAGCTTACAAATTATACGGCCATTGTTCTCGGACCGAAGTTAAGCACAAATAAACTTAAAAACGTACAAATTGTGCCGCTTGATCGTCAAACTGCAGTCGCTATTATTGTAACGGATACAGGGCATGTACAAAGCAAAACGATTACCGTTCCGGAATCTGTTGATTTATCAGATTTAGAAAAAATGGTTAATATTTTAAATGAAAAGCTATCAGGCGTACCAATGGCAGAACTGCATAACAAAATCTTTAAAGAGATTGTTACAGTTTTACGTGGGTATGTTCATAATTACGATAGTGCAATAAGAATGTTAGATGGTACATTTCAAGTTCCTTTATCGGAAAAGATATACTTTGGAGGAAAAGCAAATATGCTTTCGCAACCAGAGTTCCATGACATTCACAAAGTAAGGTCCTTATTGACGATGATCGATAATGAAGCCGAGTTTTATGACATTTTGCGTCATAAACAAGTAGGTATTCAAGTGAAAATTGGTAGGGAAAACTCTGCGACGGCTATGGAGGATTGCAGTTTAATTTCTGCAACATATTCGATTGGAGAAGAACAGCTTGGAACAATTGCTATTTTAGGTCCGACAAGAATGCAATACTCTCGGGTAATTAGTTTGTTACAGTTATTTACGAGACAATTTACAGATGGACTTAAAAAGTAAATGAGAGTAATACATTCGCTCAAGTGATGAAATTTTCATTGCTGTGTGTAATATATAATCTTAGGTAATCATGCTATACATGATACCTAATACCTTTTAAGGAGGTGAATATTGTGGAAGAGCGTAACGAACAAGTGGTAGAAGAAGTAAAAGAAGCGCAAGTTGAAGAAGCTGTCACGCCAGAAAACAGTGAAGAAACTGTAGAAGAAAAAAGTGAGGCTGCTCTTTTACAAGAAAAAGTAGATGAGTTACAAGCGAAACTAACGGAAACGGAAGGTCGCACATTACGTCTACAAGCTGATTTTGAAAATTATAAGCGCCGCGTCCAAATGGATAAACAGGCTGCTGAAAAATATAGAGCACAAAGTCTAGTTTCAGACATTTTGCCAGCTCTTGATAATTTTGAAAGAGCGATGCAAGTGGAAGCAACTGATGAGCAAACGAAATCCTTATTACAAGGTATGGAAATGGTGCATCGTCAATTGTTAGAAGCGTTGACTAAAGAAGGTGTGGAAGTGATTGGAGCTGTTGGTAAACAGTTTGATCCTAATGAACACCAAGCTATTATGCAAGTGGAAGACAGTGAATTTGAATCAAACGCGGTTGTGGAAGAATTCCAAAAAGGTTATAAACTAAAAGATCGTGTAATTCGCCCATCAATGGTAAAAGTAAATCAATAATTTACATAAAAGTAGGAGGATTAGCCATGAGTAAAATTATCGGTATTGACTTAGGTACAACAAACTCTTGTGTAGCTGTTATGGAAGGTGGAGAACCAAAGGTTATCCCAAATCCAGAAGGAAACCGTACAACACCTTCTGTTGTAGCTTTCAAAAATGAAGAACGTCAAGTTGGGGAAGTTGCAAAGCGTCAAGCAATTACAAACCCAAATACAATCATGTCTGTTAAACGTCATATGGGTACAGACTACAAAGTAGAAGTTGAAGGTAAAGATTACACACCTCAAGAAATTTCTGCAATCATTTTACAAAACTTAAAAGCTTCTGCTGAAGCATACTTAGGTGAAACAGTAACGAAAGCTGTTATTACAGTACCTGCATACTTCAACGATGCAGAGCGTCAAGCAACGAAAGATGCTGGTCGTATCGCTGGTTTAGAAGTTGAGCGTATCATTAACGAGCCAACAGCAGCAGCACTTGCTTACGGTTTAGAAAAACAAGATGAAGAACAAAAAATCTTAGTGTATGACTTAGGTGGCGGTACATTTGACGTATCTATCCTTGAGTTAGCAGACGGCACATTCGAAGTTATTTCAACTGCTGGTGACAACCGTCTTGGTGGCGATGACTTTGACCAAGTTATCATCGATCACTTAGTAGCTGAGTTCAAAAAAGAAAATAACATTGATTTAAGCCAAGATAAAATGGCGCTTCAACGCTTGAAAGATGCAGCTGAAAAAGCGAAAAAAGATCTTTCTGGTGTAACACAAACTCAAATTTCATTACCATTCATTAGTGCTGGAGCTGCTGGTCCATTACACTTAGAATTAACGTTAACAAGAGCGAAATTCGAAGAGCTTTCAGCAGGTCTTGTTGAAAGAACATTAGAGCCAACTCGTCGTGCATTAAAAGACGCTGGTTTTGCTCCAAGCGAATTAGATAAAGTTATTCTTGTTGGTGGATCTACTCGTATCCCAGCTGTACAAGAAGCTATTAAACGTGAAACTGGTAAAGAGCCATATAAAGGTGTAAACCCTGATGAAGTTGTAGCATTAGGTGCTGCAGTTCAAGGTGGCGTACTTACTGGTGATGTAGAAGGCGTTCTATTATTAGACGTAACTCCACTTTCTTTAGGTATTGAAACTATGGGTGGCGTGTTCACGAAATTAATCGAGCGTAACACTACAATTCCAACAAGTAAGTCACAAGTATTCTCGACAGCTGCTGATAATCAACCAGCAGTAGACATTCACGTATTACAAGGTGAGCGTCCAATGTCAGCTGACAACAAAACGTTAGGTCGTTTCCAATTAACTGACCTTCCACCAGCACCACGTGGTATTCCGCAAATCGAAGTAACATTCGATATTGATGCGAACGGTATCGTTAACGTACGTGCGAAAGACTTAGGAACAAGCAAAGAGCAAGCTATTACAATCCAATCTTCTTCAGGTCTTTCTGATGAAGAAGTAGAACGTATGGTACAAGAAGCGGAAGCAAATGCTGACGCTGACCAAAAACGTAAGGAAGAAGTTGAACTTCGTAACGAAGCTGACCAACTTGTATTCCAAACAGACAAAGTTGTAAAAGATTTAGAAGGTAAAGTAGATGCAGCTGAAGTTGCAAAAGCAACAGAAGCGAAAGAAGCATTACAAGCTGCAATTGAGAAAAACGAGCTTGAAGAAATTCGTGCGAAAAAAGATGCTTTACAAGAAATCGTACAACAATTAACTGTTAAATTATACGAGCAAGCTCAAGCAGCTGCTGGCAAAGCGGAAGGTGCGCAAGGTGCACAAGACGCTGGCGCAAAGAAAGACAATGTAGTTGACGCTGAGTTTGAAGAAGTAAAAGAAGACAAGTAATTCAACTGTAAACATAATAAGTAAGATGACAAAAAGTCAAAGTCAAGCGTGCCTTGACTTTGGCTTTTTTCACGAATGAGAAGCGATGTGTGAGGATCTTAAGTTTTTCGCTTTGCATACTGTAAGTGAGGAAACTTTGTTGCAAAGCACTTTCTTTCGGTGTTAAAATTACGTTTATGTGAAAGATTCGGGGGTTGTAAATTTATGAGTAAACGAGACTATTATGAGGTCCTTGGACTTAGCAAGGGCGCTTCAACAGATGAAATTAAAAAAGCGTATCGTCGTTTGGCTAAAAAATACCATCCAGACGTAAGCAAAGAAGAAAATGCAATTGAAAAGTTTAAAGAAGTACAAGAAGCATACGAAGTGTTAAGTGATGATCAAAAGCGTGCACAGTACGATCAATTTGGTCATGCTGGTGCAAATCAAGGATTCGGTGGATTTGGCGGCGGAGGAGACTTCGGCGGTGGCTTCGGTTTTGAAGATATATTTAGTTCTTTCTTTGGCGGTGGCGGCGGTAGACGTCGTGATCCAAATGCTCCGCGCCAAGGTGCTGACTTACAATATCAAGTCACTTTAGATTTTGAAGAAGCTATTTTTGGTAAGGAATTAAATGTAGAAATTCCAGTAGAAGATCCATGTGATACTTGTAAAGGTAGTGGAGCAAAACCAGGAACTTCAAAAGAAACATGTAAACATTGTTCAGGATCAGGTCAAGTGAGTGTAGAACAAAATACACCGTTTGGTCGTATTGTGAACCGTCAAGCTTGTGGTCATTGTTCAGGAACTGGGCAAATGATTAAAGAAAAATGTACGACATGTCACGGTTCAGGTAAAGTTCGTAAACGTAAAAAAATCAATGTTAAAATTCCAGCAGGTATCGATAATGGTCAACAAATTCGTGTGTCTGGAAAAGGTGAAGCTGGCGTAAACGGTGGACCAGCAGGAGACTTATATGTTGTCGTTCATGTAAGAAATCATGAATTCTTCGAGCGTGAAGGAGATCATATTATTTGTGAAATGCCATTAACATTTGCACAAATGGCACTTGGTGATGAAGTAGAAGTTCCTACTGTTCATGGTAAAGTGAAGCTGAAAATTCCAGCAGGAACACAAACAGGAACAGAATTCCGCCTAAAAGGAAAAGGTGCTCCGAACGTACGTGGATACGGTCAAGGAGATCAATATGTAGTCGTTCGCGTTGTTGTACCGACGAAATTAACTTCACAGCAAAAAGATTTATTACGTGAATTTGCAGGACAAGAAGAGCAGGATGATAGTTTATTCGGAAAGCTTAAACGTGCTTTCAAAGGGGAATAATGGAAATAAAAAATGGAGTTGGTAAATTGTGAAATGGTCAGAAATTAGTATTCATACAACAGAAGAAGCAGTAGAAGCTGTCTCTCATATTTTACATGAAGCTGGTGCTAGCGGAGTTGCAATTGAGGATCCAGCGGAGTTAACGAAAGAGCGCGAGCAACAATATGGTGAAATTTATGCATTGAACCCAGATGAATATCCGGCGGAAGGTGTATTAATAAAAGCGTATTTCCCGCAAACGGATTCTTTACATGAAACGATTGCAGGTGTAAAATCATCTATTGATGTGCTTCCATCTTACGACATCGAAATTGGTACTGGAAATATTACCGTTAACGAAGTCAATGAAGAAGATTGGGCTACTGCTTGGAAAAAATATTACCATCCAGTACAAATTTCTGATACATTCACAATCGTACCGACTTGGGAAGAATATACACCATCTTCTCCTGATGAAAAAATCATTGAATTAGACCCGGGTATGGCATTTGGTACAGGAACTCATCCAACAACAACGATGTGTATCCGTGCTTTAGAAAAAACAGTACAGCCAGGTGACACTATTATTGATGTAGGAACAGGTTCTGGTGTACTTAGTATTGCGGCTGCAAAATTAGGTGCGTCTTCTGTTCAAGCATATGATTTAGATCCGGTTGCGGTTGAAAGTGCAGAAATGAATGTACGTTTAAATAAAACAGATGATATCGTGTCTGTTGGACAAAATAGTCTTTTAGAAGGTATTGAAGGTCCTGTTGATTTAATCGTAGCTAACTTATTAGCAGAGATTATTCTATTATTCCCTGAAGATGCAGCAAGAGTTGTGAAGTCAGGTGGATTATTTATTACATCGGGCATTATTGCTGCGAAGGAAAAAGTAATTTCTGAGGCGTTAGAACAAGCTGGATTTACAATTGAAGAAGTGTTACGAATGGAAGATTGGGTAGCAATTATTGCACGAAATGCGTAATATAGATTTTAGTCTATAATGAAAAGGGGAGTCTCTCACTATAAGGTGAGGGACTTGCCGTTTGTTATATGAAAAATGATAACGTTTCGTTCTTTTCGTAAGTGTTGACTTACGAAAGGAACGAAACTCTACTAAGGTGATTATATGCAACGTTATTTTGTAGAAGAGAAATATGTAAATGAGACAAGTATTCGCATTGTAGGTGATGACGTACATCATATCGCAAGAGTGATGCGTATGTCAGCTGGTGATCATATTTATTGCTGTGTAAACGGAAAAACAGCAGTATGTTCAATTGATGAAATTACCAGTGAATTTATTAATACGGCTATTGTAGAATGGGTAGAGGCGTCAAGTGAACTTCCTGTTTTCGTGACGATTGCAAGTGGACTGCCAAAAGGAGACAAGCTAGAGTTAATTTTTCAAAAAGGAACTGAGCTTGGGGCAGCTGCATTCTTACCATTTCAAGCATCTCGCTCTATCGTAAAATGGGATGCGAAAAAAGCTGATAAAAAAGTTGAGCGTTTAAGAAAAATTGTGAAAGAAGCTGCGGAACAATCGCATAGAAGTGAAATTCCAGAAGTACATGCTCCGGCATCATTTAAGCAATTGCTTTCAATGAGTGGTGAGTATGATGTTTGTCTTGTTGCTTACGAAGAGGAAGCAAAACAAGGCGAGAAATCTAATTTTGCGAAAGCTTTAACGACAATGAAACCAGATCAAAAGCTATTGATTGTATTTGGCCCAGAAGGCGGTTTAGCTGAGGAAGAGATTACAGCGCTTCGTGAACATAAATTTGTACCATGTAGTTTAGGACCAAGAATTTTAAGAACAGAAACGGCGCCGTTATACGCGTTAAGTGCTGCTTCGTATCATTTTGAATTGATGGGGTGATGATCAATGTCAACTGTTGCGTTCCATACGTTAGGTTGTAAAGTAAACCATTATGAAACAGAAGCCATTTGGCAATTGTTTAAACAAGGTGGTTATGAAAGAACAGAATATGAAAAGAAAGCTGATGTATATGTTATTAACACATGTACAGTAACGAATACTGGGGACAAAAAAAGCCGTCAAGTAATTAGACGTGCTGTGCGTCAAAATCCAGATGCAGTTATTTGCGTAACGGGATGTTATGCACAAACATCTCCAGCTGAAATTATGGCGATTCCAGGTGTAGATATTGTAGTTGGTACACAGGATCGTGAAAAGATGTTAGGTTACATCGAAGAATTCCGTAAAGAGCGTCAACCAATTAATGCTGTCCGTAATATTATGAAAACACGTGTGTACGAAGAACTTGATGTACCTTATTTCACGGATCGTACACGTGCGTCTTTAAAAATACAAGAGGGTTGCAATAACTTCTGTACATTCTGTATCATTCCTTGGGCGCGTGGTTTAATGCGTTCTCGTGATGGAAAAGAAGTTATTAAACAAGCACAACAATTAGTGGATGCAGGCTATAAAGAAATCGTATTAACGGGTATTCATACAGGTGGATACGGCGAAGACATAAAAGATTATAACTTAGCTGGATTACTTCGTGATATGGAAGCGGAAGTAGGCGGATTAAAACGTCTTCGTATTTCTTCTATTGAAGCGAGTCAAATTTCAGATGAAGTAATTGAAGTGTTAGATAAATCTGAAGTAGTTGTACGCCACTTGCATATTCCGTTGCAATCTGGTTCTAATACTGTATTAAAACGTATGCGTCGTAAATATACGATGGAGTTCTTCCAAGAGCGTTTAGATCGTTTGAAAGAAGCGTTACCAGGCCTTGCGATTACATCTGACGTAATCGTTGGTTTCCCAGGTGAAACAGAAGAAGAATTCATGGAAACATACAATTTTATTAAAGAGAACCGCTTCTCTGAATTGCATGTGTTCCCTTACTCAAAACGTACAGGAACACCTGCAGCACGCATGGAAGATCAAGTTCCTGAAGATGTGAAGAACGATCGTGTTCATCGTTTAATTGAGCTATCTAATCAATTAGCGAAAGAGTACGCATCAGCGTTTGAAGGTGAAGTGCTTGAAATCATTCCGGAAGAGCAATTTAAAGAGGGCGACCGTGAAGGGTTATATGTAGGTTATACAGATAACTACTTGAAAATTGTATTTGAAGGATCAGAAGAATTAATTGGTAAGCTAGTGAAAGTAAAAATTACGAAATCTGGTTATCCATATAACGAAGCGCAATTTGTTCGTGTTCTTGAAGATGATGTGAAAAAAGAATCAGCAAGCGCATAAAAAGAGCGTGCAACCGGAAACGGTTTGCATGCTTTCTTTATTTGAAGCGGTTAAGTACTAGAAGGTGGGAAGGCGTTTCGTGCATCCCTGTATGAAAAAAGATGAAACGATAAAAATATAGTTGTCTTCATCAGTGAAGGATACTAGCTATTTGCTTAACTTTTGAAAAGGAAATGCTTCTATTCTTCTTTTATTCTGCCAAATAGTTGACCTGAAGTGATAAAATGTATTATAATCGTAAAAGACATGCTGAAGAAGTGTTTCTTTTTGCATGCTGAAGTTAGTATGTAAGTGTGATGTTTCGGAGGGAGGGAAAGAGAATGTCAAAAACAGTCGTTCGTAAAAACGAGTCTTTGGAGGATGCACTTCGCCGTTTTAAAAGATCGGTTTCTAAAACTGGTACACTTGCTGAAGCAAGAAAGCGCGAGTTTTATGAAAAACCAAGTGTAAAACGTAAGAAGAAATCTGAAGCGGCAAGAAAGCGTAAATTCTAAGAGAGGGTGTAAGTTATGAGTCTTCTCGGTCGTTTAAACGATGATATGAAACAAGCGATGAAGAATAAACAAAAAGAAAAATTAACCGTTATTCGTATGGTTAAGGCTGCTTTACAAAATGAAGGTATTAAACTGCAACATACTCTTACTGAAGAAGAGGAAGTAACAGTTTTAGCTCGTGAAGTAAAACAGTATAAGGACTCCCTCCTTGAATTTAAAAAAGCTGGTCGTGAAGACCTTGTTAATAAACTGCAAAGTGAAATTCAGATTTTAAGCGCATATTTGCCAGAGCAATTAACTGAAGAAGAACTAGTTGATGTAATCAAGCAAGTTATTTCTGAAGTTGGTGCGACTTCTAAAGCAGATATGGGTAAGGTGATGACTGCTGTTATGCCGAAAGTAAAAGGTAAAACAGACGGATCGCTTGTGAATAAGTTGGTTATCCAGCTATTAGCATAAAAAAACGTCTCATTTCGTATGAGACGTTTTTTTATTGTTCTTATTAAGGAGAAACGCTATATTACTTAAAAACGTTTCTGTAAGTGATAGAAACGCCTCTGGTATGTAAAAAAGGTAACAGCCTTAGTTGTAATTAATCCCACCGTAAAAAAAGCTTTTTCGTTTTCTTAATTTCTGTGACTAACTCCTCAATGCTTTCTGTTCCTTGTTCCACTATATCTGGACAAAATTCATACATTTCTTGCGCGAAAGATTGCATTTCTTCGTCTGTAGGTAACACGCTAAAAATGGCATCAACCCAGTCATGATCTGCACCGATCATGATAAAAGGATAGCGGTCATTCCATTTTCTTAGTTTAAAAATAACATCTATATTGCTAACTTCGTAATTAACACCATTTGTTTGTTGGATTGTAAGGATATCAAATTGGCCATTTCCTTGTATAATTGCAATTCTACACTTACTCTTACTTCCTTGACTAAAACTTCTTTCGCAAATAAAAGCTAAGTATCCAAGCTTCTGAACCTCAGATTGAAGTTTTATAACTTGCTGTTCAGCATAATCCTCAAAGGTAACGAAAGAGACTCCAGCTATTTTAGATTTTGAATCAGTTACATAAAAGGGTTGGATGCTGCTGTCAGTAACTTGTTTTATAACATTCAAAATTTCTTGACTAAATCCAATTTCCTTTCGTATTTCCTCGCTTATTAATTCATTTTTTTGTTTTTTAATGAATCCTAATATTTTTTTGAAATTCATATAACAACCACTTATAAAATATTCTTACTTACAATGCGAAATTTAGAGTGGAGCAATTTCCTTTTTCGGATTTTATCTCATTTGTCTAATGAATGACAACTACTTATTCTATGGTCATTATGTCAAGCCCAGAACAAATTGTAACAGGGTTTTTTTAGTATCCAACTGCTCGCTAGGCTCAATTTCTTCATGCAACTTGTACTGATATCCCTTAGGGGTGCATATTCTTGTATTAATACTTCTATTAATAAGGATCACATCCTCTGATCCATCATTGTCCCGATAAATATGATTTCATATAGCGACTGTTTTATTAACATGATATGAACTCTTACAGAATATAGTTATGTTAGTGAAGTCGTTATAACACGATAGGCACTTGTGAAGAAATACATATATGGGATGAGAGGGGGGTCTTTCGAGATGAAGAAATTAGAACAAATGAAAAATTGGTTAACAAAACAAGTAGACCTACCAGTGGATGTATTAATGGATCTACCTCGGATTACTCTTGTTGGGCAAATACATATTTATATAGAAAATCATCGGGGACTATTAGTGTTTTCAGATAAAGAAGTGCGATTGCTTTTAAAACACGGTCAATTACTAATTAAAGGACAATCCTTTGTTATTAAAACGATTCTTCCAGAAGAGCTTTTGCTCGAAGGGATAATTGAGCAAGTAACATTTTTAGAAAATGAAAAAAAAGGTGATTGAAGTGAAACTTCCATTTGTGAAGTTTTTCTTCTTTATCCTGTAAAAGTTTCGTTGATAGAGATCGATTACAGTTTTACTTTGTTTCATTTTAGTACGAGCTATTTTAATGCTTCAAATAAAAAGTAGTATATCTACTTTTAGAAAGGTAGTGAAGGTGGTAAATGAAAAATAAATGGTTTATAAAGTGGCTTGGATATGTAAAAGTGCGAATTGAAGGTAGAGGAGCGGAACGGTTTGTTAATGAATGTGTACGGAGGAATTTATTAGTTTGGGATGTTAAGAAGATAGCTGATGAAACGTTAGTTTTTTGTATGTTGTTACGCGATGTGAAAAAAATAAAACCAATTTATAGAAAAAATGAATGTAAATTATATTTTATTGGACGGTATGGTTTTCCTTTTTGGAATAAGCGTTTAATTAAAAACAGTGGATTTTTAATTGGGTTTTTAATTTTCTTTTTTGGCGTGATTGTAATGTCCAATATGGTTTGGAAAATTGAAATTACAGGAGCAAAACCTGAAACAGAATATATATTGATGAAAGAATTGGATAAAATGGGTATTAAAAAAGGAAAACTACAGTTTCAAATGCCGAATGTAGAAGATGTACAACGCCATTTGACAGATAATATTAATGCCATTACTTGGGCGGGATTAGAAGTAAGAGGAACGACGTATCATTTTAAAATTGTTGAAAAAAACGAACCGAAAAAAGAAAAGGAACAAAGGCCGCAAAATTTAGTAGCAAAAAAAGAAGCGATTATTACAAAAACGTTTGTAGAAGTTGGAAAGCCGGTTGTACTGAAAAATGATCATGTGGAAAAAGGGCAGATTCTCGTATCAGGAATATATGGTAATGAGGAAAGTCCGACGATTGTTTCAGCGAAAGGTATTGTGTATGGCGAAACGTGGTATACATCTAAGGTGGATGTCCCGTTAAAGACGCAATTCCAAGTGTATACTGGTAATGTATACAATGAACATTTTCTTAAATTTGGGGATACGAAAATAAAAATATGGGGATTTCAACATGATAAGTATAAACGCTCTCGTACTGAAAGTGTAAAGCATGATGTGAAATTATTTGGTTTTACACTGCCGATTGCATATGAAAAAGATGTTGTGAGAGAAGAGGAAGAAGCGAACCGAGAATATACAGAAAAGCAAGCGCTGAAAGTAGCGAAAGAGATGGCCGAAAAAGAACTAAAGAAAAAATTGGATGAACATGCTATGATTGTAAGTGATAAGATTTTGAGCAAAGAGGTTGAGGCGGATCAACTAAAAGTCACATTACATTATACTGTGATTGAAAATATTGCAGAGCCACAACCAATATCCGAATCCGATATTCAAGGAGACTGAGTAATGGCAGAACAATTAGTAGAAATGAACCAACAATTGGAAAATACTAACGAAGCAATCGCTCTTTTTGGAGTCAATGATGCGCATTTAAAAGTAATTGAACGAGAACTGAATGTATCGATCGTAACTAGAGGAGAAACTGTTCATGTATCTGGGGCAGTTGAAACGGTGACACTCGTAGAAAAAATCTTACAGCAATTACTTGTTGTAATTCGTAAAAGTATATCAATTTCAGAGAGAGATGTTGCGTATGCAATTCAGCTCGCACAACAAGGGAAAGTTGCTCAATTTGAAGAGTTATATGAAGAAGAAATTTTCAAGACTGCAAAAGGCAAATCCATTCGTGTAAAAACAATGGGGCAAAGACGATATATTCATGCAATGAAGAAGAATGATATTGTCTTTGGGATAGGGCCTGCAGGAACTGGAAAAACATACTTAGCTGTAGTAATGGCTGTGAGAGCTTTAAAACAAGGATATGTAAAGAAAATCATTCTAACAAGACCTGCTGTAGAAGCTGGAGAAAATTTAGGTTTTTTACCAGGGGATTTGAAAGAGAAGGTAGATCCATACTTACGCCCATTATATGATGCCTTACATGATATTCTTGGACAAGAATATACGCAGCGTATGATGGAGCGAGGAGTAATTGAAATCGCGCCGCTTGCTTATATGAGGGGGCGTACGCTTGATGATTCATTTGTTATTTTAGATGAGGCTCAAAATACAACGGGTGCTCAAATAAAAATGTTTTTAACAAGATTAGGTTTTAGTTCTAAAATGGTTATTACAGGGGACCCTTCACAAGTAGACTTGCCAAAAGGGGTAAAATCAGGGCTATCTATAGCTGCTAATATTTTATCTGGTGTATCAGGTCTGTCATTTATTACATTAGAACAAACGGACGTTGTCAGACATCCATTGGTGCAACGTATTATTGAGGCATATGATAAAATGGAATGATCCTATTTGTCAGGATCATTTCTTTTTGTATGATAAGGTTGGCGAACGTCATATTTTTTACTATCATGAAAGATAAGGAAAATAAACTATAGGTACTGGTGTATAAAATGTTACCCCAAAGTATCGTTGGGTAGAAGAAATGAAAGCTATAAATAGTTTCACTTTATTTCTGGAGAGGAGAAGGTATTGAAATCATGTCAAGATCTCAAGAAATTTCTAAGTGGTTTCGTAATTTACAACATTCGAAAAAACTAAGTTGGATTTCTTACGTTGTATTAGGAGCAGTGCTGTTTTTTGCGCTTATGAATAATGTAAAACCAGAGCAATTAGATGTTAACATGTATTCTATTGCGAAAAAGACAATCCATTCTCCTATAAAAATTGAAGATAAAGTTACAACGGATAAAAAGAAAAAAGAAGCCACTACAAAAGTTGAAGATCAATATACATATAAAAGTGAGTATAAACAAAATAAAGTTGATATTGTGAATGACGTCTTTGCTAAAGTGGATGAAGTGGTGCAAGAGATTAAAGCTGTTGGACCGGATGATCAAAAAAAGATGACTGATGCTGAGAAAGTGGACAAGTTAAAAAAGAAACTACCGGCTGACTTAACGAAAGAATTATCTGATTCAAACTTACTAAATTTGATTAATGCAGATTCGAGCCAATTAGTATTAGCGAAGGATGCTGCGGTCACAGCGATTAATAGTATCATGACTGAGCACATTAAAATGGACGAATTGAAAGATGCGAAAGAACGATATGTAAGTGAGATGAATAGTGTTAATGTTGATAATGGTTTAAAAGAGTCAATTAAGGCGCTAGGAAGATATGCAATTTCAGCGAATTATTTTTATGACCCGATCTTAACGAAAGAGAAGAGAAAAGCAGAGGAGGATTTAGTTCCACCTGTTTATATTCTTCAAGGACAAGTTCTTGTTAGAGAAGGTGAAACAATTTCAAGTGATGTGTATAATCAGTTGAAATTAGTTGGCTTGTTAGAAAAAGGGAACGGTTTTCAACCTTATGTTGGATTAGCGGTACTCATTGGTGTGTTACTATACTTTATGCATAAACAATTTGAATTATTTTTAAAGAGAAAAAGAGAAGATAGACCGTATGTTTTAGCGTATATTACAATTTTGTCTATCACAATCGTTTTAATGAAAATCATTAGTTTGTTTCAAAAACTTGAATATGCAGGGATTGCATATGTTGTCCCGGTTGCGATGGGAACAATACTTGTGAAATTAATGATTGGTGATCGATTTGTCTTTTTAACGAGTATGATTTTTTCTGTATGCGGAAGTATTATGTTTAATGAAGGAGTAACGAGTACATTAAATTATAGTGTAGGGATTTACGTATTGTTAAGTTCATTATCGGTTAGTATTTTCTTGAGAGAAAAAAATCGTCGTACAATGATTTTACAAGCTGGTATACTCGTTTCTGTATTAAATGTAGTTGTATTGGCGGCGCTCTTATTATTACGTAATGGGAATTTTTCGCCTCTTGAAATTGGTACGCAATTATTAATGGCTTCACTTTCAGGGATTATATCATCCGTTTTGGCTATGGGGATTTTACCATATTTAGAAAGTGGACTTGGAATCGTATCAAGTATGAAGCTTATGGAACTATCAAGTCCAAATCATCCGCTTTTACGCAGAATTTTGTTAGAAGCGCCAGGGACATATCATCATAGTGTAATGGTAGCGAATCTTTCTGAAGCTGCTTGCGAAGCAGTCGGGGCAAATGGTGTATTAGCGCGTGTAGGGGCATATTATCATGATGTAGGAAAAACAGTACAACCACAATTCTTTATTGAAAACCAAATGGGGATTGAAAACCCGCATGATAAATTAGATCCTGTAACGAGTAAAGATATTATAATTGCTCACGTAACGGATGGAGTAAGAATGCTTGAAGAATATCATATTCCACAAGAAATTATTGATATCGCTGGGCAACATCACGGTACAACGTTACTGAAATATTTTTATTATAAAGCGATTAAAGAAGATAAAGAAAAATATACAGAAGAGATGTTCCGTTATCCGGGCTCAAAAGCAACTTCGAAAGAATCGGCAATTGTTGGTATTGCTGATAGTGTAGAAGCTGCGGTACGTTCTATGAATCACCCAACGCCAGAACAAATTAATAATTTAGTGCAAAGTATTATTAAAGATCGATTGCAAGACGGTCAATTTAGTGAATGTGATTTGACGTTTAAGGAACTACAAATCGTTGGGAAAACGTTGTGTGAAACGTTAAATGGTATTTTCCATTCGCGTATTACATATCCGGAACTTCCGGAAGAAAAGGAGAAAGAATGAGTTTGTTAATTGATTTTATTGATGAAACAGAAGAAGTAAAAGAAGAGTATATGAGTTTAATTCGTGAAGTGTTAGAAAAAGCAGCTCAAATGGAAAATATCGAGGGTGGTGCGGAGGTATCGGTGACATTTGTAGATAATGAGCGCATTAGAGAAATTAATCGTGATTACCGAGATAAAGATCAACCTACAGATGTAATATCCTTTGCTATGGAAGAGATGGGAGAAGGAGAAATGGAGATTGTTGGTGCAGAGATGCCGCGCATGTTAGGTGATCTTATTATCTCTATTCCAAGGGCGAAAGAGCAAGCTGAAGAGTACGGACATTCTTTCGATCGTGAACTTGGATTTTTGGCGTTACATGGCTTTTTACATTTACTTGGTTATGATCACATGACAGAAGAAGATGAAAAAGAAATGTTCGGAAGACAAAAAGAAATTTTAGAAGCTTTTGGATTAGGACGATGAAAAAAGGAAAACTTATAGATAGTTTTGGATATGCTATAGCTGGTATGTTCTTTTGTCTTCGTCATGAACGAAATATGAAAATTCATTATTTAGCCGCAGTCATTGTTATATGCTGCGGCTTTTATTTCCATATTACGAAAATAGAGTGGATGATATTACTTATTGTAATAGGGAGTGTAATGAGTTTAGAAATGGTAAATACGGCTGTAGAAAAAACGGTAGATTTAGCGACTGCCGATATTCATCCGTTTGCAAAAATTGCAAAGGATGTTGCAGCAGGAGCGGTTTTATTGTTTGCAATTATAGCTGTTATAATTGGTGCTATTATCTTTTTACCGTATATGGTATAGTTGCATTCCGAAGCTTTTATTAAGCTTTGGAAGTGCCGTAAGGGCCTTTAATGAGAGAGTGTATCTCTTCATAGCTGTGAACAGGAAGGATGCGGGAATATGAATAGTAAACAATTAATTCTAGAAGCAATCGAAGCGCGTAAACAAGCGTACGTACCATATTCTAAATTTCAAGTAGGTGCAGCATTATTAACGCGCGATGGAAAAGTATATCGTGGATGTAATGTTGAGAATGCATCATATGGCTTATGTAATTGTGCTGAAAGAACAGCTTTATTTAAGGCGGTTTCTGAAGGAGATAAAGAATTTGTAGCCATTGCGGTTGTAGCAGATACAAAGCGCCCAGTACCTCCTTGTGGAGCATGTCGACAAGTTATGGTAGAATTATGTAAACAGGATACGAAAGTATACTTATCAAATTTACATGGTGACGTTCAAGAGACGACAGTCGGAGAATTGTTACCAGGAGCATTTTTAGCGGAGGATTTACATGAATAGAAAAGGTTATAAATCAGGTTTTGTCTCTATTATTGGCAGACCGAATGTTGGAAAATCTACATTTTTAAACCGTATTATCGGCCAGAAAATTGCTATTATGAGTGATAAGCCACAAACGACTCGTAATAAAATTCAAGGTGTATATACAGAAAATGATTCACAAGTTATTTTCATTGATACACCAGGAATACATAAACCTAAACATAAATTAGGCGACTTCATGGTAAAGATGGCTCAAACGACATTGAAAGAAGTTGATATTGTTCTGTTTATGGTCAATGCAGTTGAAGGATTTGGTCGTGGTGAGGAATTCATCATTGAGAAATTAAAAGAAACGAAACAACCAGTATTTTTAGTAATTAATAAAATTGACCAACTTCATCCAGAGCAATTACTAGAGTTAATTGATCAATATCGTAAACTACATGAGTTTGCAGAGATTGTACCAATTTCTGCGTTAGACGGTAATAATGTGGACGCTTTAATTGGAACAATTAAAAAGTATTTACCAGAAGGACCACAATACTATCCAGATAATCAAGTAACGGATCATCCGGAGAGATTTATTATTGCAGAGCTTATTCGTGAGAAAGTACTACATTTAACACGTGAAGAAGTGCCACATTCTGTGGCTGTTGTTATCGATGCGATTCAAAAGCGTGAGGGCGGTGCAGTTTATATAAATGCAACGATTGTTGTTGAACGTGCATCACAAAAAGGAATCATCATCGGAAAACAAGGGAAAATGTTAAAAGAAGTTGGTAAGCGAGCTCGTTTTGATATTGAAGCGCTACTTGGTTCTAAAGTATTTTTAGAAGTATGGGTAAAAGTGCAAAAAGATTGGCGTAATAAAATGTCTCAGCTTCGTGACCTAGGTTTCCGCGAGGATGAGTACTAAAATAGAGTCAAGCTATAATCAGTGGATGGTTGGTTCATCCACTGATTATTGGTTTTTATGAACTTTGATAAATTAGGAAAAATTTTTCTCACATGAAAATGGACAAAATGGGTCAATTTAATAACAACAAAGGAAATTGGTTTATAGGCTACGCTTATTGAGAAAGGTGGATTCTTATGCTAGATTTTACCTGGAAGTTTTTCTCCAAAACAGGAAGCATTGAAACGTACTTGCTTTTGAAAGAAATGGAAAAAGACGTAAACGATGAGATGGATCAACATGAAGAGGAGCTAGCGCATCTAGACTCTCCAATTTCTTGACCCGTTTTGTTCAAACCTTGGATGGTGACGAACATGTTTCAAAAAGTTGAGGGCATCGTTATCCGTACGACAGATTACGGAGAAACGAACAAGATTGTTACAATATTCTCAAGAGAACTTGGTAAGGTAAGTGCAATGGCAAGAGGGGCAAAAAAACCGAAAAGCCGATTAGCATCTGTGTCGCAATTAATGATACATGGCCAGTTTCTTATTCAAATGGGATCTGGGCTTGGAACATTGCAACAAGGCGAGATTATTTCAACTATGAAAGAAATTCGCGAGGATATATTTTTAACTGCTTATGCATCATTTATTGTTGAGTTAACTGATAAAGCAACAGAAGATAAAAAACATAATCCGTATTTATTTGAAATGTTATATCAAACGTTGCATTATATGTGTGAGGGTGTTGATCCAGAAGTATTATCATTAATTTATCAAACGAAAATGCTTCCGGTATTAGGGATGCGCCCGTACTTTGATACATGTGCGATTTGTCATCAAGAAACAGACTTTGTCGCCTTCTCCGTCAGGGAAGGCGGTTTTCTGTGCTCACGTCATGCAGAGCAAGACCCATATCGTATACCGGTAGGAGAAGCTGTTCATAAATTATTACGTCTTTTCTTCCATTTCGATTTACATAGGCTCGGAAATGTATCGGTAAAGGATAGCACAAAAAAACAAATGCGTTTAGTATTGAATACATATTATGATGAATATTGCGGAATTTATTTGAAATCAAGACGTTTTTTAGAACAACTTGATAAGTTTCAAATATAATTTTGGGCCGTATACGGTCCTTTTTACATACTTTCTTTTTCGAATAGCATATTTAGTATATAATATTTAAGAGATAGTATAACTTTTTTCGTTGTGCATTAAAGGTGGTGATTATCATAGAGCTGAATAAACGACAAGAACATATCATTCAGATTGTAAAAGATCACGGTCCTATTACAGGGGAATCAATTGCAGCGCAATTGGGTCTAACACGTGCGACGCTAAGACCAGACTTAGCAATTTTAACGATGGCTGGTTATTTAGAAGCACGTCCACGCGTAGGTTATTTTTATACGGGTAAAACTGGGGGGCAGCTATTATCTGAAGCTGTTAAGAAAATTAAAGTACAAGATTATCAATCTAGACCGGTTGTAATTGATAAAAATGTTTCCGTATACGATGCAATTTGTACGATGTTTTTAGAGGACGTTGGTACATTGTTCGTTGTAGATCAGATGACTCTATTAGTTGGTGTTGTGTCTCGTAAAGATTTATTAAGAGCGAGCTTAGGAAAGCAGGATTTAACCTCTCTTCCGGTTAATATTATCATGACAAGGATGCCAAACATTGCAATGTGTCGTAGAGAGGATTCTTTATATGATATTGCGATGGAATTAATAGAAAGACAGATTGATGCAATGCCAGTTGTAAAAGATACGAAACAAGGTTTAGAAGTGATTGGGCGAATTACAAAAACAAATATTACACGTGCGTTTGTAAATTTAGTAAATAACGAATAAGTGTAATTTGTTTAAAGTGAGGTAATGTAATGGATAATAAAATCGTATATGTCGTATCTGACTCTGTAGGGGAAACGGCTGATTTGGTTGTTCGAGCAGCAATGGGGCAATTCCCGTTTGCTCCTGATATTAGACGTGTACCGTATGTAGAAGATACAGGGACATTAAAAGAAGTGATTTCGATTGCTAAGAGTAATCAAGCACTTATATGTTTTACGTTAGTTAAGCCTGATATGCGCCAGTATTTAGTAACAGAGGCTGCAAGAGAAGGGGTAGAGGCATACGATATTATCGGCCCTCTTATTGATCAAATTGAAGAAATTACGGGGCAAGTGCCGAGGTATGAGCCAGGTGTTGTCCGTAGGTTAGATGAAGAATACTTTAAAAAAATTGAAGCGATTGAGTTTGCTGTGAAGTATGATGACGGCAGAGATGCACGAGGTATTTTAAAAGCAGATATCGTGTTGATTGGTGTTTCGCGTACATCAAAAACACCACTTTCTCAATATTTAGCTCATAACAAACGCTTGAAAGTTGCGAATGTACCACTCGTACCAGAAGTTGACCCACCTGAAGAACTATATCAAGTGGCAAAAGAAAAATGTTTCGGTTTGAAAATTACACCAGATAAGTTAAATCATATTCGAAAAGAACGATTAAAATCACTTGGATTAAGTGATGGAGCAACATATGCAAATATTAATCGTATTCAAGAAGAAATTGATCACTTTGAGGAAGTAATTAGTAAAATAAATTGCCAAGTAATCGATGTATCGAATAAAGCGATTGAAGAAACAGCAAATATTATTGTGAATGCAGTGCAAAACCAAAAAATGTTTTAGCACATTTACCAAAGGTGAATGTGCTTTTTTCGCTCGTGTGAAATATGATACCTATAGATTTTGTAATAGATTGTAGTGTAATGGTTATACTTATACTCCTTTGTCTTTTAGTATATTCAAGGTGTAAGTTTGTCATCCTGAAATGTAAGATGAAAAAATAAAGGGATATGTAGCGTAGTTGAAGAAAATATATTATAATAAAAAATTGTGATAAAAACCTATATTTTACGTTTAGACTTTAATTTTTCAGAATAAACTAGGGATAGGATTTACGAAAAAGACATGTAATTACGTTAAATCGACAAAATCTATACAAGAAAACGCACATTATGGAAGGATTCACAGAAGGGATGTAGAATACAGAAATATGCAAAACATCAACAACATATTAGTTGGTATAGATGCATGTCCCGTGAAGACTGAAATTGTGCAAGTTGGAGCGGAATTTCATGTCGGAATTTTGTTTGTCGCATCATATGCTCATCCTTTAAGGAAATAGCAAGGAAATTGGATCTTTGTAGATACTGAACAAAATGGAGTTGATTGTTATATGGATCACCATGAAAAAGCTACAGATCTCAAGATCAAACAGTATATGTGGCTTGCTACTCTTCTTGTAAAAAGGTGTATATGTATTGTTTCTAAGAGGTACATTTGTAACAGATGAGCAAATGTATACAATTTTATATAGCAAGTATGTATATGCGATTTATGCAGATAAAGGACCTATAGGAAAGGTTCAAAATCGTTTATACAATGTAATCGGCAACACTTTCTAACAAGTTTAGAAAAATATTGTCGAATTATAAAGGAATTTTTTAATTTATATCGAATACAAAATACGACACGGAGATGGAGTTATGGGGAACAGAATTCCCGAAGAAGTTGTTGAACAGATTCGGACATCATCCGATATTGTAGAAGTCATTGGTGAATACGTTCAACTTAGAAAACAGGGGCGTAACTATTTCGGCCTTTGTCCATTTCATGGTGAGAATTCTCCTTCATTCTCTGTTTCATCTGATAAGCAAATTTTTCATTGCTTCGGATGTGGAGAAGGTGGAAATGTATTTTCATTTCTAATGAAAATGGAAGGACTGGCTTTTACCGAGGCTGTTCAAAAGCTAGGCGAAAGAAATGGAATTGCGGTTGCAGAGTACACATCAGGGCAAGGACAACAAGAAGACATATCTGATGACACTGTCATCATGCAACAAGCTCATGAATTATTGAAAAAGTATTATCATCATTTATTAGTAAATACGGAAGAGGGAAATGAAGCACTTTCATATTTATTAAACCGTGGTATTACGAAAGAGATGATTGAGAAGTTTGAAATTGGTTATGCATCACCTGCTTGGGATGCAGCGACGAAAATTTTACAAAAAAGAGGTTTATCGCTGTCTAGTATGGAACAAGCTGGCCTTCTAATAAGAAGTGAGAAGGATGGTAGTCATTACGATCGCTTCCGTGGAAGAGTTATGTTCCCGATCTATACGTTACAAGGTAAGGTGATAGCGTTTAGTGGAAGGGCGTTAGGAGATGACACTCCAAAATATTTAAATAGCCCGGAAACGCCAATTTTTCACAAAAGTAAATTGTTGTATAACTTCCACCAAGCAAGACCGTTTATTAGAAAGCGTGGGCAAGTGGTTCTTTTTGAAGGATATGCCGATGTACTAGCTGCGGTAAAAAGTGGCGTGGAAGAAGCCGTTGCGACAATGGGAACGGCTTTAACTGAAGAACAAGCAAAACTTCTGCGACGTAACGTTGAAACTGTTGTTCTTTGCTATGATGGTGATAAAGCAGGGCGAGAAGCGACGATGAAAGCAGGGCAATTATTGCTAAAAGTTGGTTGCCAAGTGAAAGTCACATCCTTGCCAGATAAGCTTGATCCTGATGAATATGTGCAACAATATGGGACTACCGCTTTTGAAAATCTTGTGAAATCAAGTGTGAGTTTTGTTGGTTTTAAAATAAATTATTTGCGTTTAGGGAAAAATTTGCAAGATGAGTCTGGCAAAGAAGAATATGTGAAAAGTGTTTTAAAAGAGTTATCGTTGTTACAAGATGCGATGCAGGCAGAGTCATATTTGAAGTCATTATCGCAAGAATTTTCGTATTCAATGGAAACACTTTTGAATCAATTGCACCAATATCGCAAAGAACAAAAGGTACAGCAAAAACAAATAAAGCAGGTTGCTAAACCGTCTCAAGTCGTTCAAACAAAACCGAAGTTAACAGGTTTTGAAAGAGCGGAAAGAGAAATTATTTACCATATGTTGCAAAGTGCAGAAGTAGCTGTTCGTATGGAATCCCATATAGAAGATTTTCATACAGAAGAACATAAAGGGATTTTATATGAACTATACGCATATTATGAAAAGGGAAATGAACCTTCAGTCGGAACATTTTTAAGTTGGCTCTCTGATGAAAAGTTGAAAAATATTATCACTGATATTTCGACGGATGAATTTATTAATCCAGAATACACAGAAGAAGTGTTGCAAGGCCATTTGGAGACGCTTAGACGGCATCAGGAAAAACTTGAAAAGATGGAGATCATCTTTAAAGTGAAACAAATGGAAAAAACAGATCCTGTAGAGGCTGCTAAATATTATGTAGCATATTTACAAAATCAAAAAGCGAGAAAATAGCTTTTTTGATAAAGTTTTAGTATAATGAATGTTTGTATCTCGCGTAAGGAGGGGAACAGATGGCTGACAAACCAGCTCGTTCTAAACAAATTGAAACTGAAATGACCCTTGAGCAAGTGAAAGAACAACTCACTGAGCTCGGAAAAAAACGTGGCGTTCTTACATATGAAGAGATTGCAGAACGCATGAATGGATTTGAAATTGAATCCGATCAAATGGATGAATACTATGAATATTTAGGTGAACAAGGCATTGACTTAGTTGGTGATAATGACAACGAAGAAGGCCCTAATAATCGCCAAATTACAAAGACAGAAGAAGAGTTTGACCTCAATGATTTAAGTGTACCACCTGGGGTTAAAATCAACGATCCTGTTCGTATGTATTTAAAAGAAATTGGTCGTGTAGACTTACTATCTGCAGAAGAAGAAATTCGACTTGCAACGCGTATTGAAGAAGGCGATGAAGAAGCGAAACGTCGTCTTGCAGAAGCAAACTTACGTCTTGTAGTAAGTATTGCAAAGCGCTACGTAGGCCGTGGTATGCTTTTCTTAGACTTAATTCAAGAAGGTAATATGGGTCTAATTAAAGCTGTTGAAAAGTTCGATTATCGTAAAGGTTTCAAATTTAGTACGTATGCAACTTGGTGGATTCGCCAAGCTATTACACGTGCCATTGCAGACCAAGCGCGAACAATTCGTATTCCAGTTCATATGGTTGAAACGATTAATAAGTTAATTCGTGTACAACGTCAATTATTACAAGATTTAGGTCGCGAACCGTCTCCTGAAGAGATTGGTGAAGAAATGGATCTTGCTCCAGAAAAAGTACGTGAAATCTTAAAAATTGCACAGGAGCCAGTTTCTCTTGAAACACCAATTGGTGAAGAAGATGACTCCCATTTAGGTGACTTTATTGAAGACCAAGAAGCAACATCGCCTGCGGACCATGCAGCCTATGAATTGCTAAAAGAACAATTAGAAGATGTGTTAGATACACTAACAGATCGTGAAGAAAATGTTCTGCGTCTTCGTTTCGGTTTAGATGATGGACGAACTCGTACGCTTGAAGAAGTTGGGAAAGTATTCGGCGTAACGAGAGAGCGTATCCGTCAAATTGAAGCAAAAGCACTTCGCAAATTAAGACATCCAAGTCGTAGTAAGCGTCTTAAGGATTTCTTAGAATAGGTTATTTTTTAAGTTTACTTCACCTTTGTGAAGTAAACTTTTTTATTTTGTTAATTTTTGTTAAAATTTAGCTATCGACAACGATTACAATTTCTTGTAATTTATTTTACAGAATTGTCTTTTGATTTGCAAATGCTCATTTTTCGATTTTTCGATTAATTTTGTTTATTCTATACAAAAATATATGTAGAAAAGCGAAAAATATGATGAGAAACGTTAATAATTATCGAAATAATAAGCTATATGACAATAAAAAACAATAAACTGAATTTATGGAATATTTTTAACAAGTAGTAGTTTACTCTTTTCTGATAGAGCGTTTTCAAGTACAATGGAAATGACTGAATCATCTAACTATTTAGGGGTATAGAGGGGGGAGAAGAGATATGAAACGTAATCCGCTGATTCCGTTCGCTCTTATTGCAGCATTAGGTATTATCGTTATGTTTGTATTTTCATTTCAGGGGCTAAATAAATCTAAAGAGTTAGCTGATGCAAAAAATGGCGGGAAGCCAGCACAAACAGCATCAAAACCAGAGGATATTGTGAAGCAAAGCTGTACGAGCTGCCACGGTGATCAGTTACAAGGGGCAGTAGGACCTAACTTACAAAAAATTGGTGGGAAACTTTCAAAGGATGAAATTAAAGAAATTCTTTCCAAAGGAAAGGGCAATATGCCTGCCAATATAGTTCCAGCTGATCAAGCCACTAAAGTAGCTGATTGGTTATCGAAGAAAAAATAAAGTTCCGTATGACAAGTCTTTTGCTTATGCAAAGGGCTTGTTTTTCTATATTTTCTAAAATACGATGAATGATAGAGAAGTGAATTGTTGTTATGGGCTTGCAACAACTACTATAAATTCATTATCATGGAGACAGACTGACAAGAGAAGGAGTAATGGAAATACATGAATGAAGTAAAGCTTTCAAAACGATTAGAAGAAGTTGTGCGTGAAATACCAGTAGGATCTACAGTTGCTGATATTGGATCGGATCATGCGTATTTACCGTGTTATACAATTATAAATAATATTGCTACAAAAGCAGTTGCAGGTGAAGTTGTAGATGGACCATTTCGTTCTGCACAAGCAACTGTAGCTGAAAGTGGCTTACAAGATAAAGTAGATGTACGTAAAGGGAATGGATTAGCTGTTATCGCGCCAGGAGAAGTAGATGTTATTACGGTTGCTGGAATGGGCGGAGCGTTAATTCGTGACATTTTAGAAAGTGGTAAAGAAAAATTAGAAGGTGTAACACGTTTAATTTTACAGCCGAATATTGCAGCACATCATATTCGTGAATGGTTTGTTGAAAATGGTTGGGAGCTTATCCATGAAAAAATCGTAAAAGAAGATGGGAAAATTTACGAGATTTTAGTAGGAGAGCGAGGAAATGTCGAAGCACCTTACTCGGAAAATAAACAAGCGGGATTGTTTATGGGGCCATTTCTAATAAAAGAGAAAAATGAAGCTTTTGGTGAGAAATGGGAAGGGGAATTGAAAAACTTCCAAAATATTTTAAAACAGTTAGAACGTGCGGCTAATTCTGAAGAAACAAAAGCGAAACGTGCAGAAGTAGAAGCGAAAATGAAAATGATAGGGGAGATTTTATCATGAGTAAAATTCCAAACGGCCATGAAATTATTTCTTTATTTGAAAGTATGTATCCGAAGCATTTGGCGATGGAAGGAGATAAAATTGGTCTGCAGATTGGAGCGCTTAATAAATCTGTACAACACGTATTGATTGCGTTAGATGTAACGAAGGAAGTTGTGGAGGAAGCGATTCAATTAGGAGCGAATGTCATTATCGCGCATCATCCTTTAATTTTTAATCCGTTAAAAGCGATTCATACAGATAAAGCGTACGGAAGAATTATTGAAACGTGTATTAAAAATGATATTGCCATTTATGCAGCGCATACAAATGTGGATGTTGCCAAGGGCGGGGTAAATGATTTACTTGCTGAGGCGTTGGGGTTGCAAAATACAGAAGTTTTGGCACCGACATATGCAGAAGAAATGAAAAAAGTTGTTGTGTTTGTGCCAGTAACTCATGCAGAAGAAGTACGAAAAGCATTAGGAGACGCAGGTGCTGGTCATATCGGCAATTATAGCCACTGTACGTTTAGTAGCGAGGGTACAGGTACGTTTGTACCTCAAGAGGGGACAAATCCTTATGTAGGGGAAACTGGACAGTTAGAGCGCGTAGAAGAAGTGCGAATCGAAACGATTATTCCAGTTTCACTACAACGAAAAGTGATTAAAGCGATGGTAACGGCACATCCATATGAAGAAGTAGCGTATGATGTGTATCCACTTGATAACAAAGGCGAAACATTAGGGCTTGGGAAAATAGGATACTTAAAAGAAGAAATGACACTTGGACAGTTTGCAGAACATGTAAAGCAATCATTAGATGTAAAGGGTGCACGAGTTGTTGGGAAATTAGATGATAAAGTGCGTAAAGTAGCTGTACTTGGTGGTGATGGTAACAAATACATCAATCAAGCTAAATTTAAAGGAGCGGATGTATATGTAACAGGTGACATGTATTATCATGTTGCTCATGATGCGATGATGCTCGGTTTAAATATAGTTGACCCAGGACATAACGTTGAAAAAGTAATGAAGCAAGGTGTGCAAAAGCAATTACAAGAAAAAGTGGATGCAAAGAAACTCAATGTACACATTCATGCTTCGCAATTACATACAGATCCATTTACATTTGTATAAGAAAAATAAAAACCGTTGCTCATATAGGCAACGGTTTTTATTATTGTTCTTTTTTCACTTTTACACGAGGTAATATTTTTTGTAACGGTACTTTTCGAACTCTCTCCCATGTAGCGGGATTCATTGGGTCATATTGATCTAAGAAAGCGATAACTTCTTTTGTAATTGGAGTTGGAGTAGAAGCACCTGCTGTAACAGCTACGTTTTCTACACCTTGTAGCCACTCTAATTGAATTTCGCTTACATCAGCAACTCGATATGCTTTTGTACCTGCGATTTCTTGTGATACTTGTGCTAAGCGATTTGAATTGTTACTTTTCGGATCACCAACAACAATTGTTAAGTCTGCAACATCAGCTTGTTTAGCGACAGCTTCTTGGCGAACTTGAGTTGCTAAACAAATTTCTTTATGGAATTCTGCTGTTGGGAATTTTTTTTGAATGTCCTCCATTAAATGTTGAACATCCCATTGACTCATCGTTGTTTGATTCGTTACTAAAATTTTATCTGTTGGGATTTCTAATGTTTTTAAATCATCGGCTCTTTCGATAAGGTGAACAATGTCAGGTGCAATACCGACTGCGCCTTCTGGCTCTGGATGATTTTTTTTACCGATATAAATGACATGATACCCTTCCGCTTTCTTAGCTTCGATAAGGTCATGCGTCTTGGTAACATCTGGACAAGTGGCATCGATTGTTGTTAAACCTTTTTCTTTTGCGCGTTGTTTAACTTCTGGAGAAACACCGTGTGCAGTGAAAATAACAGTACCAGAATCAATTTTATCTAAAATTTCTAAGCGACTTGGACCGTCTAATGTGATGATTCCATCTTCTTCAAAAGCGTCTGTAACATGTTTATTGTGAACAATCATACCTAAAATATAAATGGGTCTCGGCAATGATTTATCTAATGCGGCGTTACGTGCAATTACCATTGCATCGACAACACCGTAGCAATAACCACGAGGGGAAATTTTAACAATTTTCATATGAGTAATCCTCTCCTTCTAAACAAGGGATACTTTTGTGCATAGTCTTTTACATTATAAAGGAGGAGTGGATAGAAAACAAAGGATTGTTACACATATAGTTTTGGTTTTGTTGCTGTTTGTTGAACTGGTTCTTTCGGTAACTCTTTTTCTATTACAGGTTCAATCACTATTTTCTTTCGTTTTCGTTTCTTTTTTTGAGGTGTAGGAGGCGGACTTTCTACCTCAACTGGCTCTGTTACATTTTCCGTTTGATTTTCTTCCGTACTTTTTCCAGAGGTGAGGATTTTAACAATGCTTGGTAGACTACGCATAATAGGACCGTACTGTTCGACGACAGGACCTACAGATTGAACGACTTGGGATACTTTTTCGATGTTATTTATCATATTAGTTGGATTCGAAATTAAATTCGAAAAAAAACTGCCGATGCCACTGCTTGCTGTAGCTGTAGTTGCTGCCCCGCCGCGCGTTTCATTTGATTCATACATTTGAGGCGGTATCATTTGCTCAGGATGTTGCTGCATGTATGGTTGATATTGTGGATGTTGCTGAGGATATTGTTGCTGGTATTGCTGTTGATATTGCTGTTGATATTGCTGCGGCGGTGGTTGCTGATGCATCATCGGCGGGCCTTCCATTTGTCGGTAAGGCGGAACCATTTGCATAAAAGGCTCGGTTGGATCGTGTTTTTTAAAAAGCTTAGCAAGAAAACCTTTCTTTTTTTGCGCCATTGGTGGTAGTTGTGGAATGGGATATGGTGTATAAGGTTGTTGTCCTTGATTCGGATACATTTGCCTTGTAGGGGATTTCGGAAACATGTGAGAAATCCTCCTTTCTTCAGTTAGGTATATACACATACAATATGCAATAAAAGGGAAGAAGGTTAGTTTTTGAAGTGAAAACCTAAACTAAAGATGGATTTTACTTGTAGATTTCGATATAATGTAGACTTGACTGATTTGTGCGCGCAGTAGAAATTTTAGAAAGAAGGTGTAACTTATGACGCAAAAAACTTTTACACAGTATGATTTTAAACCATTTTTAATAGATGCAGTTCGTGAACTACGCTTTACAGAGCCGACAGGAATTCAGCAGAAAATTTTCCCGGTCGTGAAAAAAGGTGTAAGTGTAATTGGGCAATCCCAAACAGGTTCTGGGAAAACACATGCATACTTACTTCCTACATTAAACAGAATTAATGCAAGCCGTGAAGAAGTACAACTTGTTATTACAGCACCTACTCGTGAGTTAGCACAACAAATTTACGAAGAGATTGTGAAATTAACAAAATTCTGTGCGGAAGATCAAATGATTACAGCGCGTTGTTTAATTGGTGGAACTGATAAACAACGTTCAATTGAAAAATTGAAAAAACAACCTCATATCGTAGTTGGGACACCAGGGCGTATTAAAGACTTAGTTGAAGAACAAGCATTATTTGTTCATAAAGCAAATACGATTATTGTCGATGAAGCAGACTTAATGCTTGATATGGGATTTATTCATGATGTAGATAAAATTGCAGCACGTATGCCTAAAAACTTGCAAATGCTAGTTTTCTCTGCAACAATTCCTCAAAAACTAAAACCGTTTCTGAAGAAATATATGGAGAATCCAGAGCATATTCATATCAATCCAAAACAAGTTGCAGCTGGAAACATTGAACACTATTTAGTGCCTTCTAAACATCGTAATAAAATTGATTTAGTGAATAAAATGCTACTTCAATTTAAACCGTATTTAGCAGTTGTTTTCACGAATACGAAAAAGATGGCAGATCAAGTTGCTGATGGATTAATGGAACGCGGCTTAAAAGTTGGACGAATTCACGGGGATTTATCACCACGTGATCGAAAAAAAATGATGAAACAAATTCGTGACCTTGAATTCCAATATATTGTTGCGACTGATTTAGCAGCACGTGGTATTGATATTGAAGGGATTAGCCATGTTATTAACTATGAGCTACCATCAGATTTAGATTTCTTCGTTCACCGCGTTGGAAGAACAGCACGTGCGGGGCATTCTGGTATTGCAGTGACGATTTATGATCCAGCAAACGAAGAAGCGTTAGATAGCTTAGAAAAACAACGTCATATCGAGTTTAAACATGTAGATTTACGTGGAGATGAGTGGGCGGATTTAGGTGAGCGTCGTCGTCGTAAGAGCCGTAAAAAACCAAATGACGAACTTGATGTTATGGCAACGAAAGTTATTAAAAAACCGAAAAAAGTAAAACCAAACTATAAACGTAAACTTGCAACAGAACGTGACAAAGTGAAGAGAAAATATAGCAATAAAAAAAGATAAGGGGTTTCCCTTATCTTTTTTTAATCCCGCTAATTTAAATGAAGAGTATAGTCTGTTTAAATAGTCAAATAAATTTGTGTAGTGCGTCTTTTGTGAACAAACAATTCACTACATATTTCTACAAATTATGCTATCATTATATCTATTGTATATTGAAGAGGTGATTGTATGTTAAAGATTGGATCTCATGTTTCCATGAGTGGTAAGAAAATGTTATTAGCAGCAAGTGAAGAGGCTGTTTCATATGGTGCAACGACGTTTATGATTTATACAGGTGCACCGCAAAATACACGAAGAAAACCAATTGAAGAATTGAACATAGAAGCAGGAAGAAAACATATGGAGCTGAATGGAATTGAGGAGATTATCGTCCATGCACCGTATATTATTAATGTTGGGAATACGACAAAGCCAGAAACATTCCAATTAGGTGTAGACTTCCTTCGTATGGAAATTGAAAGAACATCGGCATTAGGTGTAGCGAAACAAATTGTTCTTCACCCAGGAGCGCACGTTGGTGCTGGAGCAGATGCTGGTATTCAACAAATTATTAAAGGGCTTAATGAAGTACTAACGCCAGAACAGACGGTTAACATTGCCTTAGAGACGATGGCAGGAAAAGGAACAGAATGTGGTCGTAGCTTTGAAGAAATTGCAAAGATCATTGATGGCGTAAAATATAATGAAAAGCTATCTGTATGCTTTGATACGTGTCATACGCACGATGCAGGATATGATATTGTAAATGACTTTGACGGTGTATTAAACGAATTTGATAAGATCGTTGGTATAGATCGTTTACAAGTACTTCATATTAATGATAGTAAAAATGTATGCGGAGCAGGAAAAGACCGTCATGAAAACATCGGATTTGGTCATATTGGGTATAAAGCGTTGCATCATATTGTACATCATCCACAGTTAATGCATGTACCAAAAATTCTTGAAACACCGTATGTAGGGGAAGATAAAAAAGATAAGAAGCCACCATACAAATTGGAAATCGAAATGCTGAAAAACGGTACTTTTGATGAAGGGCTTCTTGAAAAAATTAAAGCGCAATAAGGAGGGGATTTCCCCTCCTTATTTTAGTAATTGCTGAAATAATGTATTTACTTGTTGGGCAGTGGCAGGAGAGGTTACTTTTGCAATCTGTTTTAAGAGCTCTAGTCGCTCGTTGTTATCGTAAATATTAATATTTTTACCTTTCATAAGTAAAACGATTTGGTCAGCTTGTGCAGTCGTAATAGAAACTTCATATTCTTTGCTATATTTTAATAACTCTTTTGTAGAAATATGATTTAATTTTTTATTAACAATTTGTTTTATGAGGTTCATCTTGTTATCCTCCTTCACGCGTTCTTCTATCGAAATATATGAGCATATAGCTTGTACATATTCGTATGGAGTTTCTTTTTTCATGAGGAAAAGAAGCGTATGTTATAATATAAGGACAAAACTACAGAAAAAGAGTAAAGGGAGGACCTATGGAGCAAAAGCAACATCGAAAAGAAAGTGTTATTCATCTCATTTATCGTTTAGTTATGATTATTTTTGGAGCAGCATGCGCGGCGGTAGCGATTGAACTATTTTTAATGCCAAATAAAATTATTGATGGTGGAATTATTGGTATTTCTCTTATATTAGATTATCTTACTCCTAACATTTGGTGGTTAAGTTTTTCTACTTTAGTCGTTGTTCTCAATATCCCATTTATGTATTCGGGTTATAAGCAAATTGGAAAAACATTTATGTTATCTTCGACATTTGGTATTGTAGCGTTAGCTTTCATTGAGTCAACGTTACATGCGGTGCCACCATTTACAACAGAACCTATTTTAGCGACAGTGTTTGGTGGGCTTATTTTAGGTCTTGGTGTAGGACTTGTAATTCGTCATGGTGGGTCGTTAGATGGAACTGAAATTATGGGGATTTTATTAACGAAGAAATTACCGTTCTCTGTTGGTGAATTCGTAATGTTTGTGAACTTATTTATTTTTGCATGGGCAGCATTTGTGTTTGGTGTGGAACAAGCGATGTATTCTGTTATGACGTACTATATCGCATTTAAAACGATCGATACAGTAATTCAAGGGCTAGATGAAACGAAGGCGGTTTTAATTGTATCTGATCAATATGAGGAAGTATCAAACGCGATTTTGCATCGTCTTGGCCGTGGAACTACAAAGCTGGTAGCAAAAGGTGGTTACACGGATAAAGAAAAAGAAGTTATTTATGCAGTTGTAACGCGTCTAGAAGTGACGAAGTTAAAATCAATTGTGCATGAAATTGATGAAAATGCGTTTGTTACGATTATGAACACGCAAGAGACAAATGGTGGTAAGTTTAAATCGGCTATTCACTAAAAATTTATAGGAATATTTTTCGAAGCAGAGAATTTTTCTCTGCTTTTTGTTATAATAGTAAGGTTTCTTGAAAAAATAGATATATTTTAGGCAGATTGGTTTACAACTATAATAAGCTGTACTATAATTCAAATAGATATAAATCGGAATCATTCTGAATTAAAATAGGTGAGATGCTATGAATAATATATTAGAGATTGAAGGTTTAACATTCCGATACGAAGATCGGAATGTGTTAGAAAATATTAATTTGCAAGTTCCGAAGGGAGCTTTTTTAGGTTTAGTGGGACCGAATGGTTCAGGTAAATCAACTTTACTTAAGTGTTTATTAGGCGTTTTAAAGCCAAAAGAAGGAAGCATTCGCGTGTTTGGCGTTGATAGTAAGAAGTTTAAGGAATGGAACAAAGTTGGTTATGTATCCCAAAAGGCAAATAGTTTCAATTCTGGTTTTCCAGCAACTGTTTCTGAAGTTGTGTCAATGGGACTTGTTTCGAAAAAAGGGCTTTTTCGATTTTTCACAAAAGAAGATAAGAAAAAGGTAGAAAAAGCAATTGCTGATGTAGGGATGAGTGAGTTTCAAGGTCGTAACATTGGAGAGCTTTCTGGTGGACAGCAACAGCGTGTATTTATTGCTCGTGCGCTTGTTAGTGATCCTGAATTGCTTATTTTAGACGAGCCTACTGTTGGAATCGATGTAAAAAATGTGGAAAGTTTTTACGAAATATTAGAGGATTTAAACAAAAGGTTGGGAATCACATTAATTCTTGTTACTCATGATATGGGAGCTGTTACCGAAAAAGTAACACATGTTGCATGCCTAAACCAACATCTACATTTCCATGGAAATGTAGAGAAGTTCCGAGAGTTAGAAGATGCAGAAATGTCCGTCTTATATGGACATCATGTTCATCGTTTAGAACACGAACATGAGCATCACGGGAGGATATAATGATACAAGATTTTTTACAATATGACTTTTTACGTAATTCTTTATACGCAGGTATTTTAATTGGACTTGTTGCACCGCTAATTGGTGTGTTTGTTGTTATTCGTCGTTTATCTCTTATTGCGGATGCATTAAGTCACGTGACGTTATCAGGTATTGCAGCAAGTTTATTACTTGAAAAAACCATTTTTACAGGTGGATTTTTAAACCCCTTATATATGGGGATGATTTTTTCAATTGGTGGAGCGCTACTAATCGAAAAGTTAAGAACTGTATATAAGCACTATCAAGAATTAGCAATTCCGATTATCCTTTCGGCAGGGATGGGAGTTGGAGTTATTTTCATTTCACTTGCAAATGGATTTAACACAGACTTATTTAGTTATTTATTTGGTAGTGTTAGTGCTGTAACAAGTACGGATTTAATTATTATTGGGATTGTAGCAATTGTTGTTGTTGCGACAATTATTTTATTATATAAAGAGCTGTTTCTACTATCATTTGATGAGGAATACGCAGTATCAACTGGTTTAAGAGCGAAATGGATTCACTTTATTTTCATTATATTAGTTGCTCTTGTCATTGCAGTATCAATGCGTGTAGTAGGGGTTCTTCTCGTATCATCATTAATGACGTTGCCAGTTGCAGCGAGTATTCGTATTGCTAAAGGATTTAAACAAACAATTTTCTTTTCCATTTTATTTGGTGAAATTGCAGTTATTGGTGGAATGTTTGCTTCGTATCAACTTGATCTAGCACCAGGTGGTACAATTGTTATGATAGCAGTTCTTATTTTAATCGGTGCGATTTTATGGAAGAAGAAAAAAACTGCATAAAGTAGGGATAGGTATGAATCTAACAGAAGCTTTACGCCTAATGAAAGAAAAAGGATACAAACATACTGGAAAAAGAGAAGAGATGCTCAGATTATTTGCAGCACATAATCGTTATTTAACTGCGAAAGACGTTTTAGAGCATATGAAAGACGACTATCCAGGGCTTAGTTTTGATACGATTTATCGTAACTTAACAGTTTTTGCTGAGATTGGTGTTTTAGAACAAACGGAATTAAATGGTGAAAAACATTTTCGTTTTACTTGTTCTATTATGGAACATCATCATCATTTTATTTGTTTGGATTGTGGGGGGACGAAAGAGATTACTTCCTGTCCAATGGATTTTATGAATAAAGATTTTACTGGTTATGAAGTAACGGGTCATAAGTTTGAAATATATGGCCGTTGTCCAAAATGTGCAAAGTAAAAGCTCGTCGGTTATATAACTGACGAGCTTTTTTACGTAGAAAAGAAGGTTGCTCACAAATATTGTGGCAACCTTCTTTTTATTGTTCTTGTGTCTCTTTTTCTTTTTCTCGTTCAGCAGCCATTTCAGCAGCAATTACGTCGATTTCTTTTTTCAGTTCTTCTACCATTGTTTCTTCTGGTACTTTACGAACGACTTGCCCTTTACGGAATAATAATCCCTCTCCACGTGCACCGGCAATACCGATATCAGCTTCACGAGCTTCACCAGGGCCATTTACAGCGCAACCAAGTACTGCAACTTTAATTGGTACTTGAAGTGTAGAGATGTATTCTTCCACTTCGTTAGCAATGCTAATTAAATCGATTTCAATACGACCACAAGTTGGACAAGAGATAAGTGTTGCTGCGTTAGACGCAAGACCGAATGATTTTAATAGTTCACGAGCAACTTTTACTTCTTCAACTGGATCAGCACTTAATGAAATACGTAGTGTATTTCCGATGCCTTTATTTAAGATTGCTCCAAGACCAGCGGCACTTTTTACAGTTCCGGCAAACAATGTTCCAGACTCTGTAATACCTAAATGTAATGGATAATCAAAAGCACGAGCAGCTTTCTCGTATGCTTCGATTGCTAAGTTAACATCAGAGGCTTTCATAGATACGATAATATCGTGGAAATCTAAGTCCTCTAAAATTTTAATATGATGTAGCGCGCTCTCAACCATACCATCTGCAGTTGGGTACCCGTACTTTTCTAAAATGTGACGCTCTAATGAACCAGCGTTTACACCAATACGGATTGGAATACCGCGTTCTTTTGCTGCATTTACAACAGCTTCTACTTTATGGCGACGACCAATATTACCTGGATTGATACGTACTTTATCGATGCCACCTTCAATTGCTTTTAAAGCAAGGCGATAATCAAAATGAATATCAGCAACAAGTGGAATGTTGATTTGTTTTTTTATATCAGCAATAGCATCTGCTGCGCGTTCATCTGGAACGGCAACGCGGACGACTTGACAGCCGGCTTCTTCTAAACGCTTGATTTCAGCAACTGTTGCTTCAACATCATGTGTTTTTGTTGTTGTCATACTTTGTATAATTAATTCATTATTACCGCCGATTGTTAAATTACCGACTTTAACTGGACGTGTTTTTGTACGATGAGTCATTTCATTCACGAATAGATCGCTCTCCTTATAAAAGAAGTTTCTTATTTAGTCCCTCATATCAATGATAGTATACGTGATATAGGGCTATAGAAACCGAAGTGCTCGGTTTCACTTTTACTATTGTATCAGCGCCTTTATGTAATTGACAAGGATTAAGTGATAGCTTATTGATATAACGGGAATTTATAAGACTTTCCAATTTGTATTTTTGTAGCAGATGTACTTTTGTTTAATAGTTTAAAGTCGTCAATGACTTTTTCTATAGAAGGAATTTTTTTCTTGTTAATTTGTTCTGTAATAGAAAGAACTGTCTCACCAGTTTTTACTTCAATTGTTTTATAAGATACATCCGTTTCTTTTTCTGTTTTGTTCTCTTTATTTTGTTGGTTGTCTGCGTTCTCTTTTTTAATCGTTTGGGCAGCGGTTGTTTTTTTATATGAACTTAACATCGGTAAAGTACCGATTTTTATATCGTAATAAAATACATAACCGAGAACAAGCACGAATAGGAATATACCTAACCTCTTCATATTCTTCACTCCTTTGCTAGGAATATATGCTTGTCCAAAAAAAAAATGCCTATTTAGGCATTTTTTTCGTTCTTATTTTTCTTTCGGTTTTGGAACTTCTTTAATCGTTAAGTACAGAACGATTAAAACAACTGCAATATAAATGAACGTTGCCCCAGGTACGACGATTTTGAATAAATCCATAATCATGAAGAAAATGGTTGGGATTGTGTAGCTGTATGCAGTTAGTGTCCAAACTTGTTTATAGGATAGTTTACGTTGACCGCTCATAGCAGAACCGATGAACGCAAGTAAAGTCACGCCTACAAAAGTGATGAATAATTGGAATAGGTACACTAAGAATCCGATAACGAATAATAAAATTGGATAAATATTATCGAATAAAGAAATAAATTCTTGTAGATCTTTTTTCTCAAGAGATGCACCTAACAAATCGTTATAAGAATACGTTTGTGTTTGACCATTTCCCATAGAGACTACTTTATCTTTTAAAACAAATAAACCTGTTTTATTTTGATATTTTTCTAGGTCTGTTGAATTTGGATCAAATACGAAAAGTGCATTTCCGTCTTCTTTTTCAATAGGTTGATCAATATCGGCTTTTAGTTCGCCATTTTCAATCTTAAAGTCAGGTAAATCTTTATCGATGACTTGATTTACCATGCCTACACCATCTTGGATAAAACTACCGTACAAAAAAGTTCTTGGAATAGTAGTAATTAAGCAAAGTAGCATAATATACAAAATGGTTTTACCGATTTTTTGAAAACGGAATAGCGCCATATCTTTAGGCGAGTATATGCTTTTTACGAATTGGGTAAATATGGACATAGATTCACTTCCTTTATGTATGTATAAAATCATTGTAACGTAGGAATCTAGAGAATCTCAAGATATATTATATTTACATATAGTGGAGATAACTAAATTTCTTTTTATTAACTTTCTTCTTTTAAATAAGAAAAATACAATTGACACTTTTCTTTTCTATATGGTAAATTTATCTTACCTTTCTTAAAGGGCATATCCGATAGGAATTCCTTTATTTGATATGTTGTTACATACATAATTGTGGACCCTTAGCTCAGCTGGTTAGAGCAGACGGCTCATAACCGTCCGGTCGTAGGTTCGAGTCCTACAGGGTCCATATCCATTTCGCATGTTTATTATGTTAGCAGGAAGCTTCCTTGTAGAAGGAAGCTTTTTTTACGGAATATATGAGCATTTTAATTGAAAAGAAGTGGGAATTTTGCTACTTTAATGATAGCAAGACAATGTGATTTATTTGTTTGCACCCTATGGCAATTAGGGTAGAATGAAGTTGTATGTCACTTAAGTGGCAATACATAAACTGGGAGGAATATAACAATGGCAAAACACGAATTACCAAATTTACCTTATGCGTATGATGCTTTAGAGCCTCACTTTGACAAAGAAACAATGAACATCCATCATACAAAACATCACAACACGTACATTACAAACTTAAACGCTGCTTTAGAAGGTCATGCAGAATTAGCTGACAAAAGCGTAGAAGAATTAGTTGCAAACTTAAACGAAGTACCAGAAGCGATCCGTACAGCAGTACGTAACAATGGTGGCGGACATGCTAACCATACATTCTTCTGGACAATCCTATCTCCAAACGGCGGAGGACAACCTGTAGGTGAACTTGCAACTGCAATTGAAGCGAAATTCGGTAGCTTCGATGCATTCAAAGAAGAATTCGCAAAAGCTGGCGCAACTCGCTTCGGTTCTGGTTGGGCTTGGTTAGTAGTAAACAATGGTGAGTTAGAAGTAACAAGCACTCCAAACCAAGATTCTCCTTTAACTGAAGGCAAAACTCCAGTTATCGGTTTAGATGTTTGGGAGCACGCTTACTACTTAAACTACCAAAACCGTCGTCCAGACTACATCGGCGCATTTTGGAACGTTGTAGATTGGAACGCTGCTGAAAAACGTTACCAAGAAGCAAAATAATCGTAATAAATATAGAAAAAGCTAGGGGAGAGCCCCTAGCTTTTTTCTATGCTTTCCTTTTACATAATTGGGCTTGTCTTTGGAAGACTAGAACATGAAGTAAAGGAGAGTTGTGTATGAAGTGGAAACATATAATTGGTGACGTTGAAGTGAATCGGGATTTAGTGTTATTGCTCCTTATAGGAGGTTTATACACGCTCGCAATTTCTTTATCGAATACGTTTGTAAATATTTATTTATGGAAGCAAACACAAAATTATGTGAATCTTGGCTTGTATAATTTGGCCAGCGTTGTATTACAGCCTCTCACATTTCTTGTAGGGGGGAAATTAGCGAAACGTATCGATCGCTCGATTTTATTACGAATAGGAGTAGGAACGCTCGCAATTTTTTTTATCGTTGTTTTAGTGGCTGGAAAAAGTGCTTCCCAGTATATTTTATTAATGGGGGCTCTTTTAGGAGTAGGATACGGTTTTTACTGGTTGGCTTTTAACTTATTGACATTTGAAATTACAGAACCAGAAACAAGAGATTTCTTTAATGGATTTCTTGGACTTCTTACATCTTTCTCTGGGATGATTGGACCAATAGCAGCAGGATACACAATTTCACGCATGGAGAAATGGAGTGGTTATACTGTTATATTCTTTCTTTCATTAGTTTTATTTGCAATTGCTGTCGTCTTAAGTTTCTTTTTATCTAAAAGAGAATGTGAAGGGCGTTATGAAATTGTGCAAGTATTGAAAGAACGAAGAGTTGATAAAAATTGGGGGAAGATTACACGAGCTCATTTTTTCCAAGGATTGAGAGAAGGAACGTTTATTTTTGTCATTTCAGTATATGTTTATTTAGCAACTAATAGTGAGTTCGCATTAGGGAAATATAGTTTAGTGAACTCTGCTGTATCCTTTGTATGTTATTACTTGGTCGCTCGCATGTTAAAGAAAGAGTGGCGGAAAAAAGCAATTTTACTTGGGGGCATTATTTTATATGCTGTCGTCTTTTTAGTTATTTTCAATGTTACATACACGAAATTACTTATTTATGCGGCATGTATTGCCGTTGCATATCCTATTTTACTTGTTCCATATGGGTCAATGACATATGACGTAATTGGTAGAGCTAAAAATGCGAGAGAATGGCGTGTGGAATATGTCGTTGTCCGGGAGTTATGGTTAAATGCCGGAAGAATCTGTTCCATTTTAAGTTTTTTATGTGCTGTACTATTCTTTCCACCTGGAAAAAGTTTACCTTACTTATTATGTATTTTAGGTGCTGGACATTTTCTTATTTATTTTGCAGTTAAAAATGTCAAATATGATGGGGGAAATGCGGATAAAACAAGTGTTGTAACACAAGGAACTACGCAGAATCAAACTGAACCAGAAGGTTAACTTCTCGTTTGTTTTATGCTAGAATAGAAAAAGATGTAAAACAGCAGTGAGGACACCTGTATGAAGGTGTCCCTTTCACATTACATAGCTGTTGGTAGAGGGGGTTTGTATGAGCAAGAAGCAGAAGCAAAATAAGAAAAAGACCCACGTTCCTTTTCGGTTAAACGTGCTGTTTTTCTGCGTGTTTTTAATGTTCTCCGCGGTTATTGTAAGGCTCGGATATGTACAAATTGTTCGCGGTGAAGAATATAAGAATGAAGTGGAGAAGAAAGAAAACTCAACGATAAGTAATCCTGTACCGCGTGGGAAAATATTTGACCGTTATGGGCGACCTGTAGTAGATAATGCAGCCATTCGTACTATTACATTTACAAAAATGAAAGGATCAACGGCAGAGGATCGCTTAGAAACAGCGAAAAAGCTAGCAGATTTGATTGAAGTACCGACAGATAAATTAACAGATCGCGATAAAAAAGATTATTGGCTTGCTATGCATAAAGAGGAAGCTAAAGAAAAAATTACGAATAAAGATCGTCAAGAGTTTAAAGATAAAAAAATTGATGATAAAGAATTAGACGAGCGTCAGCGAAGTCGTGTAACAGAAGAAGAGATTAATCAATTATCCGCAAAAGATCTAGAAATATTAGCGATTAAAAGTAAGATGGACGGCGGATATGCAATGACACCTCAAGTTATTAAAAAGGATGCTACAGAAAAGGAATATTCGATTATTAGTGAAAACCTAGCAGCATTACCAGGTGTAGATACGAATGTTGATTGGGATCGAAAATATACGTACGATGATTTATTCCGAAGTGTACTTGGTGGGGTGTCGACATCTGATGAAGGCTTACCGAGAGAAAGACTAGATTACTATCTTGTTCGTGATTATAATCGAAATGACCGAGTAGGAAAAAGTTATCTTGAACAACAGTATGAAGATAGCCTGCACGGTACGAAAGCAGAAGTTAGAAATGTTACAGATAAAAACGGTAATATTTTAGAAACGATTAATGTATCAAAAGGACAAAGTGGTAATGACTTGAACTTAACAATTGATATGGAATTACAAAAGCGTGTGGAAGATATTCTTGCGAAGAATTTAATGAGATTTAAAGGAAGCGAACCTCTTTTAGATCGCGCATTCGTTGTAATGATGAATCCAAAAAATGGTGAAGTTTTATCTATGGCGGGGAAACAATTAGTTAACGAAGATGGTCAAACGAAAGTAAATGACTTTGCATTAGGTACCATGACAAGTTCTTATCCGATGGGGTCAACTGTAAAAGGTGCAACAGTACTTACAGGATATCAAACTGGTGCGATTCAACCAGGATCGGTGCAATTGGATGAACCAATTAAATTAAAAGGTACACCTACGAAATCGTCTTGGAAAACGATGGGATACATTAATGACCTTACAGCTTTAAAAATGTCTTCTAACGTTTATATGTTTAAAACAGCGATGAATATCGCCGATGTTCCATATGTGAGGGGTGGTACGTTAGATATACCTCAAAAAGCATTTGATACGATGCGTTATTATTTCGGACAGTTTGGACTTGGTGTAAAAACAGGAATTGATTTACCGAATGAATCTGCTGGTCAGATGGGTAGAAGTAGTCAACCAGGTTTCTTACTAGATTTATCAATTGGACAGTATGATACGTATACACCGCTTCAATTAGCGCAATATATTTCGACGATTGCCAATGGCGGATATCGTATGCAACCACAAGTTGTAAAAGAAATTCGTCAACCGGCAGTGAAACCAGATGAAGTTGGGAAAGTTGTTCAATCTATGGAACCGAAAGTATTAAATCGTGTTGATATGCCAGAATCGCAAATTAAACGTGTTCAAGAAGGATTTAGACAAGTGTATAATGATTCAGGTGGTACAGCTACAAAATACTTTACAGGTGCAAAATATAAAGCGGCAGGGAAGACAGGTACCGCGCAAACTGTGTATGGCGGAGATAAAGAGATTGGTAGAAAGGCAAACGGTGAACGTGTGGAAACATATAACTTAACATTAGTAGGTTATGCGCCACTTGAAGATCCAGAAGTAGCATTCTCTGTTGTCGTTCCATGGGTACATGATGATAAGACTGGTATTAATGGATATATTGGTCGTGAAATTATGGACGCTTACTTTGATTTGAAAAACAAAGAAGTAAATGGTGAAACTCCAAAAGATGACAAAGACAATAAAAATAAAGATCAAGATGATGAATAAAAAATTTGTAAAAAAGCACACTATCTGAAAAGATAGTGTGCTTTTTTTTATGGTTTATGCATATCGTGTAATAAATGTGGACAAGTATACAACACTGAAAAACACGCGGCCGTATAAATGATACTTGTATATGATGAGATAGGGGATAACTGTTTTATAGGGAAATCATCAGAGAAGATGAATAGCTACTACTGATTAAAATTGTATCGTATGTTGATCTTTGTGGAACTTTACAAAACTTTTACAAACAATTAAAACCGAATTAATAGTTTAGCAGTATTCTTATATCTGTAATCCTGTTATTTCTGGTTACTTCTAGGAGGAAGAACACGTGAAATGGATGCGTACACCGATTAAAATTTTCGTACTATCAATATGGTTCCTCTGTTTTGAAATGTCTACTGCATTTGCTTTAAATGATACGGGAGAAGTGAGAGTTGATGGATCCTCAACGGTTTTTCCTATTATAGAAGCAGTAGCGGAGGAATATACAAAGGTGCATCCAGACGTGAAAATTTCCATCAGTATTTCTGGAACTGGGGGAGGATTTAATCGTTTCAGTAAAGGAGAAGTAGATATAAATAATGCTTCGAGAGTAATGAAACAAGTCGAGAAAAATGAAATGAAGAAAAACTCTATTCAATTCACACCTTTTGAGGTTGCTAACGATGGTCTTACAATTGTTGTGAATTGGCACAATACATGGGTAGACGATATGTCAGTAGACGAGTTACGTCTACTGTGGAGTGAAGATGGAAGAGAGAAGCGATGGTCACAAATTCATTCAACATGGCCACGTGAACAAGTGAAGTTTTATGCACCAGGCGTAGACTCTGGTACGTATGATTATTTTCAAAATGTCATCTTACAAAATCATCGCATTGTAAAAAAAGTCTCTTTGTCTGAAGACGATCAAGTTATTATGCAAGGGGTAATGAATGATAAACATGCCATTGCTTTTGTAGGATATGCTTATTATATGGCTAATCGAGATAAGGTGAAAGCAATAAAAGTAAATGGTGTATTTCCGACGAAAGAGACCATTCAATCAGGTAAATATAAGCCGTTATCTAGGCCGCTACTTACTTATGTGAATAATGCATCTATCCGAAATAAAATGAATGTAGCAAACTATGTTGAGTTTATGATTCAGCATGTTGGTAACCTCGCTGAAGAGGTCGGTTATGTAAAATTGCGAAAAGAAAAATACAATGAACAGCTGCGTATGTTAACAGAAATAAAAAGGTAATGTCAGGGTGGAAAGGGGTTTTCATCTTTGGCTCATAATGACAAAAGTCAAATTACATTTTCTGTACAACATTTGATTGAAAGAAATAAAAAGCAAAGAAAAAAAACGCAGCGAATCAATCGAATAGTACCTTTATTACTAAAAATAATTGCTAGCGTTTCTATTGTGACGACACTTGGAATTGTTTTTACGCTCTCTAATGAAACAATCATGTTTTTTCAAAAAATATCATTATACTCCTTTTTGACGGAGAAAGAATGGTTACCATTTTTTGAAGATCCTAAATTCGGTATATTACCACTTATATGTGGAACGTTCCTTGTAACAGCGATTGCTATGTTTGTGGCAATTCCTATCGGTTTAGCGTGTGCTGTATTTTTAAGCGAATATGCTTCAAATAGTGCACGGAAAATATTAAAGCCGATGTTAGAGCTATTAGCAGGTATCCCGACAATTGTATATGGTTTTTTTGCATTAACAATTGTTACGCCGCTTTTACAAAGGATTATACCAGATTTACAGTTTTTTAATGCGATTAGTCCAGGAATCGTTATCGGATTTATGATGATGCCTACAGTTGCATCTCTATCTGAAGACGCGATGAGATCTGTGGCGAAAGGGACGAAAGAAGCTTCATTAGCACTCGGAGCGACGCGGTTTGAAATGGTAAAACAAGTGGTGTTTCCGTCCGCTTTTACAGGGATTATGGCAGCAATTATATTAGCGGCTTCTCGTGCAATTGGTGAAACGATGATCGTTGTAATTGCAGCAGGATCCACACCAAATGTATCGCTTGATCCGACACATTCTATTCAAACGTTAACAGCCTATATTGTGCAAGTAAGTTTAGGTGATGCTCCGCATGGAACGGTTACGTATTACAGCATGTATGCTGTAGGTGCAACTTTATTTATGTTTACTTTTATTATGAACATCATTTCGCAGTCTATTATGCGCCGTTTTAGGAGGATGACATAATATGCGAATGTTGAATCATAATAAAATACAAAAAAACATGGCATCACGCTTTTTAAAAGATCGAATTTACAAATTGTTATTTTATATATCAATTTTATTTTCAATCGTAATTTTGTCTGTGTTACTGTTTCAAATTGTTGAAAAAGGTATAAGTTATCTTTCAATAGATTTCTTTACAAATTTCGCTTCACGTAATCCGAAAGAAGCTGGTATTGCTGCAGCTTTGTCAGGGACAATATTATTTATGAGTATTGTTATACCTGTTTCTTTTATATTTGGAGTTGGAACAGCTCTTTATTTAGAGCAATATGCGAAGGAATCTCTATTTAAAAAAATAGTAGAGATTAATAATCAAACGTTAGCAGGAGTACCATCCGTTGTATTTGGATTGCTTGGTTTAACTATTTTTGTATACGCTCTTCATTTAGGAGAGAGTATAGTTGCAGCAGCACTGACGATGAGTTTACTCGTCTTACCGACAGTTGTTGTGGCGAGTCAAGAAGCAATCCGATCAGTACCAAGTGTATTATTAGAGGGTTCTTACGGATTAGGTGCTACGAAGTGGCAAACGATGTATCAAATTGTATTGCCATATGCTTTTCCAGGGATTATAACGGGCTGTACGTTAGCGATATCAAGAGCAATTGGAGAAGCAGCACCACTATTAGTGATCGGGGCACTTGCGTTTGCAAATTATGTTCCATTTAGTATGTTTGATAGATTTACAGTTTTACCAATCCAAATTTTTAATTGGATGAGTAGGCCACAAGAAGAATTTCAGTATGTAGCAGCAGCTGGGATGATTGTTTTGTTAGGTTTGTTGCTATTTATCAATATATTTGTTTTATGGTTACGAAATCGAAAATAAGTTGGAAGTGGATGAAAGGGGAATTCAAATGGTAGCAACAGTAGTAAATGTACAGGTGAAAAACGAAGAGAAGATCGAGACTGCGCCAAAGAAAGTAGTATTTGATACGAAAAACTTAAATTTATGGTACGGGGAAGACCATGCTTTAAAAGATATTAATTTAAGTATTCATGAGAATGAAGTTACAGCCATTATCGGTCCAAGTGGCTGTGGTAAATCAACGTACTTAAAAACGTTAAATCGCATGGTAGAGTTAGTACCGATCGTTCGAACTACAGGTGTAATTGAATATAGAGAACGCAATATATTTGATAAATCATATCCAGTTGAAGAATTAAGAACACATGTAGGAATGGTGTTCCAAAAGCCAAATCCATTTCCAAAATCTATTTATGAGAATGTAGCATACGGTCCAAAAATCCATGGTATTCGTGACAAAAAGACATTAGATGAAATTGTTGAAAAAAGTTTACGTGGAGCAGCGATTTGGGATGAATTAAAAGATCGTTTGCACGATAATGCATACGGTTTATCTGGTGGACAGCAACAGCGTCTATGCATCGCACGCTGCTTAGCTATTGAGCCAGACGTTATTTTAATGGATGAGCCAACATCGGCATTAGATCCAATTTCAACATTAAAAGTAGAAGAATTAATTCAAGAGTTAAAGAAAGACTTTAGTATTGTTATCGTAACGCATAATATGCAACAAGCAGCGCGTATTTCAGACAAAACTGCTTTCTTCTTAAGCGGGGAAGTTGTGGAGTATACAGATACAAACAAATTATTTACGACTCCTTCAGATAAGCGTACAGAAGATTATATTACAGGTCGCTTTGGCTGATATCGTCGCAAAGCTAAGAGAAAATGCCCTCTTAACAGAGGGCATTTCTTATTTTTATCTCACTTTAATAGGGAAGTAATACTTCCCTTATCTTAAGTTTTATTACAAGCGTAAGAGGCTATGTAGGAGATTTATCCCGCTATTTGCGGGCAGTAAGCCCGGATTTCAAAATTCAACAAAAGCAAAGAAGTTAGATGGCGGGCCGCCTGTAAAAGCCCGATTGATGAGGGTTGATTAAAGTTTCACTTTATATATAATGGCACATAATATTGAGGGGGAAGAAAAAATGGTAAGAGAACAGTTTCAAGGTGATTTAAAAGTGTTACAGCAAAAGGTAATCGAGCTTGGAGAATTAGCAAATGCGGCTTTATTGATTGCTATGGAAGGTCTGCATACAAGGGATGTAGAGAAAGCGTTAGAGGTCATTGATGGTGATTACCGCATGGATAATTTAGAAGAGGAAATAAACGATCTTGCACTTATGCTTATTACGAAGCAGCAACCTGTAGCAAGTGACTTAAGAAGGATCTTTATTTCAATTAAAACAGCGACAGATTTAGAGCGTATTGCAGATCATGCTGTTAATATTGCAAAGGCTACAATTCGTCTTGGGGAAAAAGAAGTGGCTGTTAGTTTGCACAACCTGGATGAAATGTTTGCGATTGCAAATGAGATGTTGCATTTAGCGTTAGAAGCATATGAACAAGAAAATTTAACTTTTGCGAAACAAATCGCTGAAATGGATGATTCTGTTGATGAAATATATGGAAAATCAATTCGTGAGTTTATATCTTCAGTTCCGGAACAACCAGAAGCAATTACGCAAATTACACAATTATCATTTGTGGCGAGATATATTGAGCGTGTAGCAGATCATATTACAAATATTGCTGAAAATGTCTTTTATTTAGTAAAAGGAAAGCATTATTTATTGAATGAGTAGGAATCAAAGCAGGTGATAAGAAATCACCTGCTTTTTTTAGTCAAAACATGACAAAAAAAGCTCGTTGTTTCCTTTAGTTTATGATGATAAGATGTATCATAATGTAATGGGAAAATTAGTATATATGTTGTTCGTTAATAAGTAGTATTTATCAATTAATAGTAAGCGCTTTCTTTGAGTTTGAACCGTACGTTTTTATAAGTGGGAAATTTAATTATAGGGTCTTTTAAATGAGGATTCGTTTAACTAATCAAGTTTATGCTGCTAGTTCATGTGGGATAGAGAATATACATATGGTATATGGAGCTACTGAACATTATATAAGTGGAGGCTGAAGTATATGAAGGGGGTTATTTTAGCTGGAGGAAAAGGAAGACGCCTTAGACCATTAACATGTAATACTCCAAAGCCGATGTTACCATTATTAGAAAAACCAGTTTTAGAATACAATATTGAGTTATTACGCCAGCATGGTATTCGTGAAATTGCAATTACTGTTCAATATATGAGTACGACCATTAAGCAATATTTTGGTGATGGTAGTAAATGGGGAGTTAACTTGTATTATTTTGAAGACTCTCCTCCGCTTGGTACAGCAGGGGGTATTAAACAAGCAGAACAATTTTTAGATGAAACATTTGTTGTGATAAGTGGGGATGCATTAACTGACTTTCAATTATCAGAAGGAATTAGGTTTCATGAACAAAAGAAAAGAATAGTAACAATGTTTGTGAAAGAAGTAGAAAATCCACTCTCATTTGGATTGGTTGTAATGAATAAAGACCAGGAGGTTACACGATATATAGAAAAGCCGGGCTGGAATGAGGTAGTCTCTAATGTTGTGAATACAGGCATATATATTATGGAGCCAGAAATCTTTTCTTACATACCGCCTAGGCAATTTTTTGATTTCAGTCATGATGTGTTTCCGTTATTGGCAAATAAAAATGTGTTATTCGCATATTTGTCAGAAGGTTATTGGTTAGATATCGGCACATTTAATCAATATCGACAAGCACAATTTGATTTGTTAACGAAAAAGTTACAAGTACCTATTCCTTATACGGAAGTATTACCGATGGTATGGATGGGAGAAGGGGTGACGATTGGCAAAGGGACGAAAATTCATGGCCCCTCTTTTATTGGAGAAGGAGCAAAGATTGGTACAGGAGCTGTAATTGAGCCATATTCTATTATTGGGAAAAATAGTATCGTTTCAAATTATTCTCATCTTCAAAAAAGTATTGTTTTTGCAAATGCCCACATTGGGAAGTATTGTGAACTATTAGAAACGACAATAGGAGAGCGTACAATAGTTGAAGATGACGTTACACTGTTTCAAAAAAGCGTTGTAGCGGATCACTGTCATATTGGGAGAAGTACGGTAATTAAGCAAAAAGGAAAACTATGGCCTTATAAGGCGATTGATAGTCATTCGATAGTAGGAGCGGCTGGTATTCAAGAGAGTGAAATGAGTGCAGGTTGGTTACAAAAAAGCCGCATTGTAGGAAGAGGGAATGTTGAAATTACTCCCCAGTTTATCGTGAAGATTGCGATGGCGTATGGATCTCTTTTTACAAAAGGAGAGAGTATATTAATTGGAAGTCAAGAAAATATAGAAACAACCTCTTATAAAAATTTATTTTTACATGCTATTCATGGTATCGGGATTCATACGATGGAATGTAAAGAAATGAACGAGTCACTTTTTCAATATAGTGTTCATCATTTGCAATGTGCAGGTGGTGTTTTTATCCAAGTGGAGAATGAGAATGAGATTGTTATAAAGTTATACGGTCAAGCTGGCATGCCGTTAACGTATAAGCAGCAAAAAGAGATAGAACAAGTATATATGTCCGAATTGTTTTATTACGTACATGAGAAAGAAATGGGGCGAAATAAGCTAGTTCATGTTTCTATGAATGAGTATATAGAAGTTATATTGGAGCATATTGATATCGAGAAAATACAGATGCAGAAGTTTCATCTTCTTATTAATAAGAGAAATGATACGTTGCAACATTTACTTATGCTCTTTCTGCAAAGACTTGGTTGTACAGTTACATGGATTTATGCAAGTGAACAAAAAGATCATGTAAAGGCTTTGATGAAATCAAGTAAAGCGAATATGGCTCTTATGTTTTCTGAGCAAGGAAATTATTTCGAGTTATATGATAAGGATAGTAATATTTACCAGGGTACAGATTTGGAAGAGGTAGATATTCCAGATTTCTTACTCGAATCGACAGGAAATATTTACCCAATGTCTTTGAAGTTAGGAGAATGTTATCTTCTATTTTATACGCAGGATGAAAGAAAGTCGTTTCAAGTAAGGTGGAAGCGAGATATTTTATATCGAATTGGAAAATTATTCGAGCTAATAGCATTGCAAGGAAAAACGTTTCTCAGCATAGTAGATCAATCACCGCCGCTCTATTTACTTTATGATGAAGTGGTATGTTCATGGAATGAAAAAGGGGAAATTATGAGGAAATTATTGGATGATATAGAAAGGAAGGGAGAAGGTATATTTGAAGGAGTACAGTTCAAATATACTGAAAAAGAGTGGTCTTATATCGTTTCTGACACAAAACAACCAAAATTTTTAGTGTATTCACATGCTAGAAACCCAGTAATAGCAAGGGAAAACATGAAAAATCTTATAGAAAAAATTAGACAATATCAAAAGGTGTAGAATTTTTATTTTAAAAGTGGTATTATAGTATAGTCTGATTTAAGTTATTAGTACTGGAGGGAAATAAGAATGCGTGTGAATATTACTCTAGCATGTACAGAATGCGGAGATCGTAACTATATCTCAAAGAAAAATAAACGTAACAACGCTGAGCGTATCGAGCTTAAAAAGTATTGCAAGCGTGACAAGAAGTCTACGTTACACCGTGAAACAAAGTAAGCAGTAGGAATATTTTCCTACTGTTTCTTTTTTTATTCGATTCCTATGTTAAAAGTGATACACTATCATCATAGAGAAAAGTGTCACTGTAAGGGGGAGAATGTGTGAAAGAAGAGAAAGTGCGTTTGCGTAAACAAATAATAGAACACATGAATTCTTTATCGAAAGAACAGTATACAACTTTATCAGAACAGATTGCATTTTTGCTGTATGCGCAAAAAGAGTGGGTTGAAGCTAAAACAATTGGAATTACTCTTTCAATGGAAAATGAAGTGAATACATATCCTATTATTGAAAAAGCTTGGGAAGAAGGAAAGAAAGTTGTAGTTCCTAAGTGTAATAAAGGAATAAGAACGATGTCCTTCAGGCAAATTAATAATTTTGATCAATTAGAAACGGTGTATATGAATTTACGTGAACCGATTCCCGGGCTTACGGAAGAAGTGAATGTGGATGAAATTGATCTTCAAATTGTGCCGGGCGTAGCTTATACAGAACGAGGAGAGCGAATTGGGTACGGCGGTGGCTATTATGATCGTTATCTCGTGCATTATAAAGGGAAAACGCTATCATTAGCGTATGATTTTCAAATGGTAAAACACATTCCGGTAGAGCCATTTGATAAAAATATAGAAAAAATTATTACAGAAAAAGGAACAATGCTTATAAATGAGCTTGTATAGACAAATAAAAATTGACGAGACTTTTTCTTCTTGATTATAATAAAATATGTGAACGTTTTCTTATTATAATTTTTTATAGTAAGTGAGCATAGAGGGTGATGAAATGGTATCTATTTATGATATTCAGCAATTGCTAAAGAAATTTGGTACGATTATTTATACGGGAGATCGAATTGCAGATTTACAATTAATGCAAGATGAATTGCGTGAATTAAATCAATCACAGCTAATCGATCCACAAGACTATCAAACAGCTTTATTTTTATTGAAGCAAGAAATTCAAAAAGAGCTAAATAAGAATTAGATAAAGGTAGGTAAGCAACATGGAAGAGAAATGGTTAGTTGGTGTTGACCTTGGTGGTACAACGATTAAATTAGCATTTATTAATGTATACGGTGAAATTTTACATAAGTGGGAAATCCCTACGAATACAGGTGAGCAAGGAAAACATATTACACTTGATGTTGCGAAAGCAATTGATAAAAAGCTAGAAGAATTAGGCGAATTGAAGAGCAAGTTAATTGGTATTGGTATGGGAGCTCCTGGTCCTGTACATGTGGCATCTGGAATGATTTATGAAGCGGTTAATTTAGGGTGGAAAAACTATCCGCTAAAAGATTTATTAGAAGTAGAAACAGGATTACCTGTTGTTATTGATAATGATGCAAACTTAGCAGCGCTTGGTGAAATGTGGAAAGGTGCTGGTGAAGGTGCAAAAGATTTAATCTGCATGACACTTGGTACGGGCGTTGGTGGTGGTGTAATCGCCAATGGTGAGATTGTACACGGCGTGAGTGGTGCTGCTGGTGAGATTGGACATATTACAGTAGTTACAGAAAATGCTTTCCCATGTAATTGCGGGAAGTCTGGTTGCTTAGAAACAGTAGCATCTGCGACAGGTATTGTACGTGTTGCTATGCAAAAAATACAAGAGACTAATAAAGAAAGCATGTTGCGTTCTATGTTAGCTGAAGAAGGACGTATTACATCAAAAGATGTCTTTGAAGCACTTGGACAAGGCGATGAATTAGCAGGCGAAGTAGTAGAAAAAGTAGCTTCTTATTTAGGATTAGCTGTAGCGAACCTTTCTAGTACGTTGAACCCAGAGAAAATTGTTATTGGTGGAGGCGTGTCTAAAGCTGGAGATGCACTATTAGAACCAATTCAACGCTATTTCGAGCAATACGCTTTCTCACGTGCTGTAAAGAGCACGAAGTTAGCTATTGCAACACTTGGTAATGATGCAGGTGTTATCGGAGGAGCTTGGCTTGTAAAAAAGCACAAATACGAAGCGAAGATGATATAAGTTGTGAAATATGAAAAGAGGAAGGGGGAACCCTTCCTCTTTTTGTGTGAAATCTCGATGAAGAATAAAGTGTAAACGAATTAAGCTGCTGGTGGATACCCGTTATATAGAACAGTCATGATCGTAAACCATCCGAAAACGAGTACAGTTGCAATTGCAAAGCCGCTCGCGAAAAAGTTTTTTTCACGAAGTGTTCTAAGCGTAGCAAATACAGCTAACAGAGTGACAAGTGTAAAAATAATAACAAGGCCCATACAATATCCTCCTCTGTCTACCCATTTCTTATTATGAGTTTTTGGAATATTTACTCTTTTATATTGTACATGTTTTAAAAATGATTGTCGAGATAGCATCCTTTCTTTTCCTCAGAGAAAGAAATGTTGTATCATTAAAAGTAAGTTTAATAACTGGAGGAGATTTTCATATGAAATGGATACAAATGCCGTTAGGCCCATTACAAACAAATGCTTATATTTTAATGAACGATCAAAAAGAGTGCATTATCTTTGACCCTGGTCATGAAGGTGAAAAGCTCGTTACATATTTACAAGAAGAACAATTAAAACCATTGGCGGTTTTATTAACACATGCTCACTTTGATCATATCGGTGCTGTTGATGCGGTAAGAGACGCTTTTCATATTCCTGTATACGTACATAAAGAAGAAGCAGATTGGTTAGGAGATGCAACTGTAAACGGCTCTCAAATTTTTATGATGAACCGCAGTATTACAGCAAAACCAGCGGATCATATTATTGATGCAGAAGGTACATTAACAATTGGATCATTTAATTTTGAAATTTTTGAGACGCCGGGACATTCTCCAGGAAGTATTTCTTATTATAGTAAAGAGGCGAATGCTGTATTCTCAGGAGATGTATTGTTCCAAATGAGCATTGGAAGAACAGATTTGCCTGGTGGAAGTTTTGCTGAATTAATTGGAAGTATTGAAGAGAAATTATTTGTATTACCAGATGAAACAGCAGTGTTATGTGGACATGGTCCAGAAACAAGCATTGGCTTTGAAAAAGAAAATAATCCGTTTTTACAATAAGGAGTCATTATGGGGATGGAGCTCATTTTAAGAGAATGGATGGGAAAAGAAAAGGATTATTCAATTTCATATAGTACGTATATGAACCTTGTATTGTATACAGAAGGTCATGGATATTATATGAAAGAACGTGAAAAGATTGGGAGACAAGGGGATTTTTTTACGAGTAGCAATGTATCCTCTGTTTTTGCAAAAACTTTTGCTAAACTTTTTATTCGTCTTGTTGAAAATGGTGAAGTTGCTTCGAATATTTGTGAGGTTGGTGGGGGAACTGGAAAGTTTGCCTATGATGTTTTACAAGAATGGAAGCAATTATCTCCAAAAACCTTTATTGATTTAAACTATTCAATGATTGAAGTGAGCCCTTTTCATAGGGAATTACAGCAGGAGAAACTTGGCTCATTTTCTAATGTATCGTACTATACCTCCTATAGTGAAATGGGAGATTCTTTCGAGGGAATTCTTTTTTCGAATGAGTTGTTTGATGCATTTCCTGTTGAAATAATTGAGAAAAGAAATGGTATGTTGTATGAAGTACGTATTACATATACAGAGGAAGGAAACCTTTCAGAAGTATGTAGGCCGTTAGATAAAAGAATTGGTCGATATTTATTGAAATATAATATTCATATTGCTGAAGGGCAACGTTTTGAAGTACCAATTGTGATGGAGGAGTATATAAAAGAAATTGCGAAATGGTTTCAAAAAGGTATATGTATTACAGTTGATTACGGATACACAAAAGAAGAATGGATGCATCCAGCACACCGTGAAGGAAGTTTGCGAGGGTATTATCAGCATAAGCTAATACGTAACCCACTAGCGCATCCAGGTGAAATGGATCTTACTACTCATATTCATTGGGACGAGCTAAAGGAAATGTTTAGTATGCAAGGAATGAGTGCAGTATGGCATAAGAAACAATCTGAGTTCTTGTTAGCTGCAGGGATATTAGAACAGCTTACGAGCCATCAAGATACGAATCCTTTTTCTGAAACGCAAAAACAAAATCGAGCAGTTCGTTCTATGATTTTGAATGGAGGAGTAGGGAGTGCGTTTGATGTTGTTATACATACAAAAGATATGCAACATTTACATTTGGAGCGGTATGTAACAATATAAAAAACAAGACACAGTATATACTGTGTCTTGTTTTTTAATACGACTTATGTAGTATTATATATTTCCTCTCATGATATATATTTATATTAAAGATATGAGATAAAAAATATAGAATACGTTCTTTTTCTTCGATTATTAGTCCCTAACCTAATAATACGCGAACGAGTTGAATTATTGTTTCGTTCTCTACTTTGTAATAAATTTCTAATCCTTTTCTTTCACTAGAAACGATTTTAGCGCTTTTTAATTTTGCTAAATGCTGTGAAATTGTAGATTGTGGCATGTTTAAGCCAGTGTACATTGTAGAAACGTTGCTTGGACCGCGCTCAATTAATCCTTTTACGATACATAAACGAACAGGATGAGCCAGCACTTTTAATAATTCTGCATTACTTTCATATAGTTCTAATTCTTTTTGAAAGGTTTCTAACATGTTCTTTTCCACCTCCGTGTGAGCTATTATACCATACTATACATACCAAAAATTTAAAGAAAAGAAAATAGTTGTTGCAGAAAAAAAGTCCTAAAGTAAAGAAATTGTAAGAAAAGAGACCATGATGTAAATAAAATAGGTAAATTAGCACGTTTTTGTAAAATGACATTTTTGGGTGAAAATTTCGATACGTTTTAAAAATTGAAAGATATAGATATATTTGTAACACAATTTTATCATGATTTTCTTATTCTTTCAAATGAATATACGAAATTTTTAAAATAATATGACAAAGGAATTATAATGATATATATAGAATATAAAACAGGTTAAAAGAAAAGAAGCTGAATGTAATTCGCTTCTTTATGGTGATAACGAAATATTTGATTACAGCTGATAAATCTTAGGATAATCAAGTCATTAGTCATTTATTCTAAAATTCATCTTTTAGCAACGTTAAAAATCTGTGATTCCATATGTTCTCGTAAAAATCAATCGTCTCTTTTGCGGACATAAAAGGATTATTCAACGTAGAGGTTGTTTTCTGTGCCATAAAGTTTTCGTATCCCAGTCCGTGGGCAAACTTAATCGTAGCATCCATACAGTACTCTGTTTGGGCACCACAAAATTCAATGCGTTTTACAGATAATTGATCTAAAATTTCTTTTAAGTTTGTTTTATAAAATGAATTTGCATGTGTTTTTCTTACAAAAAAATCTTGTTCTTGAACATCTAGATCGGTATGAATAGCCCAAATTTCTTTCTCGGGTACTAAATCATCATCACAATGTTGAACAAAAAGGATTGGTTTATTTAATTTTCTGTATGAAGAAATTCTTTTATTTACTTTTGTTAGTAAGTTCTGTAAATCAAATAAATGCCCTCCGCTATAACATACTCCATTTTGTAAATCGATAACGATTAAAATATCTGCACAAGTATCCATTATTTTTGCTCCTTTTTATTTCTTAATATATCAATTACTCCATTACTTGGAAATAGATAAAAATTTTATTTTTTAATGAACTATATAGACAGAAAAGCACTAAAACGAGTATGTTAAACAGCATAAAAAAAGATATGAAAACTTAATTTCATATCTTCTATTTATTCTATGCATTTACAGGTTCTTCTACATAAGAAAGGGCATTTTCAAAATCGGATATTAAATCGTCAACATTTTCAAGGCCGACTGATAACCGAAGTAATGAATTAGAGATCCCTCTTTCATCACGAGCTTCTTGCGACAGTGCTGCATGTGACATTTTTGCTGGATAAGAAAGAATTGACTCTACAGCTCCTAAACTAACTGCAAAAACAGGTAATTTTACTTTTGACAAAAATTGGCGGAGTGCATCTTCTGACTGCAAAGTAAACGATAAGACCGCTCCAGCTGATGTTGCTTGAGATTGTTGAATATCAAATCCGAGATGCGTTTGTAATCCAGGATAATAGACATTTTGTACTTTAGCGTGCTCTTGTAAATAATGTGCAATTTTATTGGCATTTTTAGCTGAATGCTCGAGGCGTACATGCAATGTTTTTAGGCCGCGAAGTACGAGAGAACAATCTTGAGGCCCTAAGATAGCACCGAATGCATTTTGTAAAAATCCAAGCTTTTGAGCGAGTTCTGCATCTGTTACTACTGCTAATCCGGCAGTAACATCACTATGACCAGCAATAAATTTTGTAGCACTATGAAGAACGACATCAGCTCCAAGTTCAAGTGGTTTCTGGAATAGTGGTGTCAAAAAAGTATTATCAACAAAAGTAAGAGCGCCAATAGATTTTGCAAGTTTAGAAACTTCGCGGATATCTGTCACTTTTAAAAGTGGGTTAGAAGGTGTTTCTACATAAAAGAGCTTTGTATTTGGTTTAATGTTTTGTTTTATTTCTTCTAAATTGGTCATATCAACAAATGTATGTGAAACACCGTAACGGGAGAGTACCTCAGTTATGACTCTGTAAGTGCCTCCGTATACATCTTCTGAAATGAGTACGTGATCACCTTGTGAAAGAAGGAGGAATGCAGTGGAAATCGCTGCAATGCCTGATGCAAAGGCGAATCCCTTTGTTCCACCTTCTAATAAAGCAATGATATCCTCAAGAGCTTCACGAGTTGGATTTCCTGACCTGCTATAGTCATATTTTCCGAACGCATCTACATCAAACTGGTGAAAAGTTGATGTGTTATAAATGGGAACGTTCACAGCGCCTGTTTGTGAGTCATGTTTATATTGGTTGTGTAGTAAGAGTGTATCTATAGAATAGCTCATATTCTTACACCTTCTTTTACGAGTTTAATGGCTTGCTTTAAGTCTTGAATTAAATCGTTACTATTTTCAATGCCAACGGAGAATCGAAGAAGACGATTGCATACACCGTTTGCTGTTCTAATATCTTCAGGAATATCAGCATGTGTTTGCGTTGCTGGATAAGTCATTAAACTTTCTACACCACCAAGACTTTCTGCAAATGTAATTAAGGATAAAGATTGTAAGAATGGATTAATCCAAGCTTCATCTTTAAGGCGGAATGAAATCATGCCGCCTCTTCCTGGATAAAATACATCTGTCACCCCGTCTTCATCATTTAAATATGCAACAACTGCTTTCGCATTTTCTTCATGTTGTCTCATGCGAAGCGCTAACGTTTTCATACCGCGAATTAATAACCATGAGTCAAATGGGCTTAAAACCGCGCCTGATGCATTATGATAATGAGCGATTTCCTCACAAAGTTCCTTTCCTTTTGCAACGACAAGTCCGCTTAGTACATCGTTATGTCCCCCTAAATATTTCGTTGCGCTATGGAGTACAATGTCAGCACCTTCTGTTAATGGTTGCTGTATATAAGGTGTGTAGAATGTGTTGTCTACAATAAGAAGTAGTCCGTGCCTTTTCGCTACAGTTGCGACAGCGGCAATATCAGTAACTTGCATTAACGGATTAGTTGGAGTTTCTATGAAAATAGCCTTCGTTTCAGTTGTGATAGCTTGCTCAATTTGTTTAATAGATTGTGTATTTACGTATCTACATCGAACATTCCACTTTTTTTCGTGCTCAGAAAATAATCGATACGTTCCCCCGTATAAATCTTCAGATACAATAAGTTCGTCTCCAGAGTGGAATAGAGAAAGGACGAGGAGAACAGCCGCCATCCCTGAACTACAGGCATAACCTTGTTCGCCATATTCTAAGTCTGCGATCGCCTGTTCTAAAAGACCGCGAGTTGGATTGCCAGTTCGTGAATAGTCAAAGCCAGTAGATTTACCAATTCCTTCGTGACGATAAGCGGTTGAGAAATAAACCGGTGGATTAACCGTTCCTGTTGTAGTTTCACTGCGATTTCCGATTTGTGCTAGTTTCGTTTCGATTGTTGACATGTGAAAATTCCTCCTTTTTAAATTGAAACATTAAGTGAATATAAAATAAAAAAAGCCTTCTAAGAAGAAGGCTTTCGGTTTGAATAGAGTCTTCTTCTCATCTGTCAAATCTTTCACAATTTGCTGGAATTAGCACCTTATTAACAAAATGTTAATGGTTGCTGAGGCGTCATAGGGCCAGTCCCTCTACCTCTCTAGATAAGAATGTTCGTATGAAATTTTTATTATGTTTTTAACTTTACAACAAAAGATAATTGAATTGCAAGTTTATTTTAAATAATTTTTATTTTTCCGCAAGTGTCATTGACTTTTATTTTTGTGCATGCTAAATTTATTAAAAAATTAACAAACATTGTTAAAAGGGGAACGCATTTCCTTTTAGCTACATAAATAAAATAATAAAGACAACTCTTATTGAGAGCGGTGGAGGGAAAGGCCCTGTGAAACCCGGCAACCTTCAAACGAAATGTTTGAAACGGTGCTAATACCTGCAAAACGAATGTTTTGCATAATAAGAGGAGGAACGATTATGTCCCCCTCTTCAAAGTGAAGAGGGGGTTTTTATATTGATAGAAATGAGGGAGATTCGTGAAATTACTAGATTTATTATCAAAAGGAATTGTAATAGGTGATGGTGCGGTTGGGACGTTATTGCATTCACATGGTTTGCAAAGTAGCTTTGAAGAATTGAATGTATCTGATCCAGACTTAATTATATCGATTCATAAACAATATGTAGCTGCTGGAGCAGATGTAATTCAAACGAATACGTATGGGGCAAATGAGGCGAAATTACGTATGTATGGTTTAGAAAATCAAGTTACAGAAATTAATAGAGCGGCAGTAAAACTGGCGAAAGCATCTGTTACAGACAGAAATGCAATTTTAGGAACAATTGGTGGTATGAAACACATCGGAGCCGTTACAACGACTGATATGGAAAGGGAGTTTATGCTACTTGAACAGGCAGGGGCTTTACTAGAAGAACAGGTTGATGGATTACTATTAGAAACTTTTTACGATGAATTTGAATTACTTCATGCCGTTAAAGTATTGCGTAAGCAAACGAACATTCCAATTGTTGCTCAATTAGCGTTACATGAAGCAGGTACGACTCAAAATGGAAATGATGTCAATGAAATATTAAAGCAACTTATAGATTACGGTGCAAATGTTGTTGGATTGAATTGTCAACTAGGGCCGCTTCATATGACGGAAGCTTTCAAAATGATATCGATTCCGCAAAATGGCTATTTATCAGCATACCCAAATGCAGGTCTCCCGAATTATGTAGAGGGACGTTACGTATATGAGGGAAGTCCAGCTTATTTCGAAGCGATGACACCGAAATTTATTGAGCAAGGTATTCGGTTATTAGGTGGTTGTTGTGGCACGACTCCAGAACATATTGAAAGTATGAAACGTGCAATTGCAAATGTTACACCTGTAATAGAAAAGGATACGATTCAAAGACCGAAAGTAGTTCATACACACGAGAAACGTTCAAAAGCTCATGTCACATTAGCAGAGAAAGCAAAAAAACAAACGACAGTAGTAGTGGAATTAGATCCACCGAAAACATTAGATACGCAGCGATTTTTTGAAGGAGCAAGAGCATTGAAAAGAGCTGGGGCAGATGCTATTACTCTAGCAGATAATTCATTAGCATCGCCTCGCATCTCGAATATGGCAATGGGGGCATTATTAACGAAGCACGATATTCCGGTATTGACGCATTTAACGTGTAGAGATCATAACGTCATTGGACTACAGTCTCATTTATTAGGCTTATCGGCGTTAGGTATGGAAGAAGTGTTAGCTTTAACTGGTGATCCAGCACGCGTTGGTGATTTTCCAGGTGCCACTTCTGTATATGATTTGTCCTCTATTGAGCTCATTAAAATGATTAAAGAAATGAACGACGGACGCTCGATTTTAGGGAAATCAATAGGTCCAGCAACAAGGTTTTCAGTGGGAGGTGCGTTTAATCCGCATGTAAGACATTTAAAAGCAGCGGTTAAGCGGATGGAACGGAAAATAGATGCTGGAGCGGAATATTTCTTAACTCAGCCAATTTATGATATCGCGTTAATTGAAGAAGTGTATGAAGCGACAAAGCATTTGGAACAACCTATTTTTATTGGGATTATGCCATTAATAAGTAAAAGGAATGCAGATTTCCTTCATTTTGAGGTGCCGGGTATTACTCTACCTGAAGAAATAAGGGAGAGAATGGATGGACATGAAACGAAAGAGGCAGCAATTGAGGAAGGGATTCGCATTTCACAAGAATTGATCGATGTGGCGATGAAATATTTTAACGGCATTTATCTTATTACACCATTTCTAAAATATGAAATTACAGAACATCTTGTTAAATATGTGAGAGAAAAGCAAGAAGTGAAAGAAGGTATTAACTGATGAAATGTATAGAAGAAACATTACAAAATAACATCTTAATATTAGATGGTGCAATGGGAACAATGATCCAGCAAGAGGACTTAACTGCGGAAGATTTCGGAGGAGAAGAGTACGAAGGGTGTAATGAATATTTAGTAGAAACAAGACCTGATGTCATTTTAAAGATTCATAAAGCTTATATTGAAGCTGGAGCGGATATTATTGAAACAAATACATTTGGGGCAACGAATATTGTACTAAGTGATTATGAGCTGTCTCATTTAGATGAAGAACTAAATGAAAAGGCAGCACTTTTGGCGAAGCAAGCTGTTAAAGAAAGCGGGAAGGAAGTATATGTTGCGGGAGCGATGGGACCAACAACGAAAGCAATTAGTGTTACAGGTGGTGTGACTTTTGAAGAATTGATTGAGGCTTATACAAGGCAGGCACGAGGATTATTAAAAGGAGAAGTTGATGTATTACTCGTTGAGACGAGTCAAGATATGCGTAACGTGAAAGCAGCTTATATTGGAATTCAAGCCGCTTTTGAAGAAATGAAAAAAACGGTTCCTATTATGATTTCAGGAACGATTGAGCCAATGGGAACGACTCTGGCTGGGCAAACAATTGAAGCTTTTTATTTATCAGTAGAACATATGAAACCATTATCTGTTGGATTAAACTGTGCGACTGGTCCGGAGTTTATGAGGGACCATATTCGTTCACTATCTGATTTATCGGAGTGTTACATTTCTTGTTATCCAAATGCAGGTCTTCCTGATGAAGATGGACATTACCATGAATCTCCATCTTCTCTTGCTGAAAAGGTGAAACGATTTGCTGAAGAAGGATGGGTTAATATTATTGGTGGTTGTTGTGGCACGACACCAGAACATATAAAAGCAATGAAAGAAGCACTAGCATCTCTTAAGCCTCGTGACCATCATGAGAGAGAAGGACATGGAATTAGTGGATTGGAGGCACTGCAATACGATGAGTCTATGAGACCGTTATTTGTAGGTGAAAGAACGAATGTTATTGGATCACGTAAATTTAAACGATTAGTAGCAGAAGGGAAATTTGAAGAGGCTGCTGAAGTGGCAAGGGCGCAAGTGAAGAAAAATGCTCATATTATTGATATTTGTATGGCAGATCCTGATCGTGATGAAATAGAAGATATGGAGAAATTTTTGACAGAAGTTACGAAAGTGTTAAAAGTACCGATTATGATTGATTCAACGGATGAAAATGTTATGGCAAGAGCACTTACTTATATTCAAGGAAAAGCTGTTATCAACTCTATTAATTTAGAAGATGGAGAAGAGCGTTTTGAAAAGGTAACACCGCTTCTTCGTAAGTATGGTGCTGCAATTGTAGTTGGTACAATCGATGAAGATGGTATGGCAGTAAGTGCTGAAAGAAAATTAGAAATTGCAAAAAGAAGTTACGAATTATTAACTACGAAATATGGGATACGCCCGTCAGATATTATTTTTGATGCACTTGTGTTTCCAGTAGGGACAGGTGATGAAGAATATATTGGTTCAGCGGCAGCGACTATAGAAGGAATTCGCCTTATTAAAGAAGCGTTACCAGAGTGTTTAACGATTTTAGGTGTAAGTAACATATCATTTGGTTTACCACCAGCTGGACGTGAAGTATTGAATTCCGTCTTTTTATATCATGCTACGAAGGCTGGATTAGATTACGCGATTGTTAATACGGAAAAATTAGAACGCTATGCGTCGATTCCAGAGGAAGAAAAACACCTTGCAGATGCATTACTGTTTGAAACGACGAAAGAGACGTTAGAAGAATTTACAAACTTTTACCGAGTCGCTAAAAAGAAAGATGTCGTTGTGCAAGAAACGTTAACGCTTGATGAAAGACTAGCAAATTATATTGTAGAAGGTACGAAACAAGGATTACACGAGGATTTAAGTCTTGCACTTGAAGAAGGAAGAAAACCTCTTGATATTATTAACGGTCCGCTTATGACAGGGATGGACGAGGTAGGACGACTATTTAATAATAATGAACTTATTGTTGCTGAAGTATTGCAAAGTGCCGAAAGTATGAAAGCTGCTGTAAGCTATTTAGAGCCACATATGGAATCTAGTGATAGTGCGAAAAAAGGGAAAGTATTATTAGCAACTGTAAAAGGTGACGTGCATGATATTGGGAAAAATCTCGTTGAAATTATTTTAGCGAATAACGGATATGAGATTATTAATTTAGGAATTAATGTACGTTCGGATCGAATTGTTCAAGAAGTACAAGAAAAGAAGCCGGACATTATAGGCCTCTCAGGTTTATTAGTAAAATCAGCGCAACAAATGGTAACGACTGCTGAAGATTTAAAAGCAGCAAATATTGATGTTCCCATTGTTGTAGGTGGTGCAGCGTTAACGAGAAAGTTTACAGATAATCGGATTTCACCATCATATAAAGGGCTCGTTTGTTATGCGAGTGATGCAATGACGGGGCTCGATATTATTAATAAGCTTCAAAAAGAAGAAGAGCGTGAGAAGATGAAACAGGATAAGAAAGAACGGCATCTTCATATCGTAAAAAAAGAGGAGAAGAAAGTAGAAATTCCAGCAGTAATTGAGCCATTACCGAAGACTGAGGTTATCGTGCCTGATTCAACAAAACGAATTGTATTACGCGATATTCCCGCCCTTCATCTCGCTCCATTTTTAAATAGACAAATGCTACTTGGGCATCACCTTGGATTAAAAGGAAATGTGAAGAAGCTTTTGAAAGAGGGAGATAAGAGAGCGTATGAATTAAATGATTTAATAGATGAATTATTGCAAGAAGGACAATCTTGGTTAAAGCCAAAAGCAGTGTATCAATTTTTCCCAGCGCAAAGCGACGGACAAAACATTGTAATATATGATCCAGAAGATCATACGCGTGTTATAGAGCGTTTCACATTCCCTAGACAAGGAAAGGCCCCCTATCGTACTTTAGGCGATTATTTGCGCCCAATTGGAGATGAGATGGACTATGTTGCTTTCTTATCTGTTACGGTTGGGGAAGGAGTTCGGGACATTGCTGAAGAGTGGAAAGCGAAAGGTGATTACTTACGTAGTCATGCCATTCAATCGTTAGCGCTTGAATTAGCAGAAGGACTTGCTGAAAAAACACATATGCTCATTCGTGACCGCTGGGGCATTCCAGACTCACCTGAACTGACGATGGAAGAACGTTTCCGTACGAAATATAGGGGAATACGCGTGTCATTTGGTTACCCGGCGTGTCCAGAACTTGCAGATCAAGAAAAGCTATTTCGCTTAATTCATCCAGAGGAAATAGGTATTTCATTAACAGAAGGATTCATGATGGAGCCAGAAGCGTCCGTAACGGCTATGGTATTTTCTCACCCTGAGGCAAGATATTTTAGTGTATTATAGTCTAGAAGGGGGAGACGTATGAAGAAAATAGTCTTTACAGGTGGCGGTTCGGCAGGACATGTAACACCTAATTTAGCCATTATCCCACATTTACAGAAAGACAACTGGGATATCTCTTATATTGGTTCTCATCAAGGTATTGAGAAAACGATTATAGAAAAGGAAGGCATTCCCTACTATAGTATTTCGAGTGGAAAGCTACGTCGTTATTTTGATTTGAAAAATATAAAAGATCCTTTTCTTGTAATGAAGGGTGTTATGGATGCGTATGTAAGGATTCGAAAACTAAAACCAGATGTGATTTTTTCAAAAGGCGGTTTCGTATCTGTACCAGTCGTAATAGGAGGATGGCTAAATAGAGTACCAGTTTTATTACATGAATCTGATATGACGCCAGGACTAGCAAATAAAATTGCGCTTCGTTTTGCTTCGAAAATATTTGTTACATTTGAAGAAGCAGCGAAACATTTACCAAAAGAAAAAGTAATATATACGGGATCTCCTGTACGTGAAGAAGTGCTGAAGGGAAATCCTGAAACAGGTTTAGCATTTTTAGGTTTTTCACGTAAAAAGCCAGTTATTACGATTATGGGAGGCAGCTTGGGCGCGAAGAAAATTAATGATACGGCTCGAGAAGCATTACCAGAACTTCTTAAAAAGTATCAAATTGTTCACCTTTGCGGAAAAGGTAACCTTGATGAAAGTTTACAAAATAAAGAAGGATATAGACAATTTGAATATGTACATGGAGAACTGCCGGATATATTAGCGGTAACCGATTTTGTTATTTCACGCGCGGGCTCCAACGCAATTTTTGAATTTTTAACATTACAAAAGCCGATGGTTTTAATTCCATTATCGAAATTTGCAAGCCGTGGCGATCAAATATTAAATGCAGAGTCCTTTGAAAGGCAAGGGTATGCCTCCGTATTATATGAAGAAGATGTAACTGTAAAATCTCTGATAAAGTATGTCGAAGAATTGAATCAAAATAATGAGAAGTATAAAACAGTACTAAAAAAATATAATGGAAAAGAAGCAATTAAAACAATTATTCAAAATATTTCAGAGGCATGATGAAACAATCATGCCTCTTTTAGTAGGGTGAAAGATTCCAAGAATTGATATTTTTATGTTACAATAAAGTGAAACTTTAATCAGTTGGGTGCATCCCACATCTAACTTCTTTACTTTTACTGAAATTTGAGGAGGGAGTCTTACTGCCCTCAAATAGCGGGATAACAAATGGGTTAATAGGGAAATTCCAATTAATGAGGCGTGAAAATACGAATGGATTAGGAGTGACTGTGTTGGAGCTAAGTCTCTATGAAAATACTGCACTTATTATATGCTTTGTGTTGTACGTTGGTAGTGTTATTGTTTATATTTCAAGGAAATTTTCGCAAGAAAGAGGGCTTGAAAAGTCAGAGATAACAGCTGAACTAGAAATGTTAGCTGATGAAAGTTATAAAAAACAAAAAATAAAAGAAGACCATGAAGCATCCCATCATTTAAACGCAAATAAGTTTTAAAGATGGGGATTTTTTTTGAAGTTGTTCTTTATTATAGCTATAACAAATAACGCTAAAAAGGAGTTTCCCCATACATAATGAAGGAGTGTATATAAATGAATTTTTATATCGCCTCAGGTTTCCAAAATAAACATCTTGTACGTTCCGTAGCAAATGAACTGAAACATGCAGGATGGCATCATACATATGATTGGACCAAAAACGAAAGAGCAGCGAATCAAGAACAATTAAGAGAAATTGGTCAGGCAGAACAAAATGCTGTAAAAGAAGCGGATGTATTTTTACTTATATTAGATGGCGGAAACGGGAGCCATACAGAGTTTGGAATGGCGATTGCGCTAGAGAAAACTATATATGTATATCATGCAGGAAATCCGTTCCAAACAACGTTCTATCACTTGCCAGAAATAAATATTTTTGAAGGAGATGTAGCTGAGTTTGCATCTTATGTTATGAATCATGTGAAATAATAGTAACTACCTAAAAGGTTATAAAAGTGATCTTTTGGGTACAGTGATGATAAGAAACGTATATAAAGGAGTACATAATATGAAATTAGAAAATGGATGGGAAACGAGCTTTTTAGAAGTCGTACAAAATAGTGAATTTAAGAAAGAGGCACTTCTTAGTCAATTGCTTTGTCAGGATAGTGAAGAAGTAGAAGAGCTTGTGGATGATTACGGCTACGAAGAGCTTGTTGAACGCGAACATGATGATGAGTTAGCTGAAATTTTAGGAGAAGAACTTTTTAGTGAGATGGAACGACAAGTATTCTTATCTTCAAACCCAGAAGAAAAACTTATTTCATTCGTCAATGGATTAGGTTTTCATGTATTAGATTGGATCGTTCTTCTTGAAACAGAATTTGGAATTGATAGTGCAAACTTTACATCAGATGCTGTGAAGGTGTTAGAAAAGCGTTTCAGCCAGTTTCCATACATAGAGGATAAGACAATTTTTGATATGACATTTGGAGAATCGATGGATGTATTAGAATCTGTTACAGGATTACAACTAAAGGAAAAGATGAACGTATAATGAAAAAAGAACGTGATTGGATCACGTTCTTTTTTTACATAATAATAATTTTATCATCTAGTTTTGTCTGCCCGGTAAGAAGTGCGTTTAAATATTCCACTTTTCTTATACAAGCTTGTATATGTCTTTCAACTTCTTGTAACTCTGCTTGGTGATGTGTTTCAATTGGATGAATTTGTACGTTGAATTTTTCAAATTGACTACTATATGTTATTTCTGCATAGCCGCTCATAATATCGGTTTCGTTATGAAATAAAAATTGCCTCGTTTTGTCACAGAATGATACATCCTGAAAGCCATATACTTTTAATGCTTCAATTACTTTTTTTATCATTTTTGTATTCATTTTTTAACCCTCTTTACGAAGTTCTACTTTTATATTATAACATAAAAAATTACATAGAAAGCGCTTCCAAGTGTATTTTATTATAAACTTTACGTTTCAATCACAAAAATGAAACAAAGAAAAAATAATTGTAAAGAAGGAAGGACTCTTTTATTGTTTCGTCATATATATAGAGAAATAGTGCAATGAAAGGAAATTTTCCGAGGTGGAGATCGTATTTCCAATTTGAGCGCAGTAAAAGAGGTGAGAATCTTGAACTTTGATATTGTAGGACAAAAAGCATATATAAAAGATGGACCGCATCGGAACCGAATTGGAATTGTAAAGAAAAGCGAGACAAAATTAGCATCGCAGTTTGCTATTGTAATTGGAGAACAAATCATTGATGTAGAGCTAAAGGATATCGTGTTAGTTGGAGTAGACGTAGGACAATTTCATAAATGGTGCGAACAAAATGGTTATTTGTGAAAAGGACGGGCTGTGAGATAATGAAATATATTTGAGGAAAGAGAATATGTTATTGTATTCTCTTTTTCTATGTTTAAGGAGGCGAAAATGAAATATAAAGAACAGGAGTTTACGTTGGAGTTAAAAGAGAACATTCAATGTATGGAGAAGGAAATAGAGCGAATATTACTTAAACTGTATAAAGAGTATTCGCATTTATACATAGAAAAACATATGGAATTAGATATGGGATTTGCAAGAGAAAAAAAGAATCCCTTTGAGGTGGGTTATTATTCATCAGTCGCTATAGCTATATTAGATGAAGAAAAAGAGATAATTTAATTTCACAATATTCCAATTTAGAAATGCGAAAGAATCTTTTTAGGAATGCCAATTCAATCAAACATTTTTGGGAGTAAGAAAGTAGGGGAACTTGCTGATGAATCTTGTTATGAGATTGAGGAAGAGTTAAAAGAGCGATTAGAACAATACTTGAAGTGATAATTCTCAAGATAAAATCTATAAAGAGGGAACGGAATAAAAAAGACGCTAACATACAATTGTTAGCGTCTTTTTTCATTATGAAGCAATTTCACCAGTTTTTGTATCATCTTGATTGTACGTATCTTGATCTAATTCACCAAGCCATTTACTTGAAATAAGACCTGCTGTCATAGAACCACTTACGTTAAGAGCTGTACGGCCCATATCGATTAATGGCTCAACTGAGATAACTAGAGCAACAATACCGATTGGTAAGTTCATTGTAGATAGTACGATTAAAGCTGCGAATGTTGCACCGCCACCAACTCCGGCAACACCGAATGAGCTAATAGCGACGACAGCGATTAAAGTTAAAATAAATTGTGGTTGTAATGGATCAATTCCTACAGTTGGAGCGACCATCATTGCAAGCATTGCTGGATAAATACCTGCGCAACCGTTTTGTCCGATAGATACTCCAAATGAAGCTGCGAAGTTTGCAATTCCTTCGGAGATACCAAGCTTTTCTTTTTGAGCTTCAATATTTAATGGCATCGCACCAGCACTAGAGCGAGATGTGAATGCAAATGTTAATACAGGGAATACTTTTTTCAAATATTGAATTGGATTTAAACCAGACAGTGCGATTAATAATAAGTGAATGATAAACATTACGATAAGTGCTACATAAGAGGCTAACACGAAGTTACCAAGTTTTAAAATAGCATTTATATCGCTACCAGCAACTGTTTTTGCCATAAGAGCTAATACGCCGTATGGAGTAAGACGTAAAATTAATGTTACCATACGCATTACGATTGCATATACAGCATCAAGCATTTTCTTAAATAGCTCTGCTTGTTCTGGATATTTTCGTTTTACACCTATAAAGGCAATGCCGATAAAGGCTGCAAATATTACGACAGAAATTGTTGATGTTGGACGAGCGCCTGTTAAATCAAGAAACGGATTTGTAGGCAATAGCTCTAATAATTTATCTGGAATTGTTGTCTTTTCAATAGAAGTAAATCTTTCTTCAACTAGTTTCAGACGAGCAGATTCTGCATCACCTTGTTGCAGGCCTGTTGCAGATACATCAAATCCTGCACTTGCAGCGATACCGACAGCTGCAGCGATTCCTGTAGTGAGAATTAAAATTCCGATAATAAGACCACTAATTTTACCAAGATTTTTCGTTAACTGTAATTTTGTAAATGCTGAAATAATAGATACTAAAATAAGTGGCATAACGATCATTTGAAGTAATTTCACATAACCGTTACCGATTAAGCCAAACCAAGTATTTGATTCAATAATTACTTTAGAAGTTGGCTCATAAATAAATTGTAATATAAGACCGAATAAAATTCCGACTCCTAAAGCGGTAAATACACGTTTATTAAAAGATACATGCTTACGTTGCATATAATATAATACGCCAACTAAAATGAGCATGACTGCAACGTTAATTCCGACAAGCAGTGTATTCATGTTGATTCCCCCTAATTCCAATCTGTTATATAGAATATAAGTTAATAAAACCTATAAGTCAACTAGGAAATTCCGGAATTAAAAAAAAGATGGCAAAATGCCATCTTTTAATGTCCAGCCCCAGGCACAAGTAAGAATGTCGTGTAGTATGTAAATCCTATGAAGAAAACAGTCAAATATGCCCCGAATACGTATATATACATACGCTCTGTTAATTTTAAATAGCTTAAAAGTACGAAGAAGCCTGTTTGTCCTAAAAATAGTAGTGCAGCCTGTTGCATATCTCCTACGTAAAACATAACCGAGAAAATTCCAGTCCAAAAGCCGAGAACGCGAAACATGCGATCCATGCCATTTCCCTCCTTTTCTAGAAAAAGTAAAACCTCACCTCATTATAGTTTATTTTTCTTACTATTGTAAATATTCGTTCATATAAAAAGAAGCCAATTATTATTGGCTTCTTTTTATATGAGAAATTAAATTGTTAGTTTATAATTACAAGATTTACATCCATCTAATAGACTATCATTTCGAGTTAATTCCATGTTAGGGAATAGGATTTCAAAAATTCCTTTCATCATATCTCCGTGCATGTTACAAATTTCAGTTGGATGATGAACAGCAACTTCTTTAAATGGACAATTGTGTACATCATAGAAAATTTTTGTTCCATCTGCACTTAATTCAAATGCAGGTGATAAGCCAGCTGTTGAGAAAGCTTCTTTTGCAATTTGAACTTTTTGTTCTACTGTTAAAGCATCTTCACTCACATTTAAACGTTGCATATGTTGTTGCATTAATTCGGCCCCGAATTGTTTTCCTGTTTCGTATAGCGCTTTTTCACCAGCAGCGCCAAGACTAAGTAAAGAATTAAATGCTATTCTTGCTAACAATTGATAATCACGGAATGGAAATTGCAATTGAATAACATCTTCAGATAAGACATATAATCTGCTTGGTCTTCCGCCTTTTCCAGTTTTCTTCGTTTCCGATTTAAGCATATGAACATCTTCTAATTTAGATAAATGTAAACGCGCTACGTTTGGATGAATATCGAATTCATCTGCAATTTCTTGTACAGTTACGTAACTATGTTTTTGCGAAATATATTTATAAATGTAATAACGAGTTGGGTCAGCTAAAACACCTGTAATTTTTAAAGCTTGTTCCATGAGGATCTCCACCTTTATCACTTTATCCAAGATAATAACATTATAATACAGATAAACATGAGTATAGGTAATTTCAGACAATAATTCAGAAATTGTTCATAATTTCACAAACATATTTTTCCTTTTTGTTCTAGTGAAAATGCAAAATTCCAAATTTTTATTGTGCATGTTTTCATGCTATATACATAGTGAGGAGGGAAAAGTGATGAATGGGATTGAAATTTTTGCGAATACAATTTTAAAAGAAGCGTGTAGGGTACAAGCGTCAGATTTACATATTGTGCCCCGGCAGAAGGATGTAGCGGTGCAACTACGTATAGGAAAAGATTTAATGACGAGACAATGTATTGAAAAGGAGTTTGGAGAAAAACTTGTCTCACATTTTAAATTTTTAGCATCTATGGATATAGGAGAGAAACGGAAGCCACAGAATGGTTCGTTGTATTTGCAAATTGATGGACAAGAAGTGTATTTACGCCTTTCAACACTTCCAACAGTATATCAAGAAAGTCTCGTTATTCGCCTTCATTTACAAGCATCTGTTCAGCCCTTATCACATCTTTCGTTATTTCCAAGTACGGCAGCAAAACTACTCTCGTTTTTACGCTATTCACAGGGGCTACTCGTGTTTACTGGACCGACTGGTTCTGGGAAGACAACGACAATGTATGCATTATTAGAGGTAATTAGAAAAAAGAAAACACGTCGCATCATTACACTTGAAGATCCGGTTGAAAAAAGAAGTGACGATGTATTACAAATTCAAATAAATGAAAAAGCGGGTCTCACATATGAAACAGGATTAAAGGCTATTTTACGTCATGATCCAGATATTATTTTAGTCGGTGAAATCCGTGATGAAGAAACAGCAAAAATAGCTATAAGAGCAAGTTTAACAGGACATTTAGTAATGACAACGCTGCATACGAATGATGCGAAAGGAGCAATCATTCGTTTCATGGATTATGGTATAACGAGGCAAGAGATTGAACAGTCTTTATTGGCTGTAGCTGCACAGCGACTTGTCGAATTGAAATGTCCGTTTTGCAGAGGGAAGTGCTCAACTTTATGTAAATCAATGAGGCAAGTAAGGCAAGCAAGCATTTATGAGCTGCTATATGGGTATGAGTTAAAACAAGCGCTTAAAGAAGCGAATGGAGAATGTGTTACTTACAAACATGAGACTTTAGAATCGTCAATACGAAAAGGATATGCTTTAGGGTTTTTAGAAGATGATGTTTATGTTTAAGAAAACTTGGAGTTTAAGTAATCAAGTAGTATTGTTGAAACATTTAGGAGAATTATTAGAAAAAGGCTACTCTCTTTTACAAGCATTAGAATTTTTACAGTTTCAATTACCTGTAGAAAAGAAAGTACAATTGCAGCGCATGGTTGAGGGATTAAAAGATGGGAAAAGTCTACATGATTCTTTTCATCAGTTAAGGTTTCATCAGGACATGTTAAGTTATTTATTTTATGCCGAGCAACATGGTGATATTTCTTTCGCTTTGCAACAAGGAAGTGCACTTCTTTATAAGAAAGATAAGTATAGGAAAGACATGATGAAAATAATGCAGTATCCTATGTTTTTGGTGTTTTTTCTACTAATCATGCTTTTTATTTTCAACCTCATCTTATTACCTCAGGTTGAAATGGTTTATAGTTCGTTCGGTTCTAATACACCACTACTTACAGAACAAATTTTAAGTGCAATAAAAATGCTACCTTACATTATTTTAACCGCTATTGTAACTGTTATTATTGGATGTAGTTTATATATGTTGTATTTTAGGAAACTTCCACATATTAGACAGGTAAAAATCATGCATCGTATTCCCTTCATCAAAACATTTCTTATTTTAAAGCATTCACATTATTTCGCTACTCAGTTGAGTGGTTTATTAAATGGTGGACTATCAGTATGCGAAGCTTTAACAATAATGATGGAGCAAAGATATCATCCGTTCTTTCAATATGAAGCGAGCCGAATTGAAAGACAATTAATTGGAGGAGAACAGTTACAATCTATCATTGCTAAAAGTGGGTATTACGAGAAAGAACTTTCTTATGTTATTACGCATGGACAAGCAAACGGCAATTTAGCGATTGAATTAGGTGACTATAGCGATCTTATTATGGAAAAGATGGAACGGAAAATTAAACATATGTTAGTTATCATTCAGCCTATTTTATTTACATGTATTGGAGGAATCGTTGTCCTTATGTATTTAGCGATGATTATGCCGATGTTTCAAATGATGAATTCTATTTAGGAGGCATTTGTATGCAGAATGAGGAAGGATTTACTCTGTTAGAGATGCTATTAGTAATGGTTGTCATAACTATATTATTACTATTAATTATTCCGAATGTAGTTACACAGCGCTCATCGATCCAAGGAAAAGGGTGTGCAGCTTACGTGAAATCTATAGAAGCGCAAATACAAGTATATCAATTACAACATAATAAAATTCCATCGTTAAAAGAACTGACAGATGAAAAGTATATTACAATTGATAAGTGTCCGAATGGCGAATCTATTCATATTTCAGATGATGGCACAGTATCAATTAGGACATTGTGAAACAACAAGGGTTTACTTTTTTAGAGATGTTACTCGTTTTATTTGCTATTTCTGTATTGAGTATAGTTACGTATTTTAGTGTTCATTCCTTATACGAGCGACAAAAAGTTGAACAATTTTTGAGACAGTTTTCAAATGATATTTTGTATATGCAGCAATTAGCGATAAACCGTCAAAAGCACTATACATTACGTTGGCATAAAGATAGAAATTTGTATGCTATAAAAGAGTTAGGTACAAAGTATTATATCGTCAAGCGAGAGTATGAGGAAGATATACAAATTAATTTGCATACGTTTCCAAATCCGATGACATATAATCCAAGTGGAAATATTAATAGAGGTGGTACGATTATAATTTCGTATCGAAATTATAAATATGAAATTGTATTTCAGCTTGGAAGAGGGAGATTTACGTATCGTGAAATGTCAAAAAGGATCCATAATGGCTGAAATGATTGTATCGTTAAGTGTTTTAATGATGGCTGTATCGTTACTACTACCGCAAACAGTATTAGTTATGCAAGAAAGAAAAAATATACAAATTCGTTATAAGGCATCTGGGTTATTAAAAAAAGAAGCAGCTATATATATGTATGGAAATGAAGAAAGGCGAATAATAGAAAAGAATGTAAATGGAATTGTGTATTACACATATTGGGGAGGCAATGAAGTTTGTACCATATGGAGAGATGTGAAAGACAGAATGGTGGAACAATGCTTTTATGTAGGAGAAAAAATAAATTAGAATGTGGTTTTTCATTAATAGAAATGATTGTATGTCTGTTTCTATTATCAATATTTTTTTTGCTCTTTCCCCGCCTACATTTCATTGAAATCGAAAATAAACAGTCAAAAGGATTAAATGATTGGGAGTGGGATGTGTTTTTAGGTCAAACGCAATTGGAGTTTCGTGAAGTATCATCTGGAGAACAGCTAGCATTTGAAAATGGAGAAAGTATTTTAAGATTCCGATCGCGTAATGGGAGTGAAGTATCATATGAAAAAGAGAATAGTCGTCTTATAAGAAAGGTAAATAGGCGCGGGAGAGAAGTTGTTTTACAAAATATTGGAACGGTTTCTTACAAACTAACACCTCATATACTCATTATAAATGTGAAAGATACTAGTGGGAAAATATATGAAGGGGTAGTTATGCGATATAGTGAAATGGAAATGAATGTATGAGAGGGCAAAATGGGTTTACAATGCCTGGAACGATCATCTTTCTTATTTTATTAACTTCTTTTTTTATATACGAAACCAATATGTTGCTTACAGATAAAAATTTTTATATGGAAATAGAACAAAAGTTTTTACTGGATGAATTACTTAACCGATCTATTACAGATATAAAAAAAGACTTACAGCAAAAAGAAAAAGAAGGTGCATTTTTCTTTCAGTATGAAAAGGGAGAAGCGAGTGGGAATTATGTTTTTGAAAATGATTCAATTCTCGTTGCGTTGCAGTGCACACTCAAACAGGAAGCTTTCTATACGGTGAGTTTTCGGTATAGAAAAAAGGATGGGAAAATAGTGGATTGGATAGAAGGATAATATGTAAAATATATAGAGATCAACCAGGATTTTCTATTGTAAATTGAATTGATTTTTTAGAGGAAATGGATAAATATAATGATTAAAAGTTTAAATTTTCTCAAAAAAGAGAAAGGTAGAAAGAATATGATATATTCATGCTATCCAATCATTATTTTTAGGGAGAATAGGGAAATGACAAACAACAATCAAATAGATGAAAATAAGGAACAAACTATTTTTGATCATAAAGGAAATACGATTATGACAGAAGATAGAGAAATACACATTATTTCAAAATTCGAAGAACCTCTTATTGTCGTATTAGCAAATGTACTAAGTGATGAAGAGTGTGATGAATTGATTGAAATGTCTAAAAATAAAATGAAGCGTTCTAAAGTTGGTTCATCACGTGATGTAAATGATATTCGAACAAGTAGCGGTGCATTTTTGGAAGACAATGAACTTACTTCAAAGATTGAAAAACGAATTTCATCTATCATGAATGTTCCTGCGTCGCATGGAGAAGGGTTGCACATTTTAAATTATGAAGTGGATCAACAATATAAAGCACACTATGATTATTTTGCGGAACATAGTAGATCAGCTGTTAACAATCGTATTAGTACGCTTGTAATGTATTTAAATGATGTAGAAGAAGGCGGGGAAACGTACTTCCCGAAATTAAATCTTTCTGTACACCCTAGAAAGGGAATGGCAGTATACTTTGAGTATTTTTATCAAGATCAATCACTAAATGAGCTTACGTTACACGGAGGGGCACCTGTAACGAAAGGCGAGAAATGGATTGCAACGCAGTGGGTGAGAAGAGGTACTTATAAGTAAAAGCGAGTGTTACGTTTTGTTCTTCATAGTATAAGAACAAAACGTTTTTTTATTAAACAAAGTAGCATCTTTCGTTATAATAACAATTAATAAATGACGATTGAGAGGACAGAAAATGAAATCTATATACATAACCGGCTATATGGGAGCAGGGAAAACAACAATTGGAAAAGCATTAAGTAAAGAACTTCAAATGGATGTTGTAGATACTGATCAAAAAATCGAAGAGAAGCAAGAGAAGGCAATTCGAAATATTTTTGCCGAAGAAGGCGAAATGGCTTTTCGGGAATATGAAAGCGAAATGTTACGTTCGCTACCAGTCCATAATGTCATTATTACAACTGGTGGGGGAATTATTGAGCGAGCGGAAAATCGCAAGTGGATGAAAGAGAACGGAACTGTCGTGTATTTATATTGTGATCCGCATGTAATTGCAGAAAGGCTTCGTGAAGATACGACACGTCCACTATTTCAAAAGAAAGATATAGATGCATTTGTAACGAAATTTGAATCACGCCGAGCTTATTATGAAGAGGCTCATATTCATATCGATACGACAAATAAGTCTGTAAAGCAAATTATGAATGAATTAAAGGAAAAGATTAATGTATAAAAAAGTGGACATACTAATCAAGTAGAGGTGATGATAATATGTCTACTAATGATTATGTTCGCTTTGTGACGCAGCAGTTTGTGTCGTATATGGATGCTCCAAAAGAAGATCGAAAACAAAAGAAAGAACAACGCCGTGCTGAAAAAGAGCCATTTATGAATAAGTGGTTTGGTGTTATGCCGTTGAGTGCTGCTTTGTTTTATCGAAATGTAAAAAGTAAAAGAAAAAAATCAAGTTAAATTTTAGTCATATGTCTAGCAAAATAAAGATCCCCTAGTGTCGTAATACACTAGGGGATCTTCATTTACTGCACGGATCCTTGTTCTTCAGTAACGGCATGTATTTTATTGTTCACCCATACGAACCCTATTCCGATACAAATAGAAATGCCCCAGCCGACAGCGGTCATAATCGCTCTCATTTCACCATAGCCATCTACACCAAAAACAGAGATGAAATAAATTTTTAAAAAGCTTTTTAATATAAATTGCAGCCCGAAAAATAACGTTAAATATTGCAGTGCTGGATATATACGACTATCACGATAAAGCTCACGACTTTTATCGCGGTCATGGCCTTGCAGTGCGGCAATATCCGCAGCGAAATATAACATAAGTGGTTTTTTTATAAAAATTGTACAGATGACGATAATACCGAGTACGATGTGATAATATGCATCATTCCACAACATTCGTTCAGCTGACCCAGATAATAAATCTACCGTTGTATTAGAAATGAGTGTAATTAAAATAAAGAACCCTGTCACGTTAAACTGTTTTTCTTTTTTAAAGGTATACAGTGTATAAAGAATCCCGGGAACAGAGGAAAGTAACATCGCGTAATAAGGATCGATATAAGGTTTTGCAAATTTCCAAATGAGGAATGGGATTACGAGATAAAAGACAAGATCTAATATAGCTTTTTTATTTTGATTCATACAAAGCCTCCTTAAGTCATACATATATTTTATAATATAATTTCTGAAAATTGTATAAGGTTTAATGGGAAAAGAAAAAATATATCAATTTTCGAGGGGTTAGTAAATTGAAAAAAATTGCCCCTAGCGTAGTAAGTTTTTTTAGTATATAATAAAGGAAACGCTTTCATTTTTGATTTGTTCACAAAATGGACGGAAAATCACATATTTACTATCGATATGTTGCTTTATAATGAAACTAATTAAATATACATGCATACAATATTGTGAAATAAATAACATAAATAATTTATATAAATGTAAACGTTATCAAAAGAGAGAGGTGGAGACAATGAGTAAATTTTTCTTCAATCATAATCCAGCAACAGTAGAGGATGGAAGGCTTGTTAAATATGCTGAAATTATTTATGGAGAAGGTGGCCGTTCTGTATTAGAAAATTTAATGGTGAAGGCATCTATCAGGTTGCGTGATCGTTATCCGAATAAATCTGACGAGCAGATATCGAACCTAGTAAATAAAGGCATCCATGATATGTTTCAAAAATATGTGAGCGAGTAAGAGTAGCCGATGGCTGCTCTTATTTTTTTGCATAAGGATGGTGTCTCTAGCTGAAAATAAACATGTATTTTGAAAAACGTAAAAAGGAGTGGGAAAGATGAGCAATGGGATTGGACGTTCGAAAGAAAATCTTCCAACTGATGCAAATCATGTAAGCGCAAAGGATCGTGCGTATCAAAAACGTATGGCAAAGCAAAAACAACAAGAGCGTAATGAGGATAGAGAGTAACTCAAAATAAAGCTCCTTCTAAAGCAGAAGGAGCTTCTTCAAGATAGAAAATGATTCGCGGTAACATAAAAGAGTCCACCGTTAATAATTTGCACTGTAATACGTGGTTCATACTGTTCTTGCAGAGCTTGTTTTTCAATTTCATAGCTCTCAGGAAGTTCTTCACTTTCTTCATAAAAACGGTTTAAAAGGTCTAAATCATGATTCCAACGCACTCTTGCTTCTTTCGCCCACGTATGGTCATCTTCTGCAATTATATTTTTTAAAGTGTCTTCTATACGTTGTAAACCACTTTGAGGTTTAATGATGGGCGAGAGTGTAAAACAAAAATCAGGTATTTTTGGTGTGAGTTTAATGTTAGTTAATGTTTCATGAAAGTTTGCCATCATTGTTCCAGAAATGAGATGAATACCAATGGAGTGAAGGATGTCTTTTTTTCGATCACATTGATAGGAAACTTTTATATTAATACCAAGCCAAGGGTGGAGCGGTGTATGTGTTGCCCCATTATGTCTTACATCCTCATATAAACGTATGTAAGAGCCTAATTCTTTTGTCGTTTGGAAAATTTGATGTAGACGTGGTGAACCGTAGTGAATAAGCTCACCATCATTTTCTTCATTTTCTGGATTTGTAATAAGAGTAAGGCGCATCGGATTCGGTACGCCTCCTGTTTTCTCAAGATAGTGCCAATAAAAAGGACGATTCATTAATAATTTATCCATCTCAATTGTTAACTGTACATCTAATAAATGAGGAGAACGTTCTAAAATTTCGCAGTTATTCGCCTCAAAGAAATTGTATAAGTAATTATGAATTTCATGTTGCTGCATAGCCTTGCACCTCAGCTTCATTTCGTTTCGCAAAGTCTATAATAGATGTTAAGTTTTCCATCTTAATTCGGATTTCTCCTTCGCTTTTTGATTGCGCAAATATTTCTTGAATGTGCGCGTCGATGTTTTTCATATTAATTCTCGTTAAAATTTCATCAAGTTCACCGATAACGCGCTCAAATAAATTGATTTTTTCATATAATAATTTCAAAATATGTTCTTCAACAGTGTGCTTTGTAGCTAAGTTATAAATATGAACATCATTCTTTTGACCAAGGCGGTGAATACGTCCGATTCTTTGCTCGAGACGCATTGGATTCCATGGCAAATCATAATTGATCATATGGCTACAAAACTGTAAGTTAATCCCTTCACCACCAGCTTCAGTTGCAATTAATACTTGTGCGTGGTTTTGGAAAAGCTCCTTCATCCAATCTTTCTTCCCGCGTTTAAATCCGCCGCGGAATGGAACGGAAGAAATACCGTGTTGTTGTAAAAACCATTGTAAGTACATTTGTGACGCTCGATATTCTGTGAAGATAACGACTTTATCGTCAATTTCTTTTATAAGCTCAAGAGCTTTATTCGCTTTTGAATTGAAAGGAATATGATTAATTTTGTCCATTAGCACATCGATATGTGGATCTTTTATATAATGTTCATTTTCTTTCTGTCTTTTTTCTACATGCTTTTTCAATGAATAGTAAACAGCCTCACGACTACTGCACGCTTCCCGTTTTAAAGTTAACGATGAGAAAGCAGATGTGAAGGCGTCTTGTCCTCGCCAATTTTCGATATCATTATATAGAGCTTGTTCTTGTTCATTGAACTCAACAAAAATTGTACGTACATGTCTCTTCGGCCAATCGATACCGGTATTATGTCGTCTATTTCGCACCATTACTTTGTTAATGAGAGCTTTTAAGTCTTCATCTGATTCGGCTGAACGATTTTTGGAAGCGTAATATTCTTCAAAGTTGGATTGATTGCCTAAATGTCCTGGCTTTAATAAAGAAACAAGGTTAAAAATTTCATCAATCTTATTTTGAACAGGAGTAGCGGTTAGTAATAAACAAAACTTCTTTTTTAATCGTTGTGCAAATTCATAGTTTTTTGTTTTATTATTTTTCAGTTTATGTGCTTCATCGATAATAATAAGGTCATATTCTAAGTTCAACACGATATCGCGATGTGGTGAACGTTTCGCAGTATCAATTGATGATACGATTACGTCAGCTTGTTCCCACGAGTAGCTTTTCTTTTGTGCTACAGCGGGAATGAAAAACTTTGTATTTAGCTCGTATGCCCATTGTGATACGAGAGAAGCTGGGACAAGTATAAGTACCTTTTTCACAAGCCCGCGGACCATGTATTCTTTCAAAATAAGTCCAGCTTCAATTGTTTTTCCAAGACCTACTTCATCTGCTAGAATCGCTTTACCATTCATTTGTTCAATCACATTTTGAGCGACTTCTAATTGATGCGGAAGCGGCGTGAAATGGGATAAATGTTTTGGTGCTTGTAGTCCATCAAAAGTAGGAACAAGTAACGATTTTTCTGTTTCATAAGCTAAGTGATATAAATCCCAGTTTGTCCAAGGACCATCTTCATCAATTCTATTTAAAAAATTGTTTTGCCAAGTCCGATCTACGGAAATATCGACATTCATTACGACTCTCCCACCTTTTATAAACTAAAGTAATTATTTTTTAATGTATGATGATGTGCCTTAAAAGAAGGCATGATTATCGTTATTAAAGGCTATATGATAGACAATAATAAAGTATTAAATCTCAAAAGCTGTATTTATTGAGTTTTAACATAAAAAATTCTAAATTATTTTTTATGCTAGAATATTGATGAAATATAGCGAATGATGTTAGGATAATGGTGTGAAATGTGTGGAATCTTTCGTATTTTATCCAAGAAAGTGATTTTTTATTTACGCTTTCATAAAAAAATATAATGAGATTCCGTATATCCTATCTTTTCAGAATGAAAATGTTTAGAAAAGGGAAGCAACTTTTATTGATTTGTCAAAGCATAAGGGGGAGAGAGCATGATTACATTACAACGTACACCGTTATTTGATGTATACGCGAAGTATGGTGGGAAAACAATCGACTTCGGTGGTTGGGAATTACCAGTTCAATTTTCAAGCATTAAAGAAGAACACGAAGCTGTACGTACAGCGGCAGGTTTGTTCGATGTGTCTCATATGGGAGAAGTTGAAGTAAAAGGTGTAGATAGTTTAGCATTTTTACAACGTGTTGTTACAAATGACGTATCTACCTTAAAGGTAGGGGGCGCACAATATACAGCTATGTGCTACGAAAATGGTGGTACAGTAGATGATTTATTAATCTACAAACGTGGTGAAGAAGACTATTTATTAGTAATCAATGCATCAAATATAGAGAAAGATTACGAATGGTTAGCAAGTCATGTAATTGGCGATGCGACAGTAGTCAATGTTTCTAGTGAAGTTGCACAGCTTGCAATTCAAGGACCAAAAGCAGAAGGCATTTTACAAAAAGTTGTGTCAGAAGATTTGAAAGAAATTAAGTTCTTTAAATTTAAAAACAATATTCTTGTAGATGGAATTCCAGCACTTGTATCTCGTACAGGTTACACAGGTGAAGATGGATTCGAAATTTACTGTAAGAGTGAAGATGCTGCAAAACTTTGGGAGAAACTTCTTGAAGTTGGAGCAGAAGAGGGCTTAAAAGCATGTGGTTTAGGTGCTCGTGATACACTTCGATTCGAAGCAACATTACCACTTTATGGACAAGAATTATCAAAAGATATTACACCGATTGAGGCTGGAATTGGCTTTGCGGTAAAAACAAATAAAGAAGCAGACTTCTTTGGAAAAGCAACGTTAAAAGAGCAAAAAGAAAACGGTGCGCCTCGTAAATTAGTCGGCATCGAAGTAATCGAACGTGGAATTCCTCGTACGCATTACCCTGTATTTATTGGTGAAGAAAAAATTGGGGAAGTAACGAGTGGTACACAATCTCCAACGTTAAAGAAAAGCATTGGTTTAGCACTAATTGATGTAAAATACGCAGCAGTTGATACAGAAGTAGAAATTGAAATTCGTAATAAACGCGTCAAAGCAGTAGTTGTTCCAACACCATTTTACAAACGTTCAAAGTAACGGGGAGAGGGGTAGATTTCATGTTGCATCGTTATCTTCCAATGACAGAAGAAGACAAAAAAGAAATGTTACAAACGATCGGCGTTCAAACGATCGATGAATTATTCTCTGATATTCCAGAGAGTGTTCGTTTTAAAGGGGATTTAAAAATTAAAGAAGCAAAATCAGAGCCAGAGCTTTTAAAAGAGCTATCTCAAATGGCTAGTAAAAATGCTAACTTAAAAGAATACGCTTCTTTCTTAGGAGCAGGCGTATACGATCATTATGCTCCAGTAATTGTAGATCATGTTATTTCTCGCTCAGAATTTTATACAGCTTACACACCATACCAACCGGAAATTTCACAAGGGGAATTACAAGCAATCTTTGAATTCCAAACAATGATTTGTGAATTAACAGGAATGGATGTAGCAAACTCTTCTATGTATGACGGGGGTACAGCTTTAGCTGAAGCGGCAATGTTAGCAGCTGGCCATACTCGCAAAAAGAAAATTCTTGTATCTAGCGCGGTTCATCCAGAATCAAGAGCAGTACTTGAAACGTATGCAAAAGGTCAAAATCTTGAAGTTGTTGAAATTAATCATAAAGATGGTGTAACAGATTTAGACGTATTACAAAGTGAAGTAGATGATACAGTTGCTTGTGTAATCGTTCAATATCCAAACTTCTTCGGACAAGTTGAAAAATTAGCTGATATTGAAAAAATCGTTCATCAACAAAAATCATTATTTATCGTTTCTTCAAATCCATTATCATTAGGCGCATTAACACCACCAGGGAAATTTGGTGCTGATATTGTAATCGGTGATGCACAACCATTTGGTATCCCAACGCAGTTTGGTGGACCCCACTGTGGTTACTTTGCAACAACGAAAGCATTTATGCGTAAAATTCCAGGACGTCTTGTTGGACAAACTGTAGATTCAGATGGTAAACGTGGATTTGTATTAACGTTACAAGCACGTGAACAGCATATTCGCCGTGATAAAGCGACATCTAACATTTGTTCAAACCAAGCGTTAAATGCATTAGCAGCTTCTGTTGCAATGACGGCACTTGGCAAACAAGGTGTGAAAGAAATGGCACGTCAAAACATTTCTAAAGCACAATATGCAAAACGTCAATTTGAAGCGAAAGGCTTTACTGTAACATTTGCTGGACCATTCTTCAATGAGTTTGTTGTAGATTGCAAACGTCCAGTGAAAGAAGTAAACGATGCATTATTACAAAAGAATATTATCGGCGGTTACGATCTAGGCCGTGATTATAAAGAGCATGAAAACCATATGCTTGTAGCAGTAACTGAGCTTCGTACGAAAGAGGAAATTGACACACTTGTAAACGAAATGGGGGCTATCCAATGAAGAACCAAGACCAAGCACTTATCTTTGAAGTGACTAAAGCAGGACGCGTAGGATATAGCTTACCCAAATTAGATGTAGAAGAAGTGAAACTAGAAGATGTGTTTGAGAGCGATTATATTCGAGTAGAAGATGCAGAGCTACCAGAAGTATCTGAACTTGATATTATGCGCCACTATACAGCACTTTCAAACCGTAACCACGGTGTTGATTCTGGATTCTATCCACTTGGATCTTGTACGATGAAATATAATCCGAAAATTAATGAGAGTGTAGCTCGTTTCGCAGGATTTGCAAATATTCATCCACTGCAAGATGAAAAGACAGTACAAGGTGCAATGGAATTAATGTACGACTTACAAGAGCATTTAATCGAAATTACAGGTATGGATACTGTTACTTTACAACCAGCAGCTGGTGCACACGGAGAATGGACAGGTTTAATGTTAATTCGTGCATACCATGAAGCAAATGGTGACTTTAACCGTACGAAAGTAATTGTGCCTGACTCTGCTCACGGAACGAATCCAGCATCTGCAACTGTAGCTGGTTTTGAAACAATTACAGTAAAATCAAATGAAAATGGCCTTGTTGATTTAGAAGACTTAAAACGTGTTGTCAATGAAGAAACAGCAGCACTTATGTTAACAAATCCTAATACATTAGGTCTATTTGAAGAAAATATTTTAGAAATGGCAGAAATCGTCCATAATGCAGGCGGTAAATTATACTATGATGGTGCAAACTTAAATGCGGTATTAAGCCAAGCGCGCCCAGGAGATATGGGATTTGACGTTGTGCATTTAAACCTTCATAAAACATTTACAGGTCCGCATGGCGGCGGTGGTCCAGGTTCTGGTCCAGTAGGTGTGAAAGCTGATTTAATTCCGTACTTGCCAAAACCAATTTTAGAGAAAACGGAAAATGGCTACCACTTTAACTACGACCGTCCAGAAGCAATTGGACGCGTGAAACCATTCTATGGTAACTTCGGTATTAACGTTCGTGCATACACGTATATTCGCTCTATGGGTCCAGATGGACTACGTGCGGTAACTGAGTATGCTGTATTAAATGCGAACTATATGATGAGAAGATTAGCGCCATTCTACGATCTTCCATTCGATAGACATTGTAAGCATGAATTTGTATTATCAGGTCGTCGTCAAAAGAAACTTGGTGTACGTACATTAGATATTGCAAAACGTCTGCTTGATTTCGGTTACCATCCACCAACAATTTACTTCCCATTAAATGTGGAAGAATGTATTATGATTGAGCCGACAGAAACAGAATCAAAAGAAACATTAGATGGTTTCATTGATAAGATGATTCAAATCGCTAAAGAAGTAGAAGAAAATCCAGAAGTTGTACAAGAAGCACCGCATACGACAGTCATTAAACGTTTAGACGAAACGATGGCTGCACGTAAACCAGTTTTACGTTATGCAAAGCCAGCTCCTGTACAAGTTTGATTAGAATAACAAAGGAAGAACTCGCTACGGTGGGTTCTTTTTTTGTATGGATAATTTGTGCAGAAATAGTGAAGAAAATGTTAAAAAAATATGTTTTTTGTTTCATAATGGTGTAAAGATGTAGTTTTATAAGTAGTTTTGTTGAAAAAGTCGGTTTGATAAAAGTATTTATTTTTGTTAGAATTTTATTGAAATTAAGAAGATGTGATGAGGCAAAAATTACTCATTTTTATGTATATGTGAAAAAACGAGCAAGACGGGGGTGAAAGTGTGGGATATCGATGTTATAGAATGGTATACCATTTAGAAAATGGAGAAACAATTAAAGATGTAAAAGAATTTTGCTATCGAGACCAAGGAAAAGTGTTAGAAAGAGTAGCAAATCGTGTAATGGATAATAGAGAAGTGACGGCGATTGATAAACAAGGAACAATCATTTCAATAGCATGTGAGGACATTGTAAAGGTGGAACTTGATTACATAACAGAAAGTTAACCTTGAGTCATATCGAATTATTCGATAAAATAAACTGTTGAATGGTGAAGTGAGAAGAGAGGAGTTTATCATGGGTAGTACAAGACACTTTTATATGTTTATCTTAGCGTTTGTTCTTGTTGTGGCATTAACGATTTACTTAATCGTTGACAGCAGCTGGTACAACACAGTTCATCCGGCATTCCTTCTGTTTATGTATATAGGAATTGCAGTAGTAAGTTTCGGAATGAGAGACGAGATGTTAGATCGCTTTGAAAAGTGATACATATACGAAAGACCAACAGGAAAATGTTGGTCTTTTTTTCTTGCCAAAAATAGGATGATGTGTATATACTGTGTATATAAGGTATATACAGTATATACACACACTGGAGGAAAACATGAATATTATTATTTCGAATTCTTCCCAAGACCCTATTTATGTGCAAATAAGAAAACAATTAAGCCAGCTTATTTTAAATGGTGGTTTAAAGGGTGGAGACCAATTACCGTCTATTCGTAGCTTAGCGAAGGAATTGCAAATTAGTGTAATTACAACGAAGCGTGCGTACGAGGAGCTTGAAAAAGAAGGATATATAGAAACTGTTGCTGGGAAAGGGACTTATGTTTCACGTAAAAATAATGAACTATTAAAAGAACAGCGGCTACGTCTATTTGAAAGTAAGGCTGAAGAAATCGTAAAAGAAAGTAAAGTGTTGCAGCTTTCACTTGAAGAATTGCAGCAGATGATTGCGTGTTTATATAAGGGGGAATAAGAGATGTTAGAGCTAAAAAATGTTTGTAAAAGTTATGAAGATTTCGCAGTGAAAAATATAAGTTTTGCATTACCACGAGGATATATTATGGGGTTTGTCGGACCAAATGGTGCTGGGAAAAGTACAACGATCAAAATGATTATGAATTTAATTAGAAAAGATAGCGGCGATATAAAAATTTTTGGCAAAGACAATAAGAAAGCCGAAAAGGACATAAAACAAAACATTGGTTTTGTATATGATGAAAATCATTATTACGAAGATTTAACGTGTGAACAAATGAAACGTATTATTGCACCGTTATATAAAAAGTGGGACGAAAATCAATACCAATCGTATATGCACAGATTGCAAGTTCCAAAGTATAAAAAAATTAAAGAGCTATCTAAAGGGATGAAAATGAAGTTTGCGATTGCCATCGCACTTTCACATCATGCTGAGTTCATTATTATGGATGAACCAACAGCAGGATTAGATCCAGTTGTTCGAAGTGAATTACTTGATATGTTGCAAGAAATTGTAATGGAAGATGAAGTATCTGTATTATTCTCAACCCACATTACAACGGATTTAGAACGTATTGCAGATTATATTACGTTTATCAACGATGGAGAAATTATATTTACTGGTGAAAAAGATGAATTAATGGAGAACTACGTAATCGTAAAGGGAAGCAATGATTTATTAGATCGAGAAGGAAAAGAATTATTTGTTGGATTACGAAAAAATAAATTTGGTTTCGAAGGTTTAGCGAAGGATAAACAAGCAATTATCGATTGGTTTGGAAATGAGGTTGTAATAGAAAAGCCTACATTAGACGATATCATCGTTTACACTGCGAAAGGGAGAGGTGCTTATGCGTCAGCTCATCTATAAAGATTTGTTCTTTTTTCGGGTTACGTGGTTAGTCTATTTTATTATGCCCCTTGTTTTCTTTGGATTAGAGCCAGATGGTGAATTGTTATTTCCGATGAGTTGCTTACTCATAACGATATCATCTTCTATGATACTAATAGCGATGGATGAAAAAAATAAAAGTGATGTTATTATAAATAGTTTACCTGTTGGACGAAAGGATATCATTATTGCTAGATATATTTCGGGTGTAATATTCATTGTAGGTGGCATGATTTCTACTATGCTAGTTGTTTTTCTTATAAGAGGTATCGCTGTCATTGGTGATATTGGAGCTTATCATCCCAATTTGTATATTGAAATTCCTTGGTATGTAGTAGTCAGAGGTGCTGTATATTCTTTAGTTTATATTACAGCATTATTCCCGAGTTATTATGGGACAAAATCAAAAATAGTACGTGGAATATTTACAGGTGGAGCCGCTGGAATAGGTGTTATTGTTGGAATGTTTATTGGTGACGGAGAAAGCGCTACGGCATCATTCATTGATTGGATTGTGAATCCATTACATCTTGGTGTATTTATAGTTGGATTCATTACATTAGTTAGTATTTATATCGCTTCTATGTTTCTTACAATTAAAATTTATGAAACGCGTGATTTATAGAGAGGAGAATTTATATGCAGCAATTGATTTTGAAGGAGTGTTTCTTGCAGAAGAAGATGTTTCCTTTATATTTTTTAATACCTATTTTCTCTGTTTTTAGGAATCCAGTCCAACCGATGGGGATTGCAATAGGGTTATTTATAACATGTAGTACGATTATATATATTTCTTTTTATTATGAAGAGAAAAGTAAAACAGAAAAAATATTAGTGAGTCTGCCTATAACGAGAAAAGAGATAGTTATAGCTAAATATATTTCAAGTTCATTATTTATTATGGCTGGTTTGAGTACAACTTTTATAGTCATAATATTAGGAAATATTCTATTGAACAGAGATATAGTTATGCCTGGATATGCAGTACTTTCAGCAATAGTAGCAACTTTAATCTATTGTGTTGTAACGATACCTGCTAATTACATTGGAGGATATAAAGCTACTTCTGTTTTGAATGTTATTATGATTTTGCCTTTAACAGGTATGATTGGCCTTATGTGCAATATTTTTGGTGATAAAACAATTATGCTAAAAGTACTCCACTCTCAAGAGGCTACACTAGCAATGGGTGTTCTTGGTACTGGAGTGTTAGTAAGTATAGTCATATCAATGTTTCTCTCAATGAAAATGTTTCAAGAGGCAGAGTTATAGAAGGGATATTTTCATATTAGGAGGGGGAATACATGGTCAAGCAACTAATTTTAAAAGATTTCATCATTCAATGGAAATTTTTAATTTGGTACATACTGTATCCTGTTTTCTTTTATATGGCCTTAACAGATACGGAAAATCTGTTCATAATTATGTCAGTAATTATTACAATTGGGGCAACAGTAAAAACATTTGAAGCAGATAGTAAAAATGAGAGTGAAGTCATAGTGAATAGTTTCCCAATATTGAGAAAACAAATTGTGTATGCGAAATATATAGTAGCAATTATTATTCTTTTTATAAGTGTAACGGTCGGTTGTTTCACGATGGGAATGAAGAGTGGGGTTAACTTATTTGAATTTATTGAAACGACAATGGTTGCTAGTATTAGCTTTATTTTAGTGTATTTAAGTTTGGTTTTACCACTATCCTTTTGGCTAGGGTATAAGAAAACTATTTTTATTGCGATTTTTATACTAATAGCACCTATGGCTGTTTCTACTATTTTCTTTGGAATCAACCTAGAACAAATTCAGCTATATAACAGCTTGTTATTCATTGGTTCAATATGCATGTTCATAGCATCTATCTTCGTTGCAGTAAAAGTATATGAAAAAAGAGAATTTTAGAAGGTGCCTTAAAAAAGGCACCTTCTTCAATAACGACAATACGAGAGCAGTAGTTTATAAAAAGAAACGCTATTTGGTACATCTTTCGGAGTATGTAATATAAAGCTGAAAACGATGATGAGAATAAGAAATAGGAAAAATAAAAATAGGATTTGCTTATGTATAGAATTTTGCATATTATTCACTCCTTTTTTAGGTAGTATGTCCAAAAGAAAGGAGTGTATGAAAAATTTTAGGAGGGGAGAATGATGAACAAAAGAAAATGGTTATATAGAATAGGGGTACTTTTTGTTTCAATCGGTCTCATATTAGCGAATTTTTATTCAGACATACCATCACCGTTTCCTAATTTGCATAAAGGGATTTGCATAAGTATTGTCATAGGTGGTCTACTTTGTCTTATTGCATCTAACTTTTATAGAAAATCTGAATGAATACAAAAAAGGACAGTTACTCTTTTTTAGAAGAACTGTCCTTTTTAAATAACTTATTCCATAGTTTGGCGATACTCCATATAATGACAATTGCAATGGAGGCGATAATGGACCAAACAATCGATATAATTTCAAGTGTCATGTTAGGAAGGAATGTGAGAATGGATAATACTTTATGAAACAATGATTCTATTATATGAAAACTTATTTGTAATAGAATTACGATACCAAGTGTGATCCATGCTAATATTTTCTTTCCTTTTTCTTTCCACATGACATTCACCTCACGTTAGCTTAATAGTTTTAAGCCAACAGCGCCGCATAAAATGCAGCTTAAGAAAGCAAGACGACGCCAATCCGCTGATTCTCGGAAAATGAGAATGCCTAGAAGTGCACTTCCAGCAGTTCCGATTCCAGTCCAAATCGCGTAAGCAGTTCCCATCGGTAACGTGTTCATCGCAAGAGATAAGAAGAAGAAGCTTACGCCGAAGTTAGCGATTAAAATAACTTTTGGTGCCCAGCCTTTCTTTTCAGTGGCTACTTTCATAAAGAGTACACCAATAATTTCACAAATACCAGCCAGAATTAAAAATACCCAAGCCATTTTATGCAGCCTCCTTCGTTTCTTTTTCTTCTGTTACTCGTTTTAGACCAATTACTCCGAAGAAGATTAAACCGATTAATAAAACTTTTACAATAGAGAAAGGTTCTCCGAAGATGAAAATCTCTGTAAGAACGATTCCACCAGCTCCGATTCCTGTGAAGACTGCGTATACAGTGCCGACAGGTAAATCTTTATAAGCTCTAAATAATAAGACGAAACTAATTGTAATTAATAGAGCAACACCAGCCCACTCAAGTGGTGCCTCCGCTTTTTTTAGTCCAATCACCCAAAAGATTTCAATAATACCAGCGATGATTACATAAATCCATGCCATATGTCATTTCTCCTTCCTACCAGTCGTTAGGTAAAGGGCTTAAAAACGACGCATTGCAAAGGAGCAATCCGTCAGTTTGAAAGTCCGCGCCAAAATACTTTCCAAGAAGCGTCTAAACGTGTCTCAAAACGATTTAAACCTGCGTATAATAGTTCAACCATAAGACCGTCGAGTAAGCATAGAAAAGCCTCTAAGGCGTCTTTTACTTCAATGTTATGCAGCTCATCTTGTTCGCTTGCTCTTTTAAATACAGGGAATAAAAGTTTTCCGACGTTTTCAATGTGTACATTTGCTTTATTAATAATTTGTTCGCGAAATGCATCAGGCGGAAAATAAGAAGTTCGTAACCAAAACATTGATTCTTCACTTTCACCAAATCGTTTTGCATAGCCTTTTAATAATTTTAAAAGCAATTCTTCAGTGGACGAATTGGAAAAGCTTTCGATATCGCCTGTGAAGCTCTGCAAATCTTTTTGAAGAGCAGATTCTAAGCATATGAAATATAGCTCTTCTTTTCCTTTAAAGTGTGCGTAAATCGATGGTTTTTTAATCCCAACTTCTTGAGCAATATTTGCCAATGAAGTTCCTTCATAGCCGTAGCGTGCGAAATGAGAAAGTGCTACAGCTTTAATGCGGTTTGCTGTCATTTTCATCCCCTACCTACCGTTCGTTAGGTTCATTATATGAGATGAAAAATATAATGTCAATAGGTGAAGAGCTGAAAAAGAGCATTATAGGTAACGCTCTTTTTAGACAGTCTCTCGCTCAATTAAATGGAATGAAAGTTCTTTTGCACTGCCGACAATTTGCTCGCTTTGGATCTGCTTATGGAATAAAGAAAAAGCATGTGAGCCCATTGCGAGACCGGGATGTTCAATTGTGGAAATTTCTAATGCCTTTGAAATTTCATGATTATCAAATCCGAGGATAGCAAGGTCTTCAGGTACTCGAATACCATGTTTTCGAGCCTCTGTTAATAAACCAGCTGCAACTTGATCGTTCGCTGTGAAAATAGCAGTTGGACGATTTTTCATATTTAAAATATGATGGAGTATTTGTGCTCCGTCCTGCATTGTATAGCATTGGTGGAAAATCCATTCAGGATGCAACGTTTTCCCTTCGTTACGAAGTGTATCGGCGAACGCTTTTTCGCGCTCCATGGAATTTACACTTGTTTTTCTTGCTAAACAAATTCCGATTTTTTCATGGCCTCTACTTAGTAAATAGGCAGTACCGAGACGGAAACCTTCATAATGATCTACGTAGATGGATGAAATGAGGGGATGCTTCATTTTTTCACATGAAATAATAGGGGCAAATTTTGCAAAAGGTTCGATTTGTTCCCAAGAGCTCGTTCGGGAGCAAATAATCATCCCATCAAATTGTTTCATTTTCATCATTTCAAGAACACGAATTTCTTCAATGCTATCGTAATTCGTTTGACATAAATTAATGTGATATCCGGCAGCTAACGCTTCGTTTCCGATTCCTTCAATAATCGTACTGAAGTAGGGGAGGTTAATGAAAGGAAGCATAACGCCAATTGTATATGTTTTCCCTCTTATTAAATGGACAGCATTTATATTTTTTGCGTAGTTTAATTCTTCAACAGCATCTAGAACACGCTTACGCTTTTCTTCTTTTACGTAAGGGTGATTATTCAGGACACGAGAAACAGTTGATATCGATACACCAGCAGTTTTAGCAATTTGTTTTATATTGGCCATATGTATCACCTCTTTCCCTTATTATAAAGGGAAAATAATAAGAAAGAAAAAATCTTGACCTGAAAAGCTTTTCACAAACTATGGTATTAATAAGACTTCTTTTTATTCGCGTAACCTTTTCACTTGGGCGTAAGAATGATAGGGGTCTTTTTTGTTTGCAAAAAGTGTTGTCAAAATGTGTGAGAATAACGTGGAAAGTTTTCAAAGGTGGAGTTTGGTGACAAAGCGAATATGAAGAGAATATCAACGCTTCGTTCGTTAAGAGAGCGGTATGAAAGGGCGGAAACAAATTGAAAAAAAGAATCATTTGTTTCGTGTTTTCTAGTTTCATGCTTAGTTCGTGTTCGTTTCAGCAAACGATGCAAGAAGAAAAACACTTTGTGGGAACAACAGGAGGAGCTATGGATCGTGTTACGGATCCTATTCCGTTAAAGGAACTTCCAAAATATTTTCCGGTGAAGTTTAAAGTTCCAACGTTTTTACCGTACGACATTACAAGTGATGTGAAGGGTGAAGTAAGAACGCTTGGGAAAAAGAACGCTGTCTTAACGATTAAATATAAACAGCAGGAGCCAGGTAGAAATGAGTATATTGAGTTAAATGTCGCGAACTTTCCTTATAGTTTTCCGGATCTTGTGGAAGAGAAGCGATTTCAAGAACAAATGAAACTGAATAATGGAACGTCTGCTTATTTTAAAAATAAAGATGATTATGAACGTGGTGACGAATTTGCTACGCTTATATGGAAAGAGAAAGGAATTGAATATCAGCTATTGTATCGGAATGTAGAAGAGAGCGATAAAGACACGATTAAGCAAAATTTATTATACATTGCGAATAAGATGAAATGAAAAAACTAGCTGATTTATTCAGCTAGTTTTTTGTATGTTATTATTTCTTTTTAATTTTGCCTGTCCAAGATTTAAATCCACCTTGTAATTGGTAGAAATCTTTGTAGCCTTGTTTTTTTAAGTATTGCGCTGCACGACCTGTACGGAAGCCGCTTTGGCAGTACAAGTAAACAGGTTGATCTTGACGAAGTTCTTTATGGCGAAGGCGAATTTGTGATAACGGAATGTTACGTGCACCTAAAATGTGCCCTGCGTTATATTCATCTGTTTCACGAATATCGATAAGCTGTGCTTTACGGTAGCCAGCGCGAAATTCTTCTTCTGTAAGAGTTTTAATTAATTTTTTCTGATAGAAGTACATCCATACAGTGTAGCCGATGAATGCTACGATTACGGCTAATAAAATAATCCAAGTTGTTGACACGATTCTATCGCTCCCTTTTTTCTTATCCTACTTTCAATATTATAATGCCCATATGTATTTATGCAACAGATTCATTTGCATATAAGAAGAAATTTCGTATTCTTTCACAAATTTTGTCGAATTTGGTAGACTAGAGAATGTGAAAAATACTTGGTTATATGAGGTGCAGGATGGGAAAAGAAAAATGGTGTTATATTAACTCTGGTCAATGTTCACCGGCATTTAATATGGCGTTAGATGAATGTTTATTAAATTGGCAAAGTGAAAAGAAAATGCCACCAACAATTCGTTTTTATGAATGGGAAGTACCAACATTAACAGTTGGATATTTTCAACGTGTTGAAAAAGATATTAATATGGATGTAGTTAACGAAAAGAAATATGGATTCGTTCGTCGTCAAACAGGCGGCAGGGGTGTACTACATGACAAAGAGTTAACGTATAGTGTTATTGTGTCTGAAGATCATCCGAATATGCCGAAAACAGTTACAGAAGCGTATCGTGTTATTTCGCAAGGCTTATTAGATGGTTTTAAGGCATTAGGGCTAGAAGCATATTATGCAGTTCCAAAAACAGAAGCAGATCGTGAAAATTTAAAAAATCCACGTTCAGGCGTATGTTTTGATGCACCATCTTGGTATGAAATTGTAGTGGAAGGAAGAAAAATTGCTGGTAGTGCTCAAACACGTCAAAAAGGTGTTATTTTACAGCATGGATCGATTCCATTAGAAATTGATTTAGATGAACTATATGATCTATTTTTATTCCCAAATGAACGTGTGAAGGAACGTATGAAAAGTATGTTTTCTTCTAAAGCGGTAGCAATTAATGAATTAACAGACCGTACATTTACGATAGAACAGTTAATTAAAGCTTTTGAAGTTGGCTTTGAAAAAGGATTGGATGTAGAACTTGTTCCATATGAATTAACAGAAGAACAGTTACATGAAGTTCAAACGTTAGCGAAAGAAAAGTATGAAAGTAATGAGTGGAATTATAAAAAATAAGAGATGGCAATTGCCACCTCTTATTTTTTTATAGTAAATTAAGTACTTTTTCTACTTTGATTCCTTTATCTTGTAAAGAACGAAGGCGACTTACAACGTCCATAATTTCTTTGTCAAATGTAACGCTAATACCTTGGCTTTGTAGTTCTTCTTTTAAGCTTTCAATAGAATCATCTATGTCGATGCCAAGCTCGTAATCTTGACAAACTTCAATTGTCTTTTTCACGAGTTTAACATAATTTTCTTGTAGTTTTGAATTTGTTTCAGTCAAAGCAGGCTGCTTCGGTTTTGCAGGGGCAACCGGTGCTGTTTCTTGCTTTGTAACTGGAGTAGGGACTACTTTTTTCACAGGTGCTGGAGTAGTTAGTTCTACAGCCACTTCTACACTTACTGGCTTCGGTGTCGGTACCGGAGTAGGCTTAGGTGCCATAGCAGGTGTTTCCACACGCGTAACAGGCTTAGGAGCGGGTGTAATTGCTTTTGGAGCTTCTACAACTACTTCTTTTTTCGGCGCTGCTTCTACCTGTGTTTCTTCTTGCTCGGCAGCGTCTTTATTTTCTTTACTCCACATAACGCGTTCAATTTCTAGAGAAACATTGTTTTTGTTCATCGCTGTTAATGTAACTTTACCAACTTCAGCGTTTCCAGTGAAATCAACAATTTTATAAATAACACTCTTGTTCCAATCCACGTTTCCGCTCAAAAATAATTCTTCGTTACATTTCGGCGTTAAGCCCTCGATTTTAATTTCTGCGTTTACACCGTTTTCACTATATACCATAATTAGCGAAGCATTTACATCTTCGTCTGCTAACATTAGTTCACGTACCATTTTGCCGGTGCGTACTTGCGTTTTCTTCTTAACTGACATCTAATTTCTCCTCTCAAAAATTCAGTAATAATAAAAAAATCGTATAACGAAAAATAATTGCTCACGAAGATTTATGATACCGATAATAAAAGCATCACGTCAACAATTAACTTTAATTATTTTGCATTTTTCTTATTTTCTTTATGAAATTTTTCAATTTGTAAAATTAGACAGAAGAAAAAACAGCCTTTTGAAGGGCTGTTAAAAATTTGATTTTTTATATAGTAATTTATATAAAATAAACATGTAAAAATACAGATGCGCAAAATGGGGTAGCGAACGCGAATCCAAATAGAATTCTTCTTTTCCAATTTATTTTTTGATTAAAGGAGTAACGCTTTAATAAATATAAAATAAGCAGTATTCCTAGAATAATTAGTGAAACAGAAAAAGTAGTTCCAGGGATACTAAAAACTGGGGTTAATTGTTCCGCAGTATTTCCAAAGGTTGAAATAAAAAACGAAACAATTGCATCGATTCCAAACTGTATAGCAAGAAGCAAGCTAACAACAAAACCGATTGAAGAAGTTTTTTCTAATTTTGTTTGGGATGGTAAAGCTGATATAAGTTCATCGCAATAAGATTGTAAATCACTACCGAAAATGTCATAAGCGCTTTTATTTTCTGTTTGTGCTTCGATGAGGTGATCTAATATTTCTAGTAACAGTTCCTCCATTTGTTGCTCAGGTACGTTTGATATTCGAAGATATACTAACATATCGCCATAAGCAGCTTCGTTTTCGGAAGTTAGAAGCTCACGTTTTTTATTATTCAATTCAATCATGTCTTGTGCATTCATTCCTATCACTCCCCCTGTAATAAGTTATTTACCGTAGTAGAAACCATTCCCCAGCTTTGTTTAAATTCTTCAAGTTGTTCTAATCCTTTAGTGGTTACGTGATAATATTTTCGCTTTGGACCGAGTGAGGAAGCTTTTAATGTTCCTTCAATCAATTTTTCTTTTTGCATACGTAACAATAACGGATATATGCTCCCTTCGCTTACGAATGTAAAGCCGTGTTTATTTAATTTTGTGCTCAGTTCATATCCGTACACTTCTTCTTGTGAAATGATGTATAGGATGCAACCTTCGAGCACACCTTTTAACATTTGGCTGTGCATGATTTTACCACCTTTTATTTTAGGTAACTTGCATTGCAAGGTAGATGTTATCCAAATTATAACATTCAGTAACTTGCAACGCAAGTTACTGAAGTGGAAAACTTTAATGAGTGTTAATTTTTCAATGCTTCCCATACTAACGAGAGGAGGGAAGCGTATGAAACCATTTATGCCAAAACTCGTTTACTTTGAACCAAAGGCACTTGAATATCCACTTGGAAAAGAGCTTTATGAGAAGTTTACGAAGATGGGATTAGAAATTCGTGAAACGACATCACATAATCAAATTAGAAATTTGCCAGGAGAAAATGATTTGCAAAAGTATCGTAATGCAAAGGCTACACTTGTCGTTGGAGTGAGGAAGACGCTAAAGTTTGATACGTCAAAACCGTCAGCTGAATATGCAATTCCGCTCGCAACAGGGTGTATGGGACATTGTCATTATTGCTATTTGCAAACGACACTTGGGAGTAAGCCTTACGTTCGTGTGTATGTCAATCTTGATGAAATATTTGAGAAGGCAAAGCAATATATGGATGAAAGGGCACCTGAAATAACAAGATTTGAAGCAGCGTGTACATCAGACATTGTTGGAATTGATCATTTAACACATGCATTAAAGCGGGCGATTGAATTCATTGGAGAAAGTGAATATGGGTGCTTACGTTTCGTCACGAAATATTCGCACGTTGATCATTTATTAGATGCAAAGCATAATGGGAAAACTCGTTTTCGATTTAGTATAAATTCACGATATGTAATTAAAAATTTTGAACCAGGGACATCGCCGTTTGAGGAGCGAATAAAGGCGGCACGTAAAGTAGCAGGTGCAGGTTATCCACTTGGTTTTATAGTTGCGCCACTTTATATGCATGAAGGATGGGAAGAAGGATACCGTGAACTATTTGAGCGACTGTACAATGCGCTGAAAGATATGACGATACCAAATTTAACGTTTGAATTAATTCAGCATCGTTTTACGAAACCAGCGAAAAAGGTTATTCAAGAGCGTTATCCAAATACGAAACTTGAAATGGATGAAGAGAAGCGGAAGTATAAATGGGGACGATATGGCATCGGAAAATATGTATATAAAAAAGATGATGCAGCAGTGTTGGAAGAAACGATAAGAGTGTATATAAATGAGTTTTTTCCTAATGCAGAAATACAATACTTTACTTAAGAGGAGTCTGTATGCAAATACAGATTCTTTTTTGTTTTATATATTTAGGCTCGTTTCCACCTTGTCACGTTATTCTTTCTGGTGTATCATTTTATTGATTGCTTCGTACGGAATAAGCAAAATGAACTTGGATGGAGGAAACCGATGCCTACCCCTAGTATGGAAGATTATATTGAACAAATTTATTTGTTGATTGATGAAAAGGGTTATGCCCGCGTATCTGATATTGCTGAAGCGCTTAGTGTACATCCATCCTCTGTAACAAAAATGGTGCAAAAATTAGACAAAGATGAATATCTAATTTATGAAAAATATAGAGGGCTTGTATTAACAACAAAAGGTAAAAAAATCGGAGAACGTCTCGTATATCGTCATGACTTGCTAGAGCAATTTATGCGTATTATCGGTGTGGATGAAGGTAAGATTTACAATGATGTAGAAGGAATTGAACATCATTTAAGTTGGGAAGCGATTGATCGCATTGGTGATTTAGTGCAATACTTTGAACAAGATGCAGTCCGAGTGGAAACACTTCGCGGTGTTCAAAGAGCAAATGAAGAGAAAAGTAATTAAGGGGAACGTATGGCGTTTCCTTTTTTATTTCAATTCGAAAAGGATGGGAGAATTATGAAAGCAATTATTTTTGATTTTGATGGATTAATTGTGGACACAGAAACGATATGGTTTCACTCTTTCAGAGATGCTGTTCGTGAATACGGTGGAGAACTACCTTTAGAGGAATTTGCGAAATGCATTGGAACAACAGATGAGGTACTTTATGCATATTTAAATGATCAATTAAAAGAGAAGTTTAACAAAAGTGCATTAAAAGAAAAAGTGGCAACTTTACATAAAGAGAAAATGAAAATACCAGAAGCTCGTGACGGGGTAAAAGAATATTTAGAAGAAGCGAAAGAAATGGGATTAAAAATCGCACTAGCTTCTAGTTCGTCTAGAGAATGGGTTATTCATTTTTTAGAAGAGCTACAGATTCGAGATTATTTTGAAGTCATTAAAACGAGAGAAGATGTTGAGAAGGTAAAACCAGATCCAGCTCTTTATCGAGTTGCAATAGAAGAATTAGGAATTAAGCCGTCTGAAGCTATTGTATTTGAAGATTCATTAAATGGATTGAGAGCAGCAATTGCAGCGGGATTAACGTGCGTTGTGGTACCTAATGATGTGACACGGAATTTACCATTTGAAAATCATCATCTTCGAATTGAAAGTATGAGAGAGAAAAGTTTAAAAGAAGTGCTTCAAAGTATAAAAAAAGACCGTACTTCCTAAAAGGAAGCACGGTCTTTCTTTTTGCTTTTTTTGCCTTCAATGACAGTTAAATGAGACTGTTTTCTTTTTCGTTTCAAAGTGGAAGAATTCCCTTTTTTACTTTTGTCATTAGAAGTATTTGACTTAAAGAAAGAATTGCCTAGGGGTGCTACATTTTGTTTCCCATGTTTGCGGTTCGATTGTTTTGCCGCACGCTTATATGAGCTTTGCGAATTTGCAGAACCACTGGAATTTGTAAACATCTTGTATAGCAAGTAAAAGATACCGACAACAAGTAACATGTACCCGATATTTCTTAATACACCCATGGGATTTGTAATAACAGATGAAACAAGGCCGAATATTGCCAATCCGATAATAAGCACAAATATAGCGAAAGTAAACGAACGACCGTTCATAAGGGACACCTCCTAAAAACGTATATTAAAATTAGTATATTAACGATGAGGAAAGGAGTTGAACACCATTTTTAAATAATTATTGTTTGTTCTCTAAACGTAATAATTCTTCAAACGATGCAATTGCTACTTCCACTTGATCATCTGTTGGTTCTTTCGTTGTTAATAGTTGTAGCCATAATCCAGGATATCCAAGTACGCGTAATACGGGAATATCTCGTAATCGATTTGTAAATTGCAATACTTCAAAAGAAATACCAAGTACAACTGGAATTAATAAAATTCTGTTTATAACTCGTGCCCAAAGAGGATCTGTAGGGACTAGGAAATAAACGAACATTCCAATAATGACTGTAAATATAATAAAGCTACTGCCGCATCTATAATGGAGACGAGTTTGCTTTTGAACGTTTTCTACAGTCAGAGGAAGGTCATTCTCGTAAGCATTGATTACCTTATGCTCTGCACCGTGATACTGAAATACCCGCTTAATAAGTGGGGTTAAAGAAATAAAGTATATATAGCTCAATAATAGCATGAGCTTAATGACACTTTCGACAATGATTTGCCCAGTATGGGATGGGAAAATCGGTCTTGTTAATTCAGCTAATAGTGCAGGAACTGCTGTGAAAATGACTTTACCGAATATGAAAGATAAAACGCCAACGGCTGCAACTCCTAATACCATCGTTAATTTTGATTGTTCTTCTTTTTTATTTGCAATTTGTTCATCATCTTCTGGGTGGACGTCAAATCGTTCAGAAGCGAAGTTTAAATGCTTTGCTCCATTCGCACTTGCATCCACAATAGCGGCAATCCCTCGTAAAAATGGAATTTTTTTTAGGATAGATAATACTTTATTGCGAACGCGTGGTAATCGATAAAATTCAATCGATTTATCTTTACGACGAACCGCTGTAACAGTATATTCTCTACCGCCAAACATAACTCCTTCTATGACCGCTTGCCCGCCATATATTTGTTTTGACTCTTCTGCCATGTTAACACCAACCTGTATTTGTTTCTCTCTTATGTAGAAAAAGAGGCAATTGTCATACTGGGTTCTGTCGTTTTGAAATAAGACAATCACCGAGTTTCCTTTATTTTATCGGCAAATACAAGTAGATGACAAGGGAAAATGTTATGAGAGTCGGACATTTCTTATTCTTTTTATAGACAAATTTCGCAGGATTTAAACATGCTTCAAAATAGTTTCGGGCATACTATTGAGCGGAGGTGTCGATGTGAGTCAAGAACAATTAGGAACAAGGAATTTTGTGCAGATCGGTTTGTTTGGTGGAATCTTTTGGGGCGGGATATGGTATTTCCTTCATATATTTTCATTCACGGAGGCGGGACCGAATTATTTCCTTTTACCATTTGCGTTTGGAAGTTGGAAAGAGGGTGTATGGGGCAATGTGTCCGGAATAGTGTGTATGGGACTTCTTTCAATTTTGATTTCCTTTTTATATAAAGCATTTTTTGCAAAGTTTGAAGGGATTATTGCGGGAATTATTTATGGGCTATTTTGGTGGGTATTACTGTTTTTGGGGATGGGTTTAATGGCCCCTGTTATTAAAAGTGCGCTTCATTTACCAAAAGAGACAATTGTAACGACAATATGTATTTTTATATTGTATGGTGTGTTTATAGCATATTCTGTTTCTTATGCAGTAAATAGCAATAAAGCAGAACAAGAAGGGCAAGAGAAGACGAACTATTCAAATAAGTAACTCCTATGTTAAAATAGTGTATAGATATTTAATATTAAGGAGTTTTAAGAATATGAAAAAGTTACTCCTCGTAAACGGTCCTAACCTAAATCGCCTCGGTGTTCGTGAGGTAAATGTATATGGAAAGGGCACGCTAGCGACACTTGAAGCAGATATGAAGCAAGAAGCAGAAACAATGGGAGTGGAGTTAGAATGTTTCCAATCGAATCATGAAGGTGCCATTATCGACATTATTCATGAAGCGGAAGATATATATGAAGGGATCATTTTAAACCCGGGAGCATTTACGCATTATAGCTATGCGATTCGTGATGCCATTGCGAGCATTTCGATTCCTGTTATTGAAGTACATATTTCTAACATTCATCAGCGTGAATCGTTCCGTCACGAATCTGTGACGGCAGCTGTTTGTGCAGGACAAATTGTTGGATTTGGTTTTTATGGCTATAAGTTAGCGTTATTTGCATTAATGGAGAAATTGAGGGAGGCATAAAGTAATGGAGAAAATTGAAAGATTACGAAGTGCGTTTGATGAGGCTGGCATTGACGGTATTTTGTTAACAAATGAACATAGTCGTAGATATATGGCTAACTTCACAGGAACAGCAGGCGTTGTTCTTATTTCAAAAGATCGTGCTCAATTTATTACAGATTTCCGTTACGTCGAGCAGGCAAGTAAACAAGCGGTTGGATATGAGATTGTACAGCACGCAGGATTAATCATTGATGAAGTGGCAAAGCAAGTGAAAGAGCTTGGAATTCAAAAGCTTGGTTTTGAGCAAGATACTCTTACATATAGTTCTTATTCAGCGCATAAGGAAGCGATTGATGCTGAATTTATCCCGACTTCTGGACTTGTAGAAAAGTTACGCTTGATAAAGACTGATTCAGAGATTAAGATATTAAAGGAAGCTGCACAGATTGCAGATGCTGCCTTTGAGCATATTCTATCATTCATTCGCCCGGGAGTATCTGAAATTGAAGTGTCAAATGAACTTGAATTTTTCATGAGAAAACAAGGAGCAACATCTTCTTCGTTTGATATTATCGTTGCTTCAGGTCTTCGTTCGGCATTACCGCACGGCGTGGCATCTGAAAAAGTGATAGAAACAGGAGATTTCGTTACATTAGACTTCGGCGCTTATTACAAAGGATATTGCTCTGATATTACTCGTACGATTGCAGTCGGTGAACCATCTGATAAATTAAAAGAAATTTATAATATCGTTTTAGAAGCACAACTACGTGGTGTGAACGGTATTAAAGCTGGTTTAACAGGTCGCGAGGCTGATGCGCTAACGCGTGATTACATAACGGAAAAAGGATATGGTGAATACTTTGGACACTCCACTGGTCATGGAATCGGTCTTGAAATCCATGAAGCACCAGGTTTAGCGTTCCGTTCTGATACAGTACTTGAACCAGGTATGGCTGTAACAGTAGAACCAGGTATTTATATTCCAGGTATTGGCGGCGTACGTATTGAAGATGATATCATTGTGACAAGTGAAGGTAATGAAGTAATTACGAAATCACCAAAAGAACTTATTATTTTGTAATACACAGGAGGATTTTTTTACATGATTTCAGTAAACGATTTTCGTACAGGTTTAACAATTTCAGTGGACAATGCCCTTTGGCAAGTACTTGATTTCCAACACGTAAAGCCAGGTAAAGGTGCTGCATTCGTTCGTTCTAAACTACGTAACCTTCGCACAGGATCTGTTCAAGAGAAAACATTCCGTGCAGGTGAGAAAGTAGAAAAAGCACACATCGAAAACCGTCGTATGCAATACTTATACGCAAGCGGTGAGGCTCACGTATTTATGGATAACGGAACTTATGAGCAAATCGAGCTTGGTGAAAACCAAATCGAGCGCGAGCTTAAATTCCTAAAAGAAAACATGGAAGTAGCAATTATGACTTACCAAGGCGAAGTACTTGGTGTTGAGCTTCCAAATACAGTTGAATTACAAGTTACAGAAACAGAGCCTGGTATTAAAGGTGATACTGCTTCTAACGTAACAAAACCAGCTACATTAGAAACTGGTCTTGTTGTACAAGTACCAATCTTCATTAACGAAGGCGAAATGCTTATCATCAACACTGGTGAAGGTAAATACGTTTCTCGTGCATAGTAAAAAAGCACTCGTGATTATCACGAGTGCTTTTTTTTATAGGAAATAGGGTAGATAGTAAATAGCTGTTATTATAAAACTGAAAGCTGTAAGACTAGCAGCACCTACTGTGTAAGGGCTCCATGTCATATGAAAAGGTTTTACTTCACCTGTTTTATATATAGTGTGATCAATGTTGGCATTTTGGTTTACATTTAAAGCAATGAGCCAAATTGTACCGAATATCCCTAAGCTACCGAGGAAAAAGGTCTCTATAAATGACCAACCGACCAATAATGAAAAAAGATAAATAAGAGCTAATTCTACTACAACGGTTAAACTAATTTTCAATGCCTTCATGTTTTTCCTCCTCACTCTGTAATTCCAACCAGTTTAAAAAATTTTCACGTGACACGACATGCAGAGAGCAAGGCGACCTTACTTCTTTTTCTATTGCGGCGTGTTCATCTGGAAACTTGTTTTCCACGTGCAATGAAATATAAGGTAGTTTTTCTTGTGCTTTTAATGAGCGGATATTATTCGTCTTAGCACCAGCAAATACGCAGGAAAGTTGTAAGTCTAAAAAGGCGATTTTAAAGATTTCTTTTTTTGCAGCCTCGTTATAGCCTTTTCCCCAGTACGGATAGCCGAGCCAACTACCAATGTGAGATTGTTTCTTCTCATTATTAATATGTTTAAGTGTGGTAAGGCCAATTATTTCATTCTCTTCATTCACAACCATTCTCGATAAGGATTTCTTTTGGCGCTCTTCTTCTATTGCGAAAAGAAGAAATTTTTTCGTGTTTTCGATGTTTTCTACCGTTATCCCCAATGCATTTTTTATATGTGGATCACTTGATAGCTCGAAAATCACATTTGTATAGCGTAAATCTAGTGGTAATAAAGTAACGTGCTGCATGGTTTATACCCCTTTTAAACTAAATGTACCATAATATACCATAAAATAATATGAATATTCAGATTAGAATGCGATCTTTAGAGAAAAATTATGTTTTTACTTCTGAAATAGACAACCTCTGCATATGGTTGTACAAATATATTCTTTTTTAGAATACGAAGTTAGTAACTGTTACGGGAGAAGGTGGAAGAATGAAACAGTGGCTAGCGGCAATGGAAACATCCGTGCTTGTTATGGGAGCACTTCGATTATTTTCAGGTAGTGCGGAGATATTTGCTGCTTTGCTTATGCTTTATGTGAATGATGCGAAGAAAGCGTTGTTTATAAATGGTATGTTAGCGTTTGTTGGACCTACCGTATTAATTTTAACAATGACAATTGGGATAGCGAGTGTAGCAAGTGAAATTTCTTTCTTGAAGCTCTTTTTTCTAGCGCTTGGAATTTGCTGTATTTTTATCGCATTACTGAAATAGTAAGTCGAGTATAGTGGGGAGAAGCCGATGAAAGAGGTATTAGAAGTTTTACCAAAAACGATGAAGTACTTAATTGAAGAATGTAAGCAATACGATGCTTTAGAGGAAATTCGTGTTCGAATTGGAAGACCGCTAGAGTGTATTGCACACGGAAAGGTATTTTTTTATGACTATATCACTACTGCAGAGGATGCTATTTATTTATTGAATAAGTTAAGTCAATTCTCAATTTATACGATGGAAGAGGAATTAAAACGTGGGTATGTGACGCTTCGCGGGGGGCATAGAATCGGGTTAGCGGGAAAAGTCATTACAGAAAAAAGCGCAGTGAAAATGATTCGTGATGTCTCTTCCTTTAATATTCGTATTGCTCGTCAAAAAATAGGGATTGCTGAACCGCTTTTGGCATATTTGTATGAAAAAAGGTGGTTAAACACGATGGTAATTGGCCCCCCGCAAACGGGAAAAACGACACTTTTAAGAGATGTAGCACGTTGCATGAGTCAAGGGGTAAGTGCTTCGGAAATTCCTTCCTGTAAAGTGGGGATCGTTGATGAACGGTCAGAAATTGCTGGCTGTGTGAAAGGGATCCCGCAATATGATTTTGGTACCCGAGTCGATGTGTTAGACGCATGTCCAAAAGCAGAAGGAATGATGATGATGATTCGTTCTATGAGTCCTGATATTTTGATCGTAGATGAAATTGGCCGTAAAGAAGATAGTGAAGCAATTATGGAGGCAGTGCATGCAGGTGTTCAGCTTTTTATAAGTGCACACGGATTCTCCTATGAGGATGTTGTGAAACGCCCATCGTTAAAGGCAGTGCTGGAGCTTGGGATATTTGATAGGTTTGTGGAGCTATCAAAAGCGAGGGGTCCAGGAACGGTTATGCAGGTGAAAGATAAATATGGAAAACCAGTGTTATCAAATAGAAAGGCTGAGGGCGTATGGTGAAAATATTCGGTGCAGTGTTAATCGTTGCGGTCAGCACCTTTTTCGGGTTTTCATACGCTAAAAGATATAGTGAGAGGCCGAGGCAACTTAGATTATTAAAATCAGCACTTCAATCATTAGAGGCAGAAATTATGTATGGACACACACCTTTATCTGAGGCTGCCGAGCGATTAGTTAAACAAATGCCAAAGCCATTAAATTGGATCTTTCAAAGTTTTGCTAAAAAACTAGAAAGTGGAGAACAAACAGTGAGGGAAGCTTGGATAGATAGTTTGAAAGAGAATTGGAAGTTGACGGCTTTTCAACAAACCGAGTATGAAATACTGCAGCAATTTGGTGAAACGCTCGGGCAACATGATCGTGAATCACAACAAAAACATATTCGCTTATGTATTACACATTTGGAGAGAGAAGAAGAGGAAGCAAAAGCTTTACAACTGCAATACGAGAAAATGATCAAGAGCTTAGGGGTACTAGCAGGGCTGCTTATTGTAATTTTACTGCTATAGGGGGGGAGAAAGGCGATGTCCATTGATGTTGGATTAATATTTCAAATCGCCGGAATCGGCATTGTTTTAGCTTTCATTCATACTGTACTAAAAGAATTGAAGCGTGAGGATATTGCAAATTGGGTTATCCTTGTCGGTTTTGTCGTCATTTTATTTCATGTTGCATTTTTAATTAATACGCTATTCGACAAGATTAAAAGTGTCTTTCTCTTCCAGTAAAGGAGGCGGTTCGAATCGAAATTATACAAATTGTCGGATTAGGCCTCGTTGCTACGTTTTTAGCTGCTGTTTTGAACCAGCATAAATCTAGCATTACATCTTTATTTATTGTGTTCGTAGGTAGCGTGATGTTTCTTATTTTAATTGATCAAATTCATTCTATTTTACAAATGATTGAGAGAGTAGCGAGTGAAGCGAAAGTTAGTAACGTCTATGTGGAAACGTTACTAAAGATTATTGGAATTGCTTATATTGCTGAGTTTGGAGCCCAAATTACAAAAGATGCTGGTCAAGGTGCCATCGCTTCGAAAATTGAACTTGCTGGGAAAATCCTCATTCTCGTTATGGCAATTCCTATTTTGACGGTTGTAATTGAAACTATTCTCGGATTTTTACCGACGGGATAAGGGGGAGTGAATGTTGAGGAGGTTTGGAGCTAAGCTGCTATTTGCTTGCTTCCTTTTCTTTTCTTTACCGGTTGTTGTACAAGCTTCTCCTGTAGAAACAAACGTCGTTGATCAACAATTGGATAAGCTCGGAATTGAAGATGTGAAGCAATTTTGGGACGGGCTTGTTACAAAATATGGAGGCTATTTGCCAGAGAGTCAAAAAGGGAGTTTTATGGAGTTTGTAAAGGGAGAAAAAGAATTCTCTCTAAAAGAGTGGATGATAGGGTTATTAAAATATTTATTTCATGAGCTTGCAGCTAATGGAAAACTGCTTGGCACACTTATTATGCTCACAATCTTTAGTGCATTGTTGCAATCACTGCAATCCGCTTTTTCAAAAAGTAGCGTAAGTAAAATTGCTGATGCTGTTGTATATATGGTACTTATTATTTTTGCTTTAAATAGTTTTTATGTCGTTATGACATATGCAAGAGAAACGATACAAACAATGGTAGATTTCATATTAGCATTATTGCCAATTTTGCTGGCGCTTATAGCAACTGGCGGGGGAGTTGTATCTGTATCGTTTTTTCATCCGGTTATCATTTTCTTAATGAATACGAGTGGGCTTCTTATGAATTATATCGTTCTACCACTTTTATTACTGGCAACGATATTAAGTATTGTAAGTACAATGAGTGATCAATATAAAGTGACGAAATTGTCCAAGCTTCTGCAAAATGTTAGCGTTGGGATTATCGGTATCTTTTTAACGATTTTTTTAGGAGTATTATCTGTACAAGGAACAGCAACAGCCGTTGCTGATGGAATAGCTGTGAAAACTGCTAAATTTGTAACAGGAAACTTCATTCCAGTAGTTGGAAGGATGTTTACAGAAGCGGCAGATACTGTTATCAGCGCATCAGGATTATTGAAAAACACAGTCGGAATTATTGGGCTCGTCATTTTATGCTTAATTGTTGCTTTTCCAGCGATTCAAATTTTCTGTATCGCATTTATTTATAAATTCGCAGCAGCAGTATTGCAACCGGTTGGCAGCGGAGCAATTATTCAATGCTTAGACATTATTGGACGAAGCATCATTTACGTATTTGCTTGCTTAGCTATCGTATCATTTATGTTCTTTTTAAGTATTACAATTATTATTGCTGCGGGGAATATTACACTTATGATGCGGTAGGAGGTGAAGAGTATGCAATTTGTTACAGAGTGGATTAGAAATATTATCGTTTTTTTGCTCTTAGCGACAATGCTTCATCTTATTCTTCCAAATTCGAATTTGCAAAAATACGTTAAATTTGTTGTAAGTCTTTTGTTAGTTGTATTAATTTTAACGCCTCTTTTTAAACTATTGCAGACAGATGTAAATGAAGTAATTGCAAATTTTAATGAAGAAAAGTACGTAGCAGAAGGATCTGTAAAAAATTCAATAGATTCGAAGAAAAAAGAAATACAAGCTCTAACACGTGCATATAGTTTAGAAGAGATGGCTACCAAAATGAAAAAAGAAGTAGGAAAAGAGTTTGAGAAAAAGTATGGTATGACTGTCTCTGAAATACAAATAGTCGCAGCAGAAAATACAGAAGAAGTAAAGTCAGCGAAAGATATTCAATCTGTTGTTGTGACGTTGAAAGAAAAAGAACGCAGTAAAAATGATGCAATCGAAACAGTAAAGCCAATTGAAATTAATACGAAAGAGCCTCCAAAAAAAGTGGAAGAAACGAATGTGGAAATGAAAGATTTCTTTTCAAGCAGGTGGCAACTAGAGGGTAAACAAATCCAAGTTCAAATGGAAGGGAGGACAGGTAGAGTAAATGGACAATAAAGATAAAAATTCGAAGTTCTCATTTTTTCGAAACTTATTGAATGGGGATCAAAAAGAAAGCAACGAGAAGGGTAAAAAGGTAACACCTAAGTTTTTACTTGTCCTACTCATACTTGGAATTTTGCTTATGTTTTCTAGTAGTCTCTTTTCAAGTAAAAAAGAAGAAGTACCTGTATTTAAAGAACAAAAAACTCAAAACCAAGAAAAAGACGTACCAACTTTCGGACAAAAAAATAATGATAGTATGTCAAATGTAGAAAAATATGAAAAAGCGTATGAACAAGAATTAAAAGCTGCTTTAGAAGAAATAGCAGGAGTAAAAGACGTAACGATTAAAGTGAATTTAGATTCATCTGAAGAAAAAATTTTAGAAAAAAATACAGTGAAACGCTCACAAACAACAGGTGAAACAGATAAAACAGGCGGTAAAAGAGAAGTAGAGGACGAGTCTCTTGATGAAAAGACTGTCATTATACGTGAAGGGGATAAAGAAACTCCTGTTGTTTTACGAACAGAGAAGCCGAAAGTACGTGGTGTTCTTGTCGTAGCAAAGGGAGTGGATAATATACAAGTTAAAGCAATGGTAAAAGAAGCTGTGATAAGGCTGCTAGATGTACCGGCCCATCGCGTTTCAGTTTCACCGAAAAATTGATAGGGAGGAAATAAAGTGTTAAAAAAACAAACAGTTTGGCTATTAACGATGTTAAGTTTAGTTGTTGTACTATCTGTGTATTACGTGACAACTCCTGACAAAATGAATACAGCATCGCCGGCAACAGGTGAAAAGATTGGACAAGAAAAACAAGGTACTGATAAAGCAGTAACAAACGAAGCACCTAAAGAAACCCCGAAAAAAGAAAATACAAGCAAGGAAACAACAAATAAAGAAACAACGAATAAAGAAACAGACAAAAAAGAAAATACTAAAAAAGAAACAAGTAAAAAAGAGGGTAATGTATCAGTTCAATCAAGTGATGAGAATTTCACAGCTTTACGTATGCAAATGGAAGATCAACGTAGTGAAGCGAAAGCAAAATTACAAGAAGTGATGAATTCTTCGAAATCTTCAGCAACAGAAAAGAGTAAAGCGAAAGATAACTTTGATGCAATCACTACAATGGAAACGAAGCAAGAATTACTTGAGACAGTAATTAAATCTCAAGGAGGATATCCAGATGCTCTTGTAAGAGCTGATGGTACAGATATTAGAGTAACGGTTAAAGCGGCAAAACATTCACAGAAAGAAGCAAATAAAATTATTCAACTTGTAAGAAGTGAAGGCGGATCAAAAGATGTAGGTGTGAAATTTGATCCACCAGCGAAATAAGTGAAACTTTAATCCGTAGGGGTTTCCCTGCGGATTATTACCTTTTACTAAGCAAAGGGTATGCAAATAGTGAAATAGAGTATGTAAGTAAACGTGTTAATAGAAAAAAGCTATCATTTTCGATAGCTTTTTTCTATTTTGTCTTTGTAGTTATTTTTACTATGTTCAACTCGGAATGGAGAAACACGTTGTGAGTAAAAGATTAATGGTTCATGGTACTGATGATTACTTTTTCCGGATTTGACGTGGATGCAAAGAACGCATGCCCAAACGATTACGGCAGGTAAAAAGAGAATGAGCCATATCATATTTCCACACCTCGGCACAATATATTTTCTACACTTTGAACATACTATTCTTATATGAAGGAATGATGAACGGCGTGTAAACAAAAATTAATATTTGGTAAAAATATGTTATTGACTATAGATGTGGTGAAGAGTGGAGAGGGAATGGCGTGTTTGCTGTGTAACGTTTTGAAAAAGTAGTGAATGTTTTTTTTGAAGTGGTCTTGCCAATTTCATGTGAAACTTGGTATTATTACTAGGTAATAATTTTTTATTGGAATAATATTTTTTACAGGAGTTTCGATTTATTATAAAGAAATATAAATTGGAATGTTTAAAAAATTTATCGTAAGATGGACATAGTAAATATTTCTATTAGTTAATGAAATATATTTTCTAATAGAATACATCGTATTTTTACAGTCAATCTAGTTTTCGTGACGAGAATCTGTAAAAACGGGACAAACAAGAGTATGGGAGTGGATTTTACATGTTTAAAATTCAAGAAGTTCGTGAATTAATTAAATTAATTGATAGCTCTAATATTGATGAATTTGAATACAAAAAAGACGGTACAACAATCAAAATGAAAAAGCGTGGTAATGAAGTTGTTGCTGTACAAGCACCTGCAGCAAAACAAGCTATGCAACCAGTAGCGCCTGTTGAAGTTGAAACGACAGTAGCAGCAGCGCAAGCAGAAGCACCAAAACAAGAAGAGAAGAAAACTGTTCAAGATGAAAACCTACATAAGATTACCTCACCAATGGTAGGTACATTCTATTCTTCATCTTCACCTGATACACCTCCATATGTAAGTGTTGGGGATAGAGTATCGAAAGATTCTATCGTATGTATTGTCGAGGCTATGAAGTTATTTAACGAAATTGATGCTGATGTAGAGGGCGAAATTGTTGAAATTCTTGTTAATAACGGACAGCTTGTTGAGTATGGACAACCGCTATTTCTTGTAAAAGCGTAATAAGGGAGTCTTTGTGATGATAAAAAAAGTATTAATAGCCAATCGTGGGGAAATTGCTGTACGAATTATTCGTGCTTGTAAAGAAATGGACATTGAAACAGTTGCAATTTATTCAGAAGCAGATAAAGAGTCACTTCACGTACAGATTGCAGATGAAGCGTATTGTGTAGGACCAACGATTTCGAAAGAAAGCTATTTAAATTTGACGAACATTATTAGCGTTGCGAAGTTAACAGGCTGCGATGCTATTCATCCGGGATACGGATTCTTAGCAGAGAATGCAGATTTCGCAGAGTTATGCCGTGAATGTAACTTAATTTTTATCGGTCCAAGTCCAGAAGCTATTTCAAAGATGGGCACAAAAGACGTTGCTCGTGATACAATGAAAGAAGCAGGGGTTCCGATTGTACCAGGTTCACAAGGGATTATTAAAAATACCGAAGAAGCGATCGAGCTTGCTAATCAAATTGGATATCCAGTTATTATTAAAGCGACTGCAGGTGGCGGCGGAAAAGGTATTCGTGTTGCACGCCATGAAGAAGAGCTTATAAAAGGAATTCAAATTACACAGCAAGAAGCTAGTACCGCTTTTGGGAACCCTGGTGTATACTTAGAAAAGTACGTTGAAGATTTCCGTCATGTTGAGATTCAAATAATGGCAGATACACACGGAAATGCCATTCATTTAGGAGAGCGTGATTGTACAATTCAGCGCCGTTTGCAAAAACTATTAGAAGAAAGTCCATCACCTGCACTTGATGAAGATATTCGCAAGCAGATGGGTGAAGCGGCAGTAAAAGCGGCGGTAGCGGTTGATTATACAGGTGCTGGTACGGTTGAGTTTATTTATGAATATAAAACGAAAACCTTTTATTTCATGGAGATGAATACGAGAATTCAGGTAGAGCATCCGGTTACTGAAATGGTAACGGGAATGGACTTAATTAAAGAACAAATTCTTGTTGCTTCAGGAGAAAAGTTATCGTTACAGCAAGAAGAAGTACAATTTAATGGTTGGGCAATTGAATGTCGAATTAATGCGGAAAACCCTGCCAAAAAATTTATGCCATCTCCAGGTAAAGTAGAAATGTACTTACCACCAGGAGGATTTGGTATTCGCGTCGATTCAGCTGTATATCCGGGATATTCCATCCCACCTTTCTATGATTCGATGGTTGCTAAATTAATTGTTCACGGAAAAACACGTGAAGAGGCAATTGCAAAAATGAAGCGCGCACTTAGTGAATTTGTCATTGAAGGCGTACATACAACAATCCCGTTCCATTTGCAATTGCTAGATCATCCTGATTTTGTAAAAGGTGAGTTTAATACGAAGTTTTTGGAAGAGCATGAACTTGTGACGCAGTGATACATTAAAGGAGGTTTTTTTCATGGCTGAACATATGTTAGATATGGGTCAAGATACAACTCTTGGTAAAGTAGAAATTGCACCAGAAGTAATTGAAGTAATTGCAGGTATTGCAGCTGCTGAAGTAGAAGGTGTAGCGGCAATGCGCGGTAATTTTGCTACAGATGTTGTTGAGAAGTTAGGTAAGAAAAATCATGGTAAAGGTGTAAAGGTTGAATTAGCAAACGAAGATATTATCGTTGACCTTTATGTTGTAATGTATTTTGGTGTAGCAATTCCAGTTGTTGCACAAAAGATTCAAGACAATATTCGCCAAGCGCTCTTTACAATGACAGGACTTGAGCCAAAAGAAGTGAATGTTCACATCGTTGGCGTAACATTCGAAACACAAAAAACAGAAATCGAACCAGTGTAAGAATGAAAAGGTGCCTAGTAACATAGGCATCTTTTTTATCGTTTCATTTCTTCACAAATTACAACCCTCTAATTATTATACTATTTCAAAAAATAAGAAATAAATAAGGAAATGTGTCGTTTTTCCAAAAAACGTACATTGTGATAAGATATGGAACTTGAAGTTAATCTTTTTATTATTTTTCAGCCTTGTAACCCGTGTGTGAAACGATAAATTGTGTTATTATCATTGTATTATAAGGTTGGAAAATCAATGAAAACTGTAAGAGTAAGTGAATTGACGGCTTATAAATTATAATAATATAACAAAGTATAAGGAAAGACTTGAAGCATAAAGGAGAGTTACAATGAAACGTAGGACGGCTAGAGAAAGAGCAATGCAAGCATTATACCAAATGGATATTACAGGTGAATTAGAACCGAAAGTAGCAGTGGAAAACACGCTAGATGAAGGCGAAGAAACAAATGAGTTTCTAGAGTCACTTGTAGTAGGTTTTGTAGAAAATAAAGAAGCAATCGATGAAGCGATTCGTCAAAACTTAAAAAAGTGGAAGCTTGAGCGTATTAGTATTGTTGATCGCAGTATTTTACGTGTAGCTGTGTATGAAATGAAGTACATGGAAGAAATTCCACACAACGTAACAATTAACGAAGCAATTGAAATTGCTAAAACATTTGGGGATGAGGAATCTCGTCGTTTTATTAACGGCGTTTTATCTAATATAAAAGATACACTGTAAATTCTTTAAGGGGGAATCTTAAAATGGTAGCAGTAATCATCAAAGGAAATGAAGTTGCGGAGAAAAAACGAGCACAATTAACAGAAGAAGTTGTGAAGTTGAAAGAGCAAGGGGTTGTACCAGGATTAGCAGTTATTTTAGTTGGAGAAGATCCAGCATCTCGTTCTTATGTAAAAGGAAAAGAAAAAGGCTGTGAACAAGTAGGGATTTACTCAGAGCTAATTGAACTTCCTGAAACAATTACTGAGGAACGCTTGCTTGCTGAAATCGATCGCTTAAATGGCGATGACCGCATTAATGGCATATTAGTGCAATTACCTTTACCAAAACATATTGAAGAAAAAGCTATCATTGAAAGAATTTCACCAGAAAAGGATGTAGACGGATTTCACCCAATCAGCGTGGGACGTATGATGACGGGACAAGATACATTCCTTCCATGTACACCGCATGGTATCGTAGAATTAGTAAAAGAAACAAATCTTGATATTTCTGGAAAACATGTAGTAGTAATTGGAAGAAGTAATATTGTCGGTAAACCAGTGGGACAATTGTTCTTAAATGAAAATGCAACTGTCACATATTGTCATTCTAAGACGCAAAATATGAAAGAGTTATCGAAGTTAGCGGATATTTTAATCGTAGCTGTTGGACGACCTAAAATGATAACAGCGGATTATATTAAAGAAGGAGCGGTTGTAATTGACGTTGGTGTAAACCGTTTAGAAACAGGTAAACTTTGTGGTGATGTTGACTTTGACAACGTGTTAAATGTTGCGGGTTACATTACACCTGTGCCAAAGGGTGTTGGTCCAATGACAATCACAATGCTTCTTCATAATACTGTTGAATCTGCCAAACGTGCAGGTGTCGTTTGTAAATAATTTGAGTCGGCTATGAGGAGAGAGAAATGGAGAAGCAATATTTAACCGTTACAGCGTTAACACGCTATATAAAAACAAAAATAGAATATGATCCGCATTTGCAGTCTGTTTGGTTAAAAGGTGAAATTTCCAACTTTAAAAATCATAGCCGTGGCCACATGTATTTTACATTGAAAGATGAAAATGCAAGAATCGCAGCGGTTATGTTTGCGGGTCATAATCGTAATATTAAATTCAAACCTGAAAATGGGATGAAGGTACTCGTGAAAGGGAAAATCTCTGTTTACGAGGCGAGTGGTTCTTATCAAATTTATATTCAAGACATGCAGCCTGACGGAGTCGGAAATTTACATTTAGCGTACGAACAGTTAAAAGTTCGTTTAGAAGAAGAAGGACTTTTTTCTCAAGTTTATAAAAAAGCAATTCCTCCTTACGCTAAAACAATAGGTGTGATTACGTCGCCAACAGGAGCAGCGATTCGTGATATTATAACAACGATTAAACGTCGTTATCCAATTGGGAATGTTATTGTATTTCCGGTACTTGTACAAGGGGAGTCAGCGGCTCCCTCGATTGTACAAGCGATTCGTACAGCGAATGAAATGGGAGAGATAGATGTACTAATCGTTGGCCGTGGTGGAGGTTCTATTGAGGAATTATGGGCTTTCAATGAGGAAATGGTTGCAAGAGCAATCTTTAAGAGTGAAATTCCTATTATTTCGGCAGTAGGCCATGAAACGGATTTTACAATCGCAGATTTTGTTGCAGATTTACGCGCGCCAACACCGACTGCAGCAGCTGAGCTGGCAGCACCTAACATTATAGAGTTACAAGAAAAGGTATTACAAAGAACTCTGAGATTGCAAAGAGCGATGAGAGAGTTAGTACATAAAAAAGAAGAAAAACTACAAGTGTTGCAAAGATCGTATGCGTTCCGTTATCCAAGACAAGTATATGAGCAAAAGGAAGAGCAATTAGATAGAGCGCTAGAACAGCTTGTTTTAGCTAAAGAGCGCTATATTGATAAAAAGGTGAATCAGTTAAAGCAACTTTCATTTTATTTAGAGAAGCACCACCCATCTCAAAAAATTATGCAAACGAAGGTAGCTGTTGAAACGTTGCAAAAGCAATTACAACGTGAAATGCAAACGTTACTTCAAACGAAAGAATTTGCCTTTGTAAGAGCTGCTCAAAAACTTGAAGCGTTAAGTCCGCTTAAAGTAATGATGAGAGGGTACGGGCTTGTATATGATGAAGAGAAGCAAGTGTTAAAAAGTGTGAAAGATGTAAGCCTTGGAGATGCTGTTTCAGTTCAATTACAAGATGGAATACTAGATTGTAGCGTATCAGGCATAGAGGAGCGTGAATTGAATAATGGAAAATAAATTAAGCTTTGAAGAGGCAATTTCGCAACTTGAGCATCTTGTTTCTAAGCTAGAACAAGGTGACGTACCGTTAGAAGAAGCGATTTCTTATTTTAAAGAGGGCATGGAGTTATCTAAGCTTTGTGATGAGAAGTTGAAGAATGTACAAGAACAAATGGCAGTTATTCTTGGGGAAGATGGAGAGCTTGAACCGTTTACTGCTGTAGGAGATGAAGCATAGTGACGATTGCTTTTGATACTTTTTTGAAAGAAAGTAAAACTTTCGTAGAAGAGAAACTTGTAAGCTATGCAAATGAATTACAATGTCCAAATGTACTTCGTGAAGCGATGGCATATTCTTTGGAAGCGGGTGGAAAACGTCTCCGCCCGTTACTTTTGTTTGCAACATTACAAGCGTTTGGGAAAGAAAGAAATCTTGGAATAGGTGCAGCTTGTGCTCTTGAAATGATTCATACATATTCTTTAGTTCATGATGATCTACCTTGTATGGATGATGATGATTTAAGAAGAGGAAAGCCCACAAATCACAAAGTATTTGGTGAAGCGATGGCAGTTTTAGCAGGAGATGGCTTATTGACGTATGCTTTTCAAGTTATTATGGCATATGAGCAAAAAGAAATTTCTGCCGAAAAAAAAGTAAGACTTGTACTTGAACTTGCAAAAGCAGCAGGACCAGAAGGAATGGTTGGCGGACAAGTGGCAGATATGGAAGCTGAAGGGAAACGCCTTACGATTGATGAACTGGAGTACATCCATAAACATAAGACGGGAAAACTGCTTGAGTTTGCTGTACTTGCGGGTACGATACTTTCTGATGCAACAGAAGAGCAAGAAGAAAAATTGCTTACGTTTGCCAAATATATCGGTCTAGCTTTCCAAATTCGAGATGATATTTTAGATGTCGAAGGAACCGAAGAAGAGATTGGGAAACCGATTGGTAGTGATCTTTCTAACGAAAAGAGCACATATACGACGTTGTTTACTGTAGATAGAGCAAAGGATATTTTAGAAGAAACAATTGCAGAAGCAAAAGGTGCGATTAGCTCCTTGCAATTACAAGATGAATATTTACTATCTATTTGCGATTTAATTGCAAAACGTAATAACTAATATAACAGCGTTTTCATTTGTTGAGTCATTCATCATTTTATGATATAACTGTAGGAAAAGGTTTTTCTTTTCTTGTTATTGGCAAAAATATATGTAGATTACATTGCCGTTATCACTTCGTGTTAGCGGCTATTTTTTTCATCGCCTAAAGAAATATGGTTTATAATAGGATTAGGGCGCAATAGACTGGTTAATGTCGGGACAAGACGAAAAATAGAAAAGAGAATTTCTTGTTTTGTGTAAATGTTTTTTATAATATTTGACATGTTGACAGATTATGAAATGAAAGTGAGTGATCCATGTGGATCTAACGCAAATTCAAAACCCTAGTTTTTTGAAAGATATGTCTATCAGTGAACTAGAGGGATTGAGTGAGGATATTCGTAAGTTTTTAATTGAAGAGCTCTCTCAAACAGGTGGACATATTGCACCTAATTTAGGTGTAGTAGAACTCACAATTGCTCTGCATAAATTATTTGATAGCCCGCAAGATAAATTTTTATGGGATGTAGGACATCAATCCTATGTACATAAAATTTTAACTGGACGCGCGAAAGAGTTTGGTACATTAAGGCAATATCAAGGCCTATGTGGTTTTCCGAAACGTTGCGAGAGTGAGCACGACGTATGGGAAACTGGTCATAGCTCGACATCGTTATCGGCTGCAATGGGAATGGCTCTGGCACGTGATTTAAAGAAAACGAAAGAATATGTTATACCAATTATTGGAGATGGTGCTTTAACAGGCGGAATGGCTTTAGAGGCATTGAACCATATTGGACATGAAAAGACAGATATGATTGTTATTTTGAATGATAATGAAATGTCAATTGCACCAAACGTTGGTGCGCTCCATAATGTACTTGGTCGTTTACGTACCGCAGGAAAATATCACTGGGTAAAAGATGAATTAGAGTATATATTAAAGAAAATCCCAGCAGTTGGCGGGAAAGTGGCTGCGACAGCAGAGAAAATAAAAGATAGTCTTAAATATTTACTAGTATCTGGTGTCTTTTTCGAAGAGTTAGGCTTTACATATTTAGGTCCAGTCGATGGGCATGATTATGAAAAGTTATTCGAAACGTTGCAATATGCAAAGAAAACAAAAGGCCCAGTGCTTGTTCACGTTATTACGAAAAAAGGAAAAGGTTATAAACCGGCCGAGAGTGACGTTATTGGAACTTGGCATGGAACAGGACCTTATAAAATTGAATCAGGTGACTTCGTTAAGCCGAAAGAAGTTGCACCAGCATGGAGTGCTGTTGTTAGTGAAACAGTACTTAAGCTAGCGAGAGCGGATGAGCGTATCGTAGCAATTACACCTGCAATGCCTGTTGGATCAAAACTTGAGAAATTCCAAAAAGAATTCCCAAATCGTATGATTGATGTAGGTATTGCAGAACAGCATGCTACAACAATGGCAGCAGGTATGGCAACGCAAGGAATGAAGCCATTCTTAGCAATTTATTCGACATTTCTACAAAGAGCATATGACCAAGTTGTTCATGATATATGCCGCCAAAATCTAAATGTTTTCATTGGAATAGATCGCTCAGGATTAGTAGGAGCAGATGGTGAAACGCATCAAGGCGTATTTGATATCTCATTCTTACGTCACTTGCCAAATATGGTGCTTATGATGCCGAAAGATGAAAATGAAGGGCAACATTTAGTTTATACGGCGATGAAATATGAAGATGGACCAATCGCATTGCGTTATGCGCGCGGTAATGGACTTGGCGTTCATATGGATGAAGAATTAAAGGCGATTCCGATCGGTACGTGGGAGACGTTAAAAGAGGGTACACAAGCAGCTATTTTAACGTTTGGTACGACAATACCAATGGCAATGGAAGCCGCTGAGCGTCTTGAAAAAGCTGGAGTTTCAGTGAAAGTAGTGAATGCTCGCTTTATTAAACCAATGGATGAAGCATATTTACATGATCTTCTAGGAAAGAATATACCGATTTTAACGATTGAAGAAGCTTGCTTAATTGGTGGTTTTGGAACAGGAGTAGTTGAATTTGCATCTGAAAATGGTTACCATAGTGCATTAGTTGAACGAATGGGTATTCCAGACCGCTTCATAGAGCACGGAAGTGTAACAAAATTATTAGAAGAAATTGGTTTAACGACAGATGCTGTCGTAGACCGTATTCATACAATGATTCCATCAAAACAAAAAAGGGCGTAACAAATGAGCATAAAAAAAGAAAGAGTAGATGTACTATTAGTAGAGCGAGGACTTATAGAAACGCGTGAGAAAGCAAAGCGCGCCATTATGGCGGGACTCGTATATGCAAATGAAATGAGACTTGATAAGCCAGGAGAGAAAATCTCGCAAGATACTGAGATTACGGTGAAGGGACAAGTTATGCCGTATGTAAGTCGTGGTGGTTATAAACTTGAAAAGGCATTAGAGACATTTCATCTTGATTTACAAGATAAAGTTATGATAGATATTGGTTCATCAACTGGTGGCTTTACAGATTGTGCGCTTCAAAATGGAGTGAAATTATCTTATGCATTAGATGTAGGATACAATCAACTAGCGTGGAAATTACGTCAAGATGAGCGTGTTGTTGTAATGGAACGAACAAATTTCCGTTACGTGACACCAGCAGACTTAGAACGTGGTTTACCTCAATTTGCAAGTATTGATGTTTCATTTATATCATTAAAGCTTATACTGCCAGTTTTAAAAACAATGCTTATGCCTAACGGGGATGTAGCAGCGTTAATTAAACCTCAGTTTGAAGCTGGAAGAGAGCAAGTTGGGAAAAAAGGTATCGTTCGTGATAGAAAAGTACATGAAGCTGTTGTAGAAATGATTGTCGAGTTTGCTTTAAAAGAAGGCTATGATGTGGAAGGTTTAACATTCTCACCAATTACGGGTGGGGATGGTAATATTGAATTTTTAATTCACCTGAAATGGCATGGTGAACGTGAGAATGGCGAAAATCATTCTCCAATTTCTATAGAGCAAGTTGTTACAGAAGCGCATGACGTTCTAAAACAAAAAGGGAAAGGGGAATAACATATGTTGTTCCTCTTTTTGTTGTAATTGTATAATGATTGTAAAAACAATTGTGTACAAGAAACGAATTATAAGTTAACATAAATAAGTGAAGTATACCAATGTTTAAACTATGGTAAGAGATAGTGTGAGGTGCAAATGTATGAATAAAGGTCAGCGCCATATTAAAATCAGGGAAATTATTGCAAACAAAGAAATTGAAACACAAGATGAATTAGTTGATATTTTACGTAATGAGGGATTTAATGTAACGCAAGCAACAGTATCGCGCGATATTAAAGAACTGCACTTAGTGAAGGTGCCATTGCATGATGGACGCTATAAATATAGCTTGCCAGCAGATCAACGATTTAACCCGTTACAAAAATTAAAACGAAATCTAGTGGATTCATTTGTAAAATTAGACACGGCAGGACATATGCTTGTGCTAAAAACATTGCCTGGTAACGCTCATTCACTTGGAGCACTTATTGATCATTTAGAGTGGGATGAGATCATCGGAACCATCTGTGGTGATGATACTTGCTTAATTATTTGCCGTACACCTGACGATACAGGTGTTGTCTCTGATCGTTTCTTAAATATGTTGTAACAAAAAATCTTGTTTGCTTTCCATCGTAAAGTGGGAAGTGAACAAGATATTTTTATTGGTTAAAAATATCTTGTTCAATTGTAATATAATATTTTGTTTGCATAAAGTTAGAAAATAGATGGATTGACCCGTAAAACGAATGTTTGGTACAATGAAGCGGGTTAGAAGAGTATATACATACAAATATATAGCATGATTATTTGAATGAAGAACTGAGAAAATCCTTTAGTAAGGGATTATTTTATAACGAGGTGAATGGGGCATTGTTATCGGAATTATCGATTAGAAACTTTGCTATTATTGAAGCATTAAATATTTCTTTTCAAAAAGGTTTAACGGTTTTAAGCGGTGAAACAGGGGCCGGAAAATCGATTATTATTGATGCAATTAGTTTACTTGTAGGTGGCCGTGGGTCAGCAGAATTTGTTCGATATGGAACAGAAAAGGCTGAGATTGAAGGGCTATTTTATGTTGAAGATGAGAAGCATCCATGTATTGAAAAGGCAGAAGAGTTAGATATAGAAATAGAAGATGGCATGATTATTTTAAAGCGTGATATTGCTGCGAACGGGAAGAGTGTATGTCGTGTAAATGGGAAGCTTGTTACACTTAGCATATTAAAAGAAATTGGGAAAACACTTGTTGATATTCATGGACAGCACGAAACGCAAGATTTAATGAATGAAGAACGACATCTTTTTATGCTTGATCACTTTGATGGGGATCGAATCGTTAAACAATTAGATATATATCAAAACGTATACGCTGACTATGAAAAATTAAAAAAACAATTGAAATCGTTAAGTGAAAATGAACAACAAATGGCACATCGCCTAGATTTAATTCAATTTCAGCATGAAGAAATTCGCAAGGCGGATTTAAAGATGGATGAAGAAAATGAATTAACTGAGGAACGATTGCAAATTTCTAATTTTGAAAAGATTTATAAAGCGTTAGGTGATGCATATCGTTCGTTAAGTGCCGACGGAAAAGGATTAGATAATGTAAGAAGTGCAATGGGGCAAATGGAAAGTATTACACATTTAGATGAAGTGTATCAAGAGAATTATGATTCAATTGCAAATAGCTACTACTTATTAGAAGAGGTTGCCTATCAACTGAGAGAAAAGCTCGATATGATGGAATATGATCCAAATCGTTTAGATGAGATCGAAACACGTTTGAATGAAATTCGTATGCTAAAGAGAAAATATGGAAATACTGTAGAAGAGATTTTAGCGTATGCAGATAAAATTGAACAGGAAATTTTTACAATTGAAAATAAAGACGTTCATATTGAAACGACGAAGAAACAGTTGAAGGAATTAGAAAGTGTTATTCTGAAAGAAGCAACGTTGTTAAGTAATATGCGTCATGAGCTTGCAGAACATCTTACAAATGCAATTCATCAGGAATTAAAAGAATTATATATGGAAAAAACGAAATTTGAAGTGAGAATTATGAAGAGAGAAGGAAATGCAGAAGAACCCCTTGTGGAAGGTGCACCGGTAAGACTTACGGCGGATGGTTACGATCATGTGGAATTTTATATTTCAACGAACCCAGGAGAGCCGCTAAAACCACTTTCAAAGGTTGCTTCTGGCGGAGAGTTATCTCGTATTATTTTAGCTTTAAAAAGCATTTTTTCTAAGCATCAAGGGGTTGCATCTGTTATTTTTGATGAAGTGGATACGGGTGTAAGTGGCCGAGTCGCACAGGCTATTGCGGAAAAAATTTATCGAGTATCAGTAAACTCGCAAGTACTTTGTATTACGCACTTACCTCAAGTAGCTTCAATGGCGGATTCACATTTATTTATTCGAAAACAAGTAGCGAATGATCGTACAATTACATCAGTTACTGTTTTAACTATGGAGGATAAAGTAACAGAAATAGCTCGAATGATTTCTGGTGTAGAAATCACAGATTTAACGACAGAGCATGCGAAAGAATTACTTACGCAAGCGCATCATTTTAAACAGACAGCAGAGGCTATCCAGTAATGGATAGCTTTTTTTCTCAAATGACGATTTCTTAATTCTTCCGGTTATAAATAATGCACTGCAAGGAGAGATTAAAAAGTGAAGCCAAGAGGCTGAATGTGGGGTAGGAGCGAGGAGAGTGAACAAGTTGAAATTAGAAAAATTTCGAAAAATAATAGGTCTTTGTCTCCTTGTTTCTTTAGTTTTTATTGGATGTTTTAAACCGCTTCGAACGTTTATTTCATCACCGAAACAACTTGTTGTTTTTGAAGGACAACAATCAGAAATATCATCATTACCAGTTTTCAAAGCTTCATCCACAAATCGTCATGTATTTACAGTGAGTTCGAATGAACAAAAACAAGGACTTATGGTAAATTCTCATCAAAATGGTGAAGCTGATATGGTATTTCAGCTTGCTGGTTTTCCAGTGAAAAAAGTAAATGTGAGAGTGTTAAAAGATTTTAAAGTGATTCCAGGTGGACAATCAATTGGTGTGAAATTAAATACAAAAGGTGTACTTGTTGTAGGCCATCATTTAATTCAAACTGAAAAGGGTAAAATATCTCCTGGTGAAACAGCAGGTGTACAAATTGGAGATATGATTACTGAAATTAATGGTAAAACAATTGAAAGAATGAGTGATGTAGCACCGTTTGTTCATAATAGTGGAGAAACAGGTGAACCGCTTAATCTTGTATTGTTAAGAGATGGAAAATATATTCGTACGAAGCTAACTCCACAAAAAGACAACGGTGAATCGTCTTATCGAATTGGCTTGTATATCCGTGATTCGGCAGCTGGAATTGGAACGATGACATTTGTTCATCCAGATTCTATGAAATACGGGGCACTTGGTCATGTTATTTCTGATAATGATACGAAAAAGCCAATTCAAGTCGAAGATGGACAAATTATGCGCTCGACAGTTACATCAATTGAAAGAGGTAGTCATGGGAATCCGGGGGAGAAATTAGCAAGATTCTCACCAGATCGTGAAGTGATTGGTAATATTACAATTAATAGTCCATATGGTATTTTTGGCAAATTAAATACGAATATGAAAAACGGTATAATGGATAAACCGATGCCTATCGCATTATCTCATCAAGTAAAAGAAGGACCGGCAAAAATATTAACAGTTATTGATCAAGATAAAGTAGAAGCGTTTGATATTGAAGTTGTTAGTACAGTGCAACAAAAATTCCCAGCCACAAAGGGTATGGTAATAAAAGTAACAGATAAACGTCTATTAGCGAAAACGGGCGGTATCGTACAAGGAATGAGCGGAAGTCCAATTGTACAAAATGGAAAAGTAATTGGTGCTGTTACGCATGTATTTGTAAATGATCCAACATCAGGATATGGTGTTCATATTGAATGGATGTTACATCAAGCTGGAATTAATATTTATGATCAAGAGAAAAAAGCGAGTTAATATATATATATTAGCTCGCTTTTTCTGTTGAAAAATTCGTTGAAATTTTGTAAAAGCTCCGCAAGAGGTGTTTTTTGTTGTAAAATAAAAGAAAAGGGTTGAACGTTTCGTTGTATTTCTATGATGGAATGTGTTGCGAAAGGGAATAAATGAACGATAAACATATTTTTTTGTGATTTTATCGGAAAGTAAGAAACTTTAAAAGGGAATTTTCACACAATTGTCGAACAATTCATGTAGCCTAGAAGGATACACATGTCGGAGAATCGATTCGGTAAGGGAGGAAAAGCTGTGGAGAAAATTAAAGTATGTCTTGTGGATGATAATAAAGAACTAGTATCAATGTTAGAGAGCTATGTAGCCGCTCAAGATGATATGGAAGTAATCGGTACTGCTTATAATGGTCAAGAGTGTTTAAACTTATTAACAGATAAGCAACCTGATGTACTCGTTTTAGACATTATTATGCCACACTTAGATGGTTTAGCTGTATTGGAAAAAATGCGACATATTGAAAGGTTAAAACAGCCTAGCGTAATTATGTTGACAGCATTCGGGCAAGAAGATGTGACGAAAAAAGCAGTTGACTTAGGTGCCTCATATTTCATATTAAAACCATTTGATATGGAGAATTTAACGAGTCATATTCGTCAAGTGAGTGGTAAAGCAAACGCTATGATTAAACGTCCACTACCATCATTCCGATCAGCAACAACAGTAGATGGAAAACCGAAAAACTTAGATGCGAGTATTACGAGTATCATTCATGAAATTGGTGTACCCGCTCATATTAAAGGATATATGTATTTACGAGAAGCAATCTCCATGGTATACAACGATATCGAATTATTAGGATCGATTACGAAAGTATTGTATCCAGATATCGCAAAGAAATATAATACAACAGCAAGCCGTGTGGAGCGCGCAATTCGTCACGCGATTGAAGTAGCTTGGAGCCGTGGGAATATTGATTCTATTTCGTCCTTATTCGGTTATACAGTATCCATGTCAAAAGCAAAACCTACGAATTCTGAGTTTATCGCAATGGTTGCGGATAAGCTGAGACTTGAACATAAAGCTAGCTGAGAGTAGAAGTAGCAAAGGGTTTTCGTTTTAGTAAAACCCTTTGCATGCTGGAACTCTATACTCGACAGTAATTTTAAAACTAATAAACTTTTTAATGAAAGACCAATGGATGTTATAATTCGTTGGTTTTTTTATTTTGTTTAGAAAAAGAGATTATTTGATATCATGGAAAATAAAACCTATTTTTAGTAATATTACATGTAAGTGAGTTTTTTATAAGACAATTAAATAGATATAGATAGGGGGAAGGGGAATGAAAAATAAAATTTCAACTTGGCTAGGAATAGTAGCAGCTATGGGAGTTCTTGCTATTGCAGTTACATTTGGAATGTTAGAACTTGCCGATAATCCAGTAGATAAAGAAGTGAGCGCTCAAATAGATAAAAAAGAAGACCAAACAATAGTAGGTAGAGAGGTAGATGGGGTCTTTGTTGATGTGTATGTTACTGAAAATTCTACTGAAAGAGAAGTTATTACAGCGATGCATCGCATGACTCATCAAAAAGTAGTGGCAGAACGAAAATCGGGCTCTATCCCAATGATTCAAAATAATGCTAAAAAATTAAAAGAAATCATAAATCAGAGTAGCTTTGCGAAGAAAAATGAGCTTTTAGCAATTGCTAATAGATGGGCACAAAAAGATTTTAGTAAAATTGTAGAAGATCACAATTATTTCTCGGATGTTCAAGAAGATAACGTTTGTAAAGCAACTAGAGCGATGGATGCGGTAGAAGAGCAACATTATATTTTAACTACATTCGGGGAGGGAAAAGCGAAAGAACTATACGAATCAGGGGATGCTCCGCACGTTCAATAAAAAATAATATAAAGGGTTTCTAGTTTTTTATGATCGTGTTTAAGGACGCAATGGGGGCTTATAAATAAATAGTCTGCTTTCTTTATGACTTGCAACAAAAAAGAAAGCAGACTATTAAATGATGAAGGAACGGCTAAATTGCATCGTAGCACATCTGTTAAAGGATTTTAGCAGGGAAGTCATCCGTGATATAATAGAAAATAATAAAAAGCCCTGCAAAACAGGACTGTATTATTCTTCGTCTTTATTTTGTTTTTCTAATTCAACTAGCTTTTGAATTAAAATGTGTTGCGGCATATGCATGAGTTGTTCAAGTGGAACACCTAGTGCTTTTGATAAGCGGACTGCAGTATCTGGAGAAATTTGCAATGGTCTCATAGAAGTACCTCCTTTTTCGTATAGTATAGCATAAGATTGGGGGAGTGAGGATGACTCTTATATTTGCGCATCGTGGTGCGGCTGGAACGTACCCAGAAAATACAATGCTTTCATTTGAAGCGGCTGAGTCTTTTAGAGCGGATGGAATTGAACTTGATGTTCAATTAACGAAAGATGGAAAAGTTGTCGTCATTCATGATGAAACGGTGGACCGGACAACAAATGGAAAAGGTGCGGTTCGGAATTATGTATATGAGGACTTATGCAAGTTAGATGCAAGTTATAAATTTGGTGATAAAGTAGGTTTTTGTAAAATACCACTTTTAGAAGAGGTATTAGAGTGGCTTGAACAAACGAGTTTGCTACTTAATATTGAACTTAAAAATAATAAAATTCCATACAGAGGTTTAGAGGAAGAAGTTATAACGCTTGTACGGAAATTTAGTTTAGAGGATCGCGTTGTATTTTCTTCGTTTAATCACTACAGTATGAAACGGTGCCATATGATGGCTCCTGATATTCAAACTGCAATTTTATATCGCGAAGGTTTGCATAGTCCGTGGGCATACGCGAAAAAAATGGGGGCTACAGCAGTACATCCGAATTATCGTTACCTTCAAGATGCTATTGCCGAACTAACGATGGAAAGTGGTGTAGAGGTTCGCCCTTATACAATTAATGAAGAAACGCTTATGCGTAAATATTTTGATATGAATATATCGGCGATTATTACTGATTACCCTGAAACGGCAAGAACGTTATTGCCAATAAAAAAATGAGACCGTGTGGAACGGTCTCATTTTTTATTTATAAATAGTGGGGCCTTCCTATCTTCTAAAGCGAGCTTGTACTTTATTTCGTTTACGATCTCGGTGTACGACGAAGCCGCCAAAAATATAAAACCCGAGCCCGAAGCAGAGAGCGCCGATTAAAAATTGTAACCACAGTATAGAGATTGGTGGAAATAGAATCCCAAATACAGTATCTCTCATTAACTTTATACCAAACACAGCTAATGAAATAGGGATGAGTGCTAATAGTAGAGCAACGTAACGCTGCATACATAACGCTCCTTTTCAGATTATTTCGTGTATTTTAATGATGTTATATGGAAAGGTGGTTTGTCAAGAGGTTGCTGAACGAGTAAGATAAAGGTGTGAAAAAATTTGCAGAGCTACTTCGAGAGGAAGTGTAATATATGAAACAAAAAGTATTAATTGTTGGTGCAGGTGAAGGTGGGAGCGCACTGCTGAATCTGTTACAAAGTTCGAATATATTTCAAATTATAGGGATTATTGATATAAATCCGGTGGCAAAAGGATTACAAATTGCTAAGGAATATGGGATTGCAATTGGAGAAAGTGTAACTCCATTTCTTTCTATGCATATCGATGTAATATTTGATATGACAGGTGAAGATGATGTACATAAAGTTTTATTGGAAAAAAAGAAAAAAGACACTCTTCTTATACCAGGTGATATTGCAAAAATTGTTACAGGATTAGCGCATGAGAAGGAAGGGTTAATTGGGCGGTTAGAGGAACAAACGCAACAAGGAGAATTAATTTTAAATTCTACGCATGACGGTATGATCGTAATTGATCGAGAGGGACAAGTTCGTCTTTTTAATAAAAGTGCAGAGCGTATTATCGGATATAAAAAAGAAGAGGTGATAGGAAAATATATTTTAGAAGTTATTCCGACTAGTAAATTACTTCGCATTATACGTACGAAACAAATAGAAGTAAATTATGAACTAACATTAGAGAATGGAAAGAAAATTATTACAACGCGTATACCGATATTAAAAGAGGGCGGAGAGGTACAAGGAGCATTTGCAATTTTTAAAGATATAACAGAAGTTGTAGATTTAGCGGAAGAAGTTACAGACTTAAAAGAAATTCAAACATTATTAGAGGCGATTATTAACTCATCTGAAGAAGCGATTTCGGTTGTGGATGAAAAAGGAAGAGGTTTAGTCATTAACCCGGCATATACGAAATTAACGGGTTTAACAGAAGAAGATATTATTGGGAAGCCTGCTACAACTGATATTGTAGAAGGCGAAAGTATGCATATGAAAGTACTTCGAACGCGTCGTGCGGTGCGCGGAATACATATGAAGATTGGGCAAAAAAAGCGCGATGTAATTGTAAACGTAGCGCCAGTTATTGTGGATGGAATATTGAAAGGAAGCGTCGGCGTTATCCGTGACGTGTCGGAAATTCAAAAGTTAACAAATGAATTGAATAGAGCGAGGCAAATTATTCGCACATTAGAAGCGAAATATTCTTTTGATGATATTGTCGGAAATTCAGATGAAACAACGGCAGCTATCGAACAGGCGAAGCTAGGAGCGAATACACCGGCAACGGTACTGTTACGCGGTGAATCTGGGACTGGTAAAGAATTGTTTGCACATGCAATCCATAATGGAAGTAATCGAAAATACAATAAATTCGTCCGTGTAAACTGTGCGGCCATTTCGGAGACGTTGTTAGAAAGTGAATTATTTGGTTATGAGGAAGGAGCGTTTTCTGGAGCGAAAAGAGGCGGGAAACGTGGGTTCTTTGAGGAAGCGAATAACGGTAGTATTTTTTTAGATGAAATAGGGGAGTTATCTGCAAATACACAAGCGAAGCTCCTTCGTGTATTGCAGGAAAAAGAAATTGTAAAAGTTGGTGGAACGAAAGCGATACCTATTAATGTTCGAGTAATTGCAGCGACACATGTGAATTTAGAAAAGGCTATTCTAGAAGGGAAGTTTAGGGAGGATTTATATTATCGATTAAATAAAATTCCAATTCAAATTCCGTCTCTTCGTCAACGTAAAGGAGATATACCGACAATTGCGGACAGATTGATTCAAAAAATTAATCAAGATTATGGTCGTAATGTAGAAGGGCTCACTGATTCAGCTATTTTATATTTACAATCATACGAATGGCCAGGGAATGTGAGGGAACTTGAAAATATTTTAGGACGAGCAATTATTTTTATGAATTATAACGAGATCTATATTGATGTACATCATTTACCGCCATTACATAACGAAGAGCAGGTGGAGTCAAAGCAATCTCATTTATTACCTGAATTAGAAGAAAAGCCACTTGAACATTTAGTGACAGAGTTTGAAGGGAATATTATTCATGAATATTTGGAGAGATTTGATGGGAATAAAACACAAACTGCAAAAGCGTTAGGAATTTCCGTTCGAAATTTATATTATAAGCTAGAAAAGTATGACTATGCAAAAAATAGCATGCAATAAATTGCGTACCGTGCAATTTATTGCATGGTATACAAAAAGCGACAAAATAAGACAGAATCTTTTGTTATTTTCCAAAGTATTGATTTTACTGCATTTTGAATGCGTTTTCATTATTGGTAAGACCACTTTTAAAAGTTGGCACGGTATTTGCTTTATAAATAGACGAGGGACGACGGAAAGGGTTGATTACAAAATATGAAGTTAGAATACTTAATTGATCAAGCAGCGGGACAGCCTAAAAAAACTGTGGCTGTAGCAGTAGCTGAAGATCATGAAGTAATTGAAGCTGTAGCGAAAGCAATTAAATTACAGCTAGCTCAATTTCGTCTATATGGAAATCAAGAAAAAATAATGGGGATGCTACAAGAACATGGTTTACAAACTTCAGAACATGTTGAAGTGATTGCAGCAATGTCTAATGCAGAGGCTGCAGAACTTTCTGTTAAAGCTGTGAGAAATGGTGAAGCAGACGTGCTTATGAAGGGTAACATCCCAACAGCGAATATTTTGAAGGCTGTGTTAAACAAAGAGTGGGGCCTACGTAAAGGTAGCGTACTTTCACATGTAGCAGCATTTGAAGTTCCAAATTACGATCGTCTTATTTTCGTTACAGATGCAGCGATGAACATCGCACCTGACGTAACACAAAAAGCTGCTATTATACAAAATACTGTAGAAGTTGCCCGGGCAATAGGAATCGACTTGCCAAAAGTGGCACCCATCGCAGCAGTAGAAGTTGTGAATCCAGCGATGCAGGCGACAATTGATGCAGCGATGTTAACACAAATGAATCGCCGCGGACAAATTAAAGATTGTATCGTTGATGGACCACTGGCTTTAGATAATGCAGTATCACAAATTGCAGCAGAGCATAAAGGCATAGTAAGTGATGTAGCAGGTAAGGCAGACATTTTACTCGTCCCAACGATTGAAGCTGGAAATGTGCTATATAAATCACTCGTATACTTTGCGGATGCAAAAGTAGGAGCAATGATTGCTGGCGCAAAAGCACCGATTGTTTTAACATCTCGTGCTGATTCAGCAGAAACAAAAGTATATTCATTAGCATTGGCAGTTGCGACTGCTTCAAAATAAACCAAAAAGGGTAAAACATTAGGGGGAAACGACAATGACATTAGAAATCTTCGAATACTTAGAAAAATATGATTATGAGCAAGTAGTATTTTGTCAAGACAAAGAATCTGGTTTAAAAGCAATTATTGCAATTCATGATACAACACTTGGACCGGCTCTTGGTGGAACAAGAATGTGGACATATGATTCTGAAGAAGCGGCGATTGAAGATGCATTGCGTCTTGCAAAAGGGATGACATACAAAAACGCAGCAGCTGGTTTAAACTTAGGTGGTGCGAAAACAGTAATTATTGGTGATCCTCGTAAAGATAAGAGCGAAGCGATGTTCCGTGCACTAGGACGTTATATCCAAGGACTAAACGGACGTTACATTACAGCTGAAGATGTTGGTACAACAGTAGATGATATGGATATTATCCATGAAGAAACTGACTTTGTAACAGGTATCTCACCATCATTCGGTTCTTCTGGTAACCCATCTCCAGTAACTGCATACGGTGTTTACCGTGGTATGAAAGCAGCTGCAAAAGAAGCTTTCGGTACTGACAATTTAGAAGGAAAAGTAATTGCTGTTCAAGGCGTTGGTAACGTAGCATATCACCTATGCAAACATTTACACGCTGAAGGAGCAAAATTAATCGTTACAGATATTAATAAAGAAGCTGTACAACGTGCTGTAGAAGAATTCGGTGCATCAGCAGTTGAACCAAATGAAATTTACGGTGTTGAATGCGATATTTACGCACCATGTGCATTAGGCGCAACAGTTAATGATGAAACTATTCCACAACTTAAAGCAAAAGTAATCGCAGGTTCTGCAAATAACCAATTAAAAGAAGATCGTCACGGTGACATCATTCATGAAATGGGTATTGTATACGCACCAGATTATGTAATTAATGCAGGTGGCGTAATTAACGTAGCGGACGAATTATATGGATACAATAGAGAACGTGCACTAAAACGTGTTGAGTCTATTTATGACACGATTGCAAAAGTAATCGAAATTTCAAAACGCGATGGCATAGCAACTTATGTAGCGGCAGATCGTCTAGCTGAAGAGCGCATTGCAAGCTTGAAAAATTCTCGTAGCACTTACTTACGCAACGGTCACGATATTATTAGCCGTCGCTAATCATTCATATATAACTTTTACAAAAGGTGTGGTTACCCCTTATGAGGTTTCCACTTCCTTTTGAATTTATTAGTGGAGGTAGCAACATTGTCTGTAAATCGAATTCTTGTTATTAACCCAGGTAGTACATCCACAAAAATTGGTGTTTTTGATAATGAAAGACCCGTTCTAGAAGAAACGATTCGTCATGACGTAGAACAGATTGGAAAATATAAGCGAATTATCGACCAATATGAGTTTCGAAAAGAAACGATTTTAGAAGTTCTACATTCTCATGGTATTAACATTTCAAAATTAAACGCTGTTTGTGGGCGTGGTGGATTACTTCGTCCAATCGAAGGCGGTACGTATATAGTAAACAATGCGATGTTAGAAGATTTAAAGAATGGCTTTAGTGGTCATCACGCTTCAAATCTTGGAGGCATTTTAGCATATGAAATTGCTTCTGGATTAAACATTCCTGCATTCATTGTGGATCCTGTCGTTGTAGATGAGATGGAGCCGGTTGCTCGTATAAGTGGTATTGCTGGTATGGAACGCAAAAGTATCTTCCATGCATTAAATCAAAAAGCAGTTGCTCGTAAAGTAGCTGAACAGTTAAATCATAAATACGAGGATTTAAATTTATTAGTTACACATATGGGTGGCGGTATTACAGTTGGTGCCCATAAAAAAGGAAGAGTAATCGATGTGAATAACGGTTTAAACGGAGAAGGACCATTTAGTCCAGAGCGTGCTGGTACAGTACCAGTAGGGCAACTAGTAGAAATGTGTTTCTCTGGTGAGTATTACCGGGATGAAATGATTAAAAAACTTGTCGGACAAGGTGGACTTGTAAGTTTAATCGGTACAAATGATGCGATAAAAGTAGAGCAAATGGTTGAAAAAGGTGATCCTGAAGCAACTCTTATTTATAAAGCAATGGCATATCAAGTTGCAAAAGAGATTGGCGGAGCTAGCGCTGTACTTCACGGGAAAATCGATGCAATCGTATTAACTGGTGGACTGGCATACAGTAAAATTCTTGTCGATGAAATAAAAGAGCGAGTGGACTGGATTGCAGATGTTATCGTACATCCAGGAGAAGATGAGTTAGAAGCGTTAGCAGAAGGAGCACTTCGTGTATTACGTGAAGAAGAAGCTCCAAAAGAATACGTTGTACGTGAAAAAGAAACGGTAGCTAGGGGTTGAGATAATGGCAAAAGAATATGATTTAGTCATCGTTGGCGGCGGTACTGGTGGATATGTTGCTGCAATTCGTGCATCACAACTAGGGTTAAAAACTGCACTAGTCGAAAAAGAAAATCTTGGTGGTACTTGTTTACACAAAGGATGTATTCCTAGTAAAGCTCTTTTACGTAGTGCGGAAGTATATGCAACTGCTAAAAAAAGCGAAGAGTTCGGAGTTATTGCAAGCAATGTAGAACTAAACTTTGCGAAAGTACAAGAGCGTAAAGAGAAGATTGTAACGCAGCTTCATAAAGGCGTTCAACATTTAATGAAACAAGGTAAAATTGATGTGTTTGAAGGTATTGGCCGTATTCTTGGCCCGTCTATTTTCTCTCCGATGCCAGGGACAATTTCAGTTGAACTTGCAAGTGGAGAAGAGAATGAAATGTTGATTCCAAAAAATGTACTTGTTGCAACAGGTTCTCGTCCAAATTCATTGCCAGGTTTAGAATTAGACGGAGAGTACGTAATGTCTTCAGATCATGCTCTAAAAATGGAAACGCTTCCTAGTTCGATTATTATTGTTGGTGGCGGTGTAATCGGTATTGAGTGGGCATCTATGCTTGCTGACTTCGGTGTAGAAGTTACAGTATTAGAGTATGCGAAAACGATATTACCACTAGAAGATCAGGACGTTTCAAAAGAAATGCAACGTCTATTTAAGAAAAAAGGTATTAAAGTGGTAACTGGTGCAAAAGTATTACCAGAAACATTGGTAAAAGATAATGGAGTAACAATCCAAGCTGAACATAACGGTGAGAATAAAGAATTTAAAGCTGAAAAAATGCTTGTATCTGTAGGAAGACAAGCGAATACGCAAAATATTGGCTTAGAGAACACAGATATCGTTGTGGAAAAAGGATACATTCAAACAAATGAGTTTTATCAAACGAAAGAATCGCATATTTACGCAATTGGAGATGTAATCGGTGGTTTGCAACTGGCTCACGTTGCTTCTCATGAAGGGATTGCTGCAGTAGAACATATTGCAGGGAAAGAAGTTACACCGATTGATTACTCTATGGTATCAAAATGCGTATATAGCAGTCCAGAAGTTGCTTCTGTCGGTTTAACAGAACAAGAAGCGAAAGAAAAAGGCTATAAGTTAAAAGTAGGTAAGTTCTCATTCCGTGCAATCGGAAAAGCACTTGTATACGGAGAATCAGATGGTTTCGTAAAACTTGTAGTTGATGAAGAGACAAATGACATTCTTGGTGTTCATATGATTGGACCGCATGTAACAGATATGATTTCTGAAGCTGGTCTTGCAAGAGTACTTGATGCAACACCTTGGGAAGTAGCACATACAATTCATCCGCATCCATCATTATCTGAGGCGATTGGTGAAGCAGCACTTGCTGTAGATGGAAGAGCGTTACACGCATAAAAATGTGGATTTAGGAGGTTATGAAAAATGGCAGAAGTAAAAGAAAAGCGCCATGAAGAGCTTGGCTTAAGTGATGAGCAAGTATTAGAAATGTTCCGTACGATGTTACTTGCACGTAAAATCGACGAACGTATGTGGTTATTAAACCGTGCAGGTAAAATTCCATTCGTAATTTCTTGTCAAGGACAAGAGGCTGCGCAAGTTGGAGCGGCGTTCGCTCTTGATAGAGAGAAAGATTATGCATTACCATACTACCGTGATATGGGTGTTGTACTAGCATTTGGTATGACAGCTAAAGAACTTATGTTGTCTGCTTTCGCGAAAGCTGGAGATCCAAACTCTGGTGGTCGTCAAATGCCTGGTCACTTCGGTCAAAAGAAAAATCGTATTGTTACAGGTTCATCTCCAGTAACAACACAAGTACCACATGCAGTTGGTATTGCACTAGCTGGAAAAATGGAGAAGAAAGATTTAGTAACGTTCGTTACATTTGGAGAAGGTTCTTCAAACCAAGGTGACTTCCATGAAGGGGCAAACTTTGCTGGTGTACACAAACTGCCTGTTATTTTTATGTGTGAAAATAACAAATATGCAATCTCTATTCCAGTTGAAAAGCAATTAGCATGTAAAAACGTATCAGATCGTGCAATTGGTTACGGTATGCCTGGATATACAATAGACGGAAATGATCCGCTTGCAGTATATAAAGCTGTAAAAGAAGCAGCAGATCGCGGCCGTCGTGGTGAAGGCCCGACTTTAATTGAAACAGTATCGTATCGTTTAACAGCACATTCTAGTGACGATGATGATCGTGTTTATCGTGATAAAGAAGAAGTAGAAGAAGCAAAGAAAAAAGATTCAATTATAACATTTGCAGCTTATTTAAAAGAAGCTGGTGTGTTAACTGAGGAATTTGAAAAACAAATGTTAGACGAAATTATGCATATCGTAAATGAAGCAACAGAATATGCAGAAAATGCTCCGTATGCAGCACCTGAAGATGCATTGAAGCACGTATACGCAGAATAGGGGGGAACGTTTCATGGCTGTAATGTCTTATATTGATGCTATTACATTAGCAATGCGCGAAGAAATGGAACGCGATGAAAAAGTATTCGTTTTAGGAGAAGATGTTGGTAAAAAAGGTGGCGTATTTAAAGCGACACACGGTTTGTATGATCAATTTGGTGAAGATCGTGCGCTTGATGCACCGCTTGCAGAATCTGCAATTGCTGGGGTAGCAATTGGTGCAGCAATGTATGGTATGCGTCCAATCGCTGAAATGCAGTTTGCTGATTTCATCATGCCAGCAGTAAACCAAATTGTTTCTGAGGCAGCAAAAATTCGTTATCGTTCTAATAATGATTGGACTTGTCCAGTTACAATCCGTGCACCATTTGGTGGGGGTGTTCACGGTGCATTGTATCATTCACAATCTGTAGAAGCGATGTTTGCAAACCAACCAGGTTTAAAAATCGTTATCCCTTCTACACCATATGATGCAAAAGGCTTATTAAAAGCAGCCATTCGTGATGAAGATCCAGTATTATTCTTCGAACATAAACGTGCATATCGTTTAATTAAAGGTGAAGTGCCGGAGGATGACTACGTATTACCAATCGGAAAAGCAGATGTAAAACGTGAAGGTGATGATATTACAGTTATCACGTACGGATTATGTGTTCATTTTGCTCTTCAAGCAGCTGAAAAGTTAGCACAAGATGGCATCTCTGCACACATTCTTGATTTACGTACTGTATATCCATTAGATAAAGAAGCAATCATTGAAGCAGCTTCTAAAACAGGTAAAGTTCTTCTTGTAACAGAAGACAATAAAGAAGGAAGCATTATGAGTGAAGTGGCAGCAATTATTGCTGAAAACTGTCTATTTGATTTAGATGCGCCAATCGCACGTCTTGCAGGTCCAGACGTTCCAGCAATGCCATATGCACCAACAATGGAAAAATTCTTTATGGTAAATCCAGATAAAGTTGAAAAAGCAATGCGTGAACTTGCGGAATTTTAATCGGGGGGACTATACATGGCTGTAGAAAATATTACAATGCCTCAGCTCGGGGAGAGCGTTACAGAGGGCACAATTAGTAAATGGCTCGTTAATGTTGGCGATCACGTAAACAAGTATGATCCGCTTGCAGAAGTAATGACTGATAAAGTAAATGCTGAAGTACCATCTTCTTTCACGGGTATTGTGAAAGAGTTAATCGCTGGTGAAGGTGATACGTTAGCTGTAGGTGAAGTAGTTTGTGTGATTCAAGTAGAAGGCGCAGATGAAGTAGCAGCAACAGCTGTTGAGGAAAAAACAAAAGAAGAACCAAAGGCAGAAGTAGCTACGTCTGAAAAAGCACCGAAAGTAAAACAACCAACTGATGGAAAACCACGTTTTTCACCAGCTGTGTTAAAACTTGCGGGTGAGCATAACGTTGATTTAGATCTAGTAGAAGGTACGGGAGCAAACGGCCGTATCACTCGTAAAGATATTTTAAAGCTAGTGGAATCTGGAAATATTCCGCAAGCAGGTGTGAAAAAAGAGGAAGCTGTAGCGGCAGTAGTAGAAGCTCGCCCAGAAGCACCAAAAGCAGCACCAGTAGCGCAAAAAGTAGAAGCTGCGAAACCAGTTTCTGTACCTACAATGCCTGGAGATATCGAAATTCCAGTAACAGGTGTGCGTAAAGCAATCGCAGCAAACATGTTACGTAGTAAACATGAAGCACCACATGCTTGGATGATGATTGAAGTAGATGTGACAAACCTTGTGTCATACCGTAACTCAATTAAAGGTGACTTTAAGAAGCGTGAAGGCTTTAACTTAACGTTCTTTGCTTTCTTCGTAAAAGCAGTAGCACAAGCGTTAAAAGAGTATCCTCAAATTAATTCAATGTGGGCTGGCGATAAAATTGTTCAGAAGAAAGATATTAACCTTTCTATCGCTGTTGCAACAGAGGAAGAACTATTTGTACCAGTAATTAAGCAAGCGGACGAGAAAACAATTAAAGGTATCGCTCGTGAAATTACAGAACTTGCAGGAAAAGTACGCACGAAATCGTTAAAAGCAGACGAAATGCAAGGTGGAACATTTACAATTAATAACACAGGATCATTCGGTTCTGTTCAATCTATGGGTATTATTAATTACCCACAAGCGGCTATTCTACAAGTTGAATCAATTGTAAAACGCCCAGTAATTATGGATAACGGTATGTTCGGTGCTCGTGACATGGTTAACTTATGTTTATCACTTGATCACCGCGTACTTGATGGTTTAATCTGTGGTAAGTTCTTAGGACGTGTTAAAGAAATTTTAGAAAACATGTCAGAAAACAATACATCTGTATATTAATAAAAAGCTCGCTTATGCGAGCTTTTTATTATCTTATTTCTTCATCTACATCCTACTATATGTATAAATACCTTTCCCAGTAATCTTACAATAAACGATTATGTATTAGGAATTTACGAAAATACATTGCTGATATATGGTATATGGATATAAAATAAGAAAAGAATAATTTTTTTGGCAAATCTTACTGATGAAACTGTAGTATAATATATTGTATTGTATTGTATGAAAAAGAGAGTTATTCTATATAAGTGTTTTATAGATAATGTGTAATCAGTCGTCAAAACATGAAGAATGTTGACTCCTGGTTTTTTATTTTGCTGTAACAATGTTTCAGGAGGATGTCATGAAAAGAAGTACCGAGTTTCTAAAAAGTTTAGATGTAAAATTAATTTTAATTTTGTGTGCACTATGTGTGACGAGTATAGCTGCTATATATAGCAGTCAGCAAACTGGCCAATATGGGGCTGAGAATTTTGCTTTGAAACAAGGGATTAACTACATAATTGGAATTGTAATGTTACTTCTTGTTGCAAGTGTTGATTCAGATCAGCTGCAAAAATTATCATGGCCATTGTATATTGCAACATTTCTGTCAATTATTCTACTAAAAATATTACCGGTTTCAACCTTTACACCGGAGATACTAGGAGCAAAAAGATGGTTTAGATTTCCACTAATTGGATCTATTCAGCCGTCAGAGTTTTTCAAAATTGCACTGGTTATGTTAGTAGCAAATCTAGCAGTAAAGCATAATGCACAGCATATGGTTCGAACATTTAAAACAGACTTAATATTAGTAGGAAAGATTATGCTAGTATCTATTCCTCCTACGGCAATTGTATATAGCCAACCGGATACAGGTATGGTGTTCTTATATGCTGCTGCTATTGCATGTATTTTATTTATGTCAGGTATTCAGAAGAAATTGATAGCAATATGCACAGTTATTCCGGTGACGATATTATCTGTGTTAATGTTTATTTACTTTAAGTATCAGGATTTTTTCTATAATAATTTAGTTACATTACTAAAACCTCACCAACAGTCACGTATTTTAGGTTGGTTAGACCCATTTGAACATACAGATCAAGGTTATCAAACACAGCAATCGATTCTAGCTGTAGGTAGTGGAGGTATGGAAGGTAAAGGATACGGTGGAGGAAGCGTCTATATCCCAGAGAAGCATACTGACTTTATTTTCGCTACAATTGCCGAAGAAGGTGGATTTATCGTAGCAGCGTTAGTTGTCTTCTTGTTCCTATTACTACTATATCGAACAATTATTATTGGTTATTCCGCTGATAATTTATTTGGTACATTATTATGCGCTGGATCGATCGGTATATTAACAGTTCAAATATTCCAAAACATCGGTATGATCGTTGGATTAATGCCTGTAAAAGGGATTGCATTACCTTTCTTATCGTATGGGGGAAGTTCCTTATTCTCGAATATGATTATGATGGGGCTCATACTATCGGTACGGAAAACTTATAAAAAATATATGTTTTCAGTTAAGTAAAAAAAGCTGGTTCGTTTTTAAACGAACCAGCTTTTTTACATATATGCTCATAAACGTTGCAAACTAAAACAGGATAGCAGTTTGAGACGGGTAAGGAGTGCAAAGTGATGCATATGCATATTTTTGAAGGAGCACGGCATCTTTCTAATAGTGAATGGGTTATTCGGGCTATTATAGCATACATATTTTTAATATTAGTTGCGAAAGCGATGGGGCAAAGGTCTATCGCACAACTTCGTTTTTTAGATGTTGTATTAGTGTTATTGCTTGGTGGGAATATTTCTAACGCATTGTCTGATGAAAAAGTAGGGTTACTGGGCTCGATGATTACAACGTTCATACTTGTTGTACTTCATATTATAAGCTCAGTTTTAATGCTGAAATGGGATAGATGGAGACGCTTTTTAGAGCCAGCACCTATCATTCTTATACATAATGGTTCCATTGATTTTAGCAATTTGAAAAAGGCGAGAATTACCGTGGAATATTTGTTTTCGGAACTTCGTATGCGAAATGTGAGCGATATTCAAACGATTAAATTAGCATTATGGGAAGCGAACGGTGTCGTTTCTATATTTCGGTATCCAGAATATGAAGCAGTTTCGCGGCTTGATCTTAAAGTGGCGGGAAAAAAATCTCCAGTTTCTTTTGTATTAGTAAAGGATGGGAGGATACAGAAAGATGTTCTTGCATTATTAGGAAAAACAGAAGCGTGGGCGAGAGAATTTCTAGAGAAGAGTACAGAAGTCGAATCTATTATGTTAGCTACAGTAGATGAATCACATAAAATAAATATTTTGTTAAAAAAATGAAAAATATACGCATTTTGTCGTTTCGAACATATGATACAATAGTGTGGACAACGAAAAAGGAGGCGATACGGTGGGATATGTAGAAGAATTACGAAAAATAGTTGGTCATCGCCCTTTAATTTTAGTTGGTGCTGTTGTACTCGTTATAAATGAAAATGGATATGTTTTATTGCAGCAGCGGACAGAGCCGTACGGAAAATGGGGGCTACCTGGCGGGCTAATGGAGCTTAGTGAATCACCAGAAGAAACAGCTTATCGTGAAGTATATGAAGAGACAGGAATAAAAGTGAAGAACTTGCGACTAATCAATGTATTTTCTGGAGCGAACTACTTTACAAAATTAGCAAACGGTGATGAATTTCAATCTGTAACAACCGCCTATTATACGGATAAATACGAAGGGGATTTTGTTATGAATAAAGAAGAAGCAGTTCAGCTTAAATTCTTTTCAGTAACAGAACTACCTGACTATATTGTAGGATCGCATAAAAAAATGATTGCTGAATATATGAAGATTATGGAAAAAAAGATATAATAATAGTGAAAGAAATACAAAAACACAGTTCTGGTTGGTAGTCCAGACGCATGATTTCATGTCAGTAACCTTCCCCTCCGGGATGTCCCGTATTTCTAATCTTTTAAAGGAGGGGCTGTCAATGGATTTGACAGTATATCACGATGGTCAGTTTTTTGTTGGAATTATTACATGCAAAGAACAAGGGAAATTGTATGGAGCGAGGTATATTTTTGGGGCGGAACCGTCAGATGAAGAAGTGCTTATGTTTGTGAATGGTTCACTTTTAGAACATTTTCAGCACTTTGCAAAATGTGGTGTAGAAGTTAAAGAAAAACAGCGACCTAAAAACATAAAGCGTATCATACGACAAGCAGCAAAAGAAACAAATATTAAACGTTTTACTAAGGCGCAAGAGGCGATTAGTTTATCTTATGAATTGCATAAACAAGAAAAGAAAGTGCAGTCTAAAGAGAAGCGAGAAGCTGAAAAAGAAAGAAGACGTTTAATTAAAGTACAAAAAGCAAAGCAAAAACATCGTGGTCATTAAAGAAAAGGTGTTAGAGCAAGAGCTCTAACACCTTTTCTTTACTTAAATACAAGTAAACTTACTTGTATTTCATAAACATTAACTGGTAAGATACAAATAGGTAGTTTTAGAGGAGGGAAAAGAGTGATTAATTTTAACTTTTTTATGAATGATGTTGTCCGCCAAGCGCGTGAAGAGATTGTCTCTGCTGGATATACAGAATTGACGACGCCAGAAGCGGTAGAAGAAGCGTTTAAAAGAAATGGAACAACACTTGTAATGGTAAACTCTGTATGTGGTTGTGCAGGTGGTATTGCTCGTCCTGCTGCTGCGCATTCCGTACATTATGATAAACGTCCTAACCACCTTGTAACGGTGTTTGCAGGTCAAGATAAAGAAGCGACAGCAAGAGCGCGTGAATATTTCGAAGGGTACCCACCTTCTTCTCCATCATTTGCTTTGTTAAAAGATGGAAAAATTGTAACGATGGTAGAGCGTCATGAAATTGAAGGGCATGAACCGATGCAAGTTATTGCGAAACTACAATCGTATTTCGAAGAAAATTGTGAAGAACTATAAAAAATAAGAGAAAAGGCGGCACATCCACAATCAAGTGGATGTGCCGCCTTTTTTATTTATTATTAAAATTTATGAGATATGCATAGTTATGTTATTTTATGCATTATTTTATACATGAAAAACAGCGATTATATTGTTATTTCATTTATTTTTATTTTATATATTGCATAAAAATGAAAGTGCTGATACAATACAAACATCGAATAAATATTCTATTAAACTTTTAAATATACATTATTAGGGGGAAGAAAGATGAAGAAGTTATTATCAATATCGTTTGCACTTATTTTAATTGTAAGTATATTCAGCGCTTGTAGTAATGGGGAAGAAAAGGCTACTGGAAAAAGTGAAAAAGTACTGGTTATGGGGACTTCAGCAGATTATAAACCATATGAATACGTGGAAGCTTCAAAAAGTGATGAAATTATTGGTTTTGATGTCGATGTTGCTAAATATATCGGAAAAGAACTTGGGTATGAAGTGAAAGTGAAAGATATGGATTTTGGTGGTTTATTAGCATCTCTTAGTTCAGGAAAAGTTGATTTCGTAATGGCAGGCATGACGCCAACTGCAGAGCGTAAAAATAATGTTGATTTTACAGATATTTATTTTGTTGCGAAAAATATGGTCGTTTCTAAAAAGGATTCTAATATTAAATCTGTAGAGGACTTAAAAGGGAAAAAAGTAGGGGTACAAACAGGATCTATTCAAGAAGAGAAAGCAGCAGAATTTAAAAAACAAGTAGATTTCCAAGTTGAGGGACGTGACCGTATACCAGAAATCGTACAAGAAATTAAAGCTGGTCGTTTTGATGCTGCAATTATAGAAGACACAGTTGCTAAAAATTATTTAGAGAAAATGAAAGATTTACAAGGAATTGAAATTAAAGAGGCGCCAGAAGAAGTTGGAGCAGCAATTGCCCTTCCGAAAAACAGTGATAAAACAGCTGAATTTAATAAAGTAATTAAAAAAATGCAAGAAAATGGAGAAATGGATAAATTAGTGAAGAAATGGTTTGGCAGCGAAAAATAAGCTGCCTTTCACTTTTCTGTGAGGGGAATGAAAAGAATGAACTTAGATTTTTCGGCGATTATGCCTTCAATACCATATATACTAAAAGGTTTAGAAGTTACTTTGAAAATTGTAGCAGTATCAGCTTTAGCAGGATTTATTTTAGGAACATTATTAGCACTTTGTAAAATTGCTAGAATACGAGCGTTAAATATAGCAGCAGATTTTTATACATCAATTTTTCGTGGTACACCACTTGTATTGCAATTAATGATTATTTATTTCGGCGTCCCGCAAATAATTGGTTATGAAATACCAGCATTCTTAGCAGCTGTACTTGCATTTAGCTTGAATTCAGGTGCATACATGTCAGAAGTGATTCGTGCCGGTATTCAAGCGGTTGATAAAGGACAAACAGAAGCAGCGATGGCTTTAGGGATACCGTACGGAAAAATGATGAGAAATATTATTTTCCCTCAAGCATTAAAAAATATATTACCAGCGCTTGTGAACGAATTTGCGACACTTACGAAAGAATCAGCTGTAGTAACAGTAATAGGCGCGACTGATTTAATGCGCCGTGCTTACATCGTAGGCGGTGAGACATTTAAATATCTTGAACCATTACTTTTTGTTGGACTGATTTATTATATGTTAGTCATTATTCTTACATTAGTCGGGAAGGCAATTGAAGGGAGAATGAAGAAAAGTGATTAAAATTGAAAACCTTCATAAATCATTTGGTAATAACGAAGTATTAAAAGGAATTACAATAACGATTGAAAAAGGGGAAGTAGTTGCAATTATAGGGCCTTCTGGATCAGGAAAATCAACATTTTTACGTTGTATGAATATGTTAGAAGCACCAACGAATGGTCACATTTGGATTGGAACGGAAGAAGTAACGAATCCGAAAACGAATGTTATGCATGTTCGTGAAAATGTCGGTATGGTATTTCAGCATTTTCACTTATTTCCTCATATGACTGTATTAGAAAATATTACGTATGCTCCTATCAATGTAAAAGGGGTAACGAAGCAAGAAGCTGAAAAGAAAGCTGAGAAACTTTTAGAAAAGGTTGGATTAGTAGATAAAAAAGATACGTATCCGAATCGTCTGTCGGGAGGACAAAAGCAACGTGTAGCAATTGCAAGAGCGTTAGCGATGGAACCAGAAGTTATGTTATTTGATGAACCGACATCGGCGCTAGACCCAGAGATGGTGAAAGAAGTGTTAGAAGTTATGAAATCGTTAGTTACGACAGGAATGACGATGGCTATCGTTACACATGAAATGGGCTTTGCAAAAGAAGTGGCAGATCGTGTTCTTTTCTTGGACGGAGGAAAGCTTGTAGAAGATAGTGCGCCAGAAGAATTTTTTGCAGAGCCGAAAAGTGAACGTGCGCAACAATTTTTACAAAAAATATTGTAATATGAAAAGGTTATGTGAATAATAAGTAGAAAAGGATGACATTGTGTCATCCTTTTTTTATACTAGCTGTAAATACGTTTATACATATAGGAGTAATGATATGTTTAAAATTGGATATCGTACAGTAAAAACAGCAATAGGGACAGGCGCGGCAGTTTTTATTGCTCAGTTATTAGGATTAGAATTTTATAGTTCAGCGGGTATTTTAGTTATATTGTGTGTACAAAATACGAAACGTAAATCACTGCAAGTATCACTACATCGTTTTTTAGCTTGTGTATTATCAATGGTGTTCGCGTTTTGCATTTTTGAAACAATTGGATATACACCACTAGCAATTAGTGTATTATTACTTACATTTATTCCGACTGCAGTTATGCTCAAAATTCAAGAGGGTATTGTCACGAGCTCAGTTATTGTTATGCACCTGTATTCATTGAAACAAATTACATGGCTTATTGTTGGGAATGAAATTGCTATATTAACGATAGGGATTAGCGTGGCTCTATTAGTGAATATGTATATGCCGAGTAGTGAAAATAAGCTAAAAGAGTATCAAGATAAAATAGAAAGTAATTTTAAAACGATTTTGTTTGAAATGGTTGTATATTTACGAAATCGAGAAAGTAGTTGGAGCGGAGCAGAACTTATTGAAACTGAAAATATGCTAAATGAAGCTAGAGATTTATCGTTTAAGAAACTTGAGAATGCATTTATGCGAGAAGATGACTATTACTATCGTTATTTTAATATGCGTATGCAACAATTCGAAATTTTAGAGCGAATGATACCACTAGCAGCTTCTTTATCGTGGACATATGAACAAGCTGACATGATTGCAGATGTTGTTGAAAACATTAGTAATGCTATTAGCCCTGAGAGTACTGGCGTTATTTCCTTAAGGCAGCTTCAAGAAATGAGGGAATTATTTAGAGACATGCCATTGCCAGCTACACGCGAGGAATTTGAGATACGTGCGAAACTTGTTCAACTTGTGTATGAAATGGAACAATATTTACTCATTAAAAGCCGCTTTAAGGGAAAGGATAATATAAAAGAACTTATATAGAAGGTAGGAATTATCTATGCCGTATCTTCTCACTATCATATTATGTCTTTCTTTATCGCCGATTTGGCCTCTTGGGGATAATCCGCGTGCCGGAGATCCTTTTATTATTGTAAATAAAGCAACGAATAAATTAGCTTACATTGACGATGGAAAGATTCAAAAAGTTTTTCCAGTAGCGACAGGGAAAACGAATGAATTAACTCCAGAAGGAACTTTTGATGTTGTAATGAAAGCGAAGGATCCGTATTACATTGCGAAGAATATTCCAGGTGGATCGCCAAAAAATCCACTTGGGTCAAGGTGGATTGGATTTAATGCAAGAGGAACTGATGGAAGTAAATATGGAATACATGGAACAAATCAACCGAGTTCAATTGGAAAGTATATTTCACAAGGGTGTATAAGAATGAAGAAAAACGATGTGGAATATTTATTTGATCGCATTCCAATTGGAACGAAAGTATGGATTGTGAAATCGAAAAAATCATTTCAGCAATTGGCAAAAGAAAAAGGAGCCGTTGCATATGAAAAAGCCAACGAAAAGGTTGGCTTTTTCTATTATAATAAGTTGTCTTGACATGTGTACATAACCGTGCGTTAATGAGAGTATAGAAAGATAAAATTAGATAAAGGGGTTGCTCATATGTACTTGAATCCAAAACTTTCGTATATGCAGTTTTTTATGGGATTTCTATTTATTATTACATTCATATTGGCAACTTTTAATATATGTTCTTATCTTGTAGCGATTGTATGTATGGCATTACTTAATCTAACTTTTGTTATTGGGGCATTTCAGCAGAAACAATATACAAGTTTTGTAATAGCACTTGTAATGTCATTTTCCTTTAGTATTGTAGCGATTGTGTTTTATATAAAATAAACCATCTCGATGTCGAGATAGTTTATTTTGTCATGTGTAAAAAGTAAAAAAAGGACGAACACATCGCCCTTTTTACCAAAACATACTCGCGCCAGCAAGTAATGTTGTTACAAGCATAGAAATTAGCATCACATAAACCATAATTTTTTGAGCTTTTTTATGCATCGTTATACCTCCTTGCAAATCAGTACAATTTCATTGTAACGAGAAATGAAATTATGGACAAGGGGAGAGTGAGGACAAAATTCGGGAGGGGATTGCAAAATATAACAGGAAATTTGAGTGTGTATAGAGAATATAGTTAAAGGGTATATTGTTAATTTTTAGTTGGGCAAGCTGAAGAATGGAGATACGATGATGAAAATATACGAAACAGATCGTTTATACTTAAGGGAAATTGATGAGTCGTATGCTGAAACAGTTCTTCAATATTACGACAGAAATCGTGAATTTTTAAAAGCTTGGGAAGAGTATAGACCGGATGATTTTTTTACGCTAGATTATCAAAAGAAAAAGTTGCAAAAGGATAGAAAAGAGTTCGAAGAAGGGAAAATCATCAGACTATGGATTTTTAAAAAGGGTGATGATACGAAAATAATTGGGTGTATTTCATTTAATTTAATCGTTCGTGGCATTTATCAATCTTGTGTACTCGGTTATAAATTAGATAAAGCAGAGTTAAACAAAGGGTATACGACAGAAGCACTTAGAAAAGCAATTCAAGTTGCTTTTGAGGAATTTCAGTTACATCGTATAGAAGCTCCGATTATGCCTCGTAATTTAGCATCTATACAAGTGGTGACGAAGATAGGTTTTCAATATGAAGGCGTGTCTAGGAAGATGTTAATGGTAAATGGCGTGTGGGAGGATCATATGCGCTGGGTATTGTTAAATGAGTAATAGAAAGCAGATGGTTATCTAGACATGTAAACCATCTGTTTTTTGTCTTGTATTTCGAAAGTTTTGCGAAATTCTGTTATAATTAGTAGTGTTACATACATAATGGTAGTGCAGGAGGCGCAGTCTTATGATTAATCAAGAACGTTTAGTAAATGAATTTATGGAATTAGTACAAGTAGATTCTGAAACAAAATTTGAAGCAGAAATCTGCAAAGTATTAACGAAGAAATTTACAGATTTAGGTGTAGAAATATTTGAAGATGACACAATGGCTGTAACTGGTCATGGTGCAGGCAACTTAATTTGTACTTTACCAGCAACAAAAGATGGTGTTGATACAATTTACTTTACTTCTCATATGGATACAGTAGTTCCTGGTAATGGAATTAAGCCTTCTATTAAAGATGGATATATCGTATCAGATGGTACAACAATTTTAGGTGCGGATGATAAAGCTGGATTAGCCTCAATGTTCGAAGCAATCCGTGTTTTAAAAGAGAAAAATATCCCTCATGGTAAAATTGAATTTATTATTACAGTCGGAGAAGAATCAGGTCTTGTTGGTGCAAAAGCATTAGACCGTGAGCGTATTACAGCGAAATATGGCTACGCATTAGATAGTGATGGAAAAGTTGGTGAAATCGTTGTTGCAGCTCCAACACAAGCGAAAGTGAACGCAATTATTCGCGGGAAAACAGCTCACGCTGGTGTAGCGCCGGAGAAAGGTGTATCTGCAATTACTATCGCAGCGAAAGCAATTGCGAAGATGCCACTTGGTCGCATTGACTCTGAAACGACTGCAAATATTGGACGTTTTGAAGGTGGTACACAAACGAATATCGTTTGCGATCATGTACAAATCTTTGCAGAAGCTCGTTCTTTAATCAATGAGAAAATGGAAGCACAAGTTGCGAAAATGAAAGAAGCATTTGAAACAACTGCAAAAGAAATGGGCGGTCATGCAGACGTTGAAGTAAACGTTATGTACCCAGGATTTAAGTTTGCTGATGGCGATCACGTTGTAGAAGTTGCAAAACGTGCAGCTGAAAAAATTGGTCGTACACCTTCTCTTCACCAAAGTGGTGGCGGAAGTGATGCAAACGTAATTGCAGGACATGGTATTCCAACAGTTAACTTAGCAGTTGGTTATGAAGAAATTCATACAACAAACGAGAAGATTCCTGTTGAAGAATTAGCAAAAACAGCAGAATTAGTTGTTGCAATTATTGAAGAAGTAGCGAAGTAATGGAAAATAAAAAGCGTGTAAATCAATTGTGATTTACACGCTTTTTATTTTGATTTGATTGCTTTGATAAGACGTATAAGCCAATATAAGAAAAACTATGGAAGTTGCTACATGTACTAGACGAGGGAATAATCCTAACGTATTCATATTGAAAATCGGAAGTAGTAAATCATTAATTGCAATGATTAATATAACTACAAGGAATGTATAGTTGAGTTTGTCCCGCTATTTGCCGGGCAGTAAGCCCCCCACCTCAAAATTCAGCGAAAGTAAAGAAGTTAGGTGGGGATCGGGTTGCTTGTAAAAGTCCAATTGGTGAGGGCTAATAATCAGTGGGGGATGAACAAAACCCCCACTGATTAAAGTTTCACTTTATTAGTTGATTTCATCATAATCAGCCCCTTTCACATATATATCCTCTTTATATCGATTATAAAAAAGAACAAGTAATTATTATAAATATTGTGCAAAATTTGATATAATGAAAGAACGAACGTTCTGATTAGGGAGTGAGTACTATGCGAGAAATGTATCCGAAAAATGGTCGTGTTATTTTACATGTAGATATGAATTGCTTTTTCGCATCTGTTGAAATTGCTCATGATCCATCATTACAAGGAAAGCCATTAGCGGTTGCTGGAAATGAAAAAGAGAGAAAAGGAATTATAATAACATGTAGTTATGAGGCGAGAGAATACGGAATACGTACGACGATGCCCCTTTGGGAAGCGAAAAGATTATGCCCGCAATTAGTTGTAAGGCGTCCTAATTTCACATTATATCGCGAAGCTTCATTTCAAATGTTTCAAGTCCTTTCCCGTTTTACAGAAAAGATACAACCAGTCTCAATAGATGAAGGATATTTAGATATTACAGATTGCTATGCACTTGGTTCGCCCCTTGAAATAGCAAAGATGATACAACAAGCACTATTAACAGAGTTACAGCTTCCGTGTAGTATCGGAATCGCTCCAAATCTTTTCCTAGCAAAAACAGCTTCTGATATGAAAAAACCTCTCGGTATTACCGTGCTTCGAAAACGTGATATTCCAGAAATGATTTGGCCACTTCCAGTTGAAGCAATGCATGGGATTGGAGAAAAAACAGCTGAAAAATTAAATGAAATTCATATACATACAATTGAACAGTTAGCGAAGGGAGACGAGCATATCATTCGCGCTAAAATTGGCAAGCACGGTATTGATTTACAAAAGCGTGCAAAAGGTACGGATGATAGGGAAGTGGATCCGAGTCAAATGGGCCAACATAAAAGTGTCGGTAACTCGATGACTTTTTCAAAGGATATGGATGAAGAGAAAGAATTACTTGATATGTTAGAACGGTTATCAAAATCAGTGAGTAAAAGATTACAAAAGCGAACCCTTGTCAGCTATAATATTCAAATTATGATTAAATACCATGATAGGCGAACAGTAACACGGAGTAAGCAATTGAAAAATGCGATTTGGGAAGAACGCGATATTTTTCAAGCAGCATCCCGTTTATGGAAGCAACATTGGGATGGTGATTCCGTTCGTTTACTAGGTGTTACAGCTACTGAAATAGAGTGGAAGACAGAATCGGTGAAACAATTAGATTTGTTTTCATTTGAAGAGGATGCGAAAAAAGAACCACTACTTGCTGTCATTGATCAAATTAATGATAAGTATGGAACACCGATTTTACAACGAGGTAGTCAACTACTACGTAAGCAAGAGAAGTCGTTTCAACAAAAGTTAGAAAATAAGTTTATGTAGAAGGTGTCATGAAGTAGTAAAATCATGACACCTTTCCTATTTAACTCGCTTCTAAATCTAAAGAAGTCTTCCATCCAGCTCCAGTAACGCCAGATTCTAATAGCATTCTACTTACTATTTTTTCAATTAAGATAGCCGCATTTGTCTTGCAATGTAATGTAGCCTGTATACACACCTTTCGATTAGAATCTACGTCTTCACTATACAACTCTTTTAAACCGAGCCCTTCTGTACTTACCATATGCATAAGTAAAAAACGAATATGTGCTTCATTTTCTTCTGAACAAGTAAGGGAAAGTAAGTAGTTCGTTTGTTCTGGTGATTCTTCTTTTGATTTTTTATTCATAAAAAGAGCAATTGGGCGAAGGAGTATATTTGCTAGTAACACGCCGGCTGCACCTAATATAGCTGCAACGAGGAAACCGGCGCCTGTAAGAGTACCGACAGCAGCTGCACACCATAAAGTAGCTGCCGTATTTAGCCCTCTAATACTAAAACCATCGCGGATAATAACGCCACCCCCTAAAAAGCCAATGCCACTAACGACTTGAGCGGCAATGCGGGAGGGGCTAGCATCATGATTAAGCATGACGGATAATAAAACAAATATACAGGCACCAAGTGATACGAGAGCATTTGTCCGTAACCCAGCCATTCGATGTCTCCATTGTCTTTCCATTCCGATGCAAGCTCCTACAATAATTGCTATAACTAATCTGAATATAATGTCGTACCATACCATCATGGTCACCTCCATATATAAATATGTGTTATGTCTTTTAGAATGAGCGGGGAATACCCACTCATTCTTATTTTTACAACCAGCTATGAAACTTTTTAATATAAAGCTTTTTCAGGAACTGTGTTAAAAAAGCGTAGCCTAATAGTATTCCTACTAACCAAGGGAAGTAGCTAAGTGGCAATGATTGTAAACCAACGGCTGCACCAAGTGGTGAGAATGGAATATAAATCCCGATTGCCATAATAAGAGCGGTTAATAAAACGACTGGTGTTGATGCAGCGCTTTGAATAAATGGAATCTTCTGTGTTCGTATCATGTGAACAATTAAAGTTTGTGTTAACAATCCAACCACAAACCAACCGGACTGGAATAATGATTGCTCGCTCGGTGTATTTGCACCAAATACATTCCACATGACTACGTATGTGATAATATCAAATATGGAACTGATTGGGCCGATACAAATAATGAAGTTTCGTAAGTTTGCAGTATCCCATTTTCGGGGTTTTTCTAGAAACTCTTTATCCATTTTGTCCCATGGAATAGAAAGTTGTGAAATATCATAAAGTAAGTTTTGAATTAAAAGATGAATGGCAAGCATCGGTAAAAAAGGAATGAAAGCACTTGCTACTAACACGCTAAACACATTACCGAAGTTAGAGCTAGCTGTCATCTTAATATATTTTAAAATATTTCCGAATGTAGTACGTCCTTCTAAAATCCCCGCTTCTAATATAGTTAAACTTTTTTCGAGTAGAATAATATCAGAAGCTTCTTTCGCAATATCAGTAGCAGTATCAACAGATATTCCGACATCAGCTTCACGTAATGCTACAGCATCGTTAATGCCATCTCCCATGTAACCTACAGTGTGTCCATTTCCTTGTAATGCGTGTATAATGCGAGATTTTTGCATTGGATTAAGCTTCGCAAATACAGTCGTTTCTTCAGCAAGTTTTGCTAATGCTTTATCTGGTAAAGAATCAATCTCGTAACCGAGGATTGGTTCGCCGATATCTAATCCAACTTCTTTACAAACCTTTCTTGTAACAATTTCGTTATCGCCAGTTAAAATTTTCACTTGTACACCATGTTTTTGTAATGCTTGAATTGCAGCTGCTGCAGATGGTTTCGGTGGATCTAAAAAGCCGATATATCCAGCGAGAATCATATCTGTTTCGTCTTTTACTGCGTACTCTTTATCATTTATTCTTCTATCTTTTTTATAAGCCACAGCAATAACCCGCATACCTTCACTATTTAATGTCTCACTTAGTTTTTTGACATTTGAACGTATTTCCTCGGTGAGTGGAACGACTTTTTCATCCACTTCAGTGTAATTACAAATTGATAAAATTTCTTCTACGGCACCTTTACAAACCATTGTATGTTCACCTGAAATATCTTTTACGATGACTGACATACGCCGGCGGGCGAAATCGAATGGAATTTCATCTAGCTTTTGAAAAGCTGATGGATTAAATTTATTATTTTCCTCTGTATGCTTAATAACAGCTTTATCTATTAAATTTTTCAATCCAGTTTGATAGAAACTATTTAAATAGGCAAATTGTAAGACGCGATTGCATTTATTTCCATTAGGATCTAAGTGACGAACAAGGACAACTTTATCTTCTGTTAAAGTTCCGGTTTTATCTGTACAAAGAATGTTCATAGCGCCTAAGTTTTGAATAGAATTTAGCTGTTTTACAATTACTTTTTGCTTAGACATGTTAACGGCACCTTTAGCTAGATTAGCAGTTACAATCATGGGTAACATTTCAGGTGTAAGGCCAACAGCAACGGCAATAGCGAAGAAGAAAGCTTCTTGCCAATCTCCTTTTGTGAATCCATTAATGAGAAGGACAATAGGCGCCATAATAAGCATGAATGTAATTAAGAGCCAGCTTACTTTGTTTACACCTTTATCAAAGCTTGTTTCTACACGCTTTCCAATTACCTTATTTGCTAAAGAGCCGAAATACGTATCGGTACTTATTGAGATGACAACAGCTTTTGCGCTACCACTTACAATATTTGTTCCCATGAAGCAAAGGTTTTCCATATCGAGTGGATTGTAATTTTTTTTCATGTTTTTCGGTAAGATATGCTTATTTTCTGTATGGTAGCAGCGTTCGTATTTTTCTACAGGAAGTGCTTCCCCTGTCAAAGAAGATTGATTAACAAATAAATCTTTAGCGGATACAACACGCACATCAGCTGGAACGATATCACCAGCTGAAAGGGAAATAATATCGCCAGGTACAAGTTCCTCAATTGGAATTTCTGTTGTGTAATTTCGGTTTAAATTCTTTACATTTTTTGTTTCATGTACAAATCCATTTATTCTAAATACGCTCGCAGTTGTTCGAACCATAGCTTTTAACTTATCGGCAGCTTTTTGAGAACGGAATTCTTGTGAAAACCGAATCGTTGCACTAAGTAGGACCATTACAGATACGACAATCGTTCCTTGCATATCATCCGTGAAAAAGGAGAGTGCTCCAAGAACTAATAAAACGAAAATAAATGGGTTTTTAAATGCCAACAGAAATTGAATGTACCACGGCGCCATTTTATTATGAGCTATTTCGTTCGGACCATATAAAGAAAGTCTACGAGACGCTTCTTGTTTAGATAATCCATCTTGTGTTGTTTCTAAAAGTTTTAACGCAGAGCTTACATCTTGTGTTGCAACCTCCACTAATAATTCGTTATTTGTTTTCATGCTATCTTGCTCATAAGCATGCTTTGTTTCTTGTCTTTGTAAATTAAACATCGGTAGTTCCTCCTCTGTCATGAAGGAGGAAACAATCTGTTACCTAACTATTTGAAATGGTGAGGAACAGTTTCTTTCCTACCTACATGATGAAATATGAATGTAAAACGTATGAGTATCTGGGCCGAATCATCAATTGCCAACTGTTCCTCACCTCCGTACAATTTAGTAGTTTCTGAATATGCTATGTTTGTTTCATAGTAAGGTGCATATAGACGTAAAAAGACCTTTACTCAAAACGAGTAAAGGTCTGAATTCGCAGTTAAAAGAGTCCACAACAAAGACTGTTAGTAGACATAAATAAAAACAGTTTTTGTGTATGACAAAATACATGCACCTCTCCCTCGTTGAGTTTTAGCACTGTATAGCATAGGTACTGAAACCAGCTACGTTAAAAAAGGCCTTCATTCCGACCTTTCCTGTTGACCCATTGGCGTCTCTCGACATTTTTGGGCAGCAGCGTTTCTCTATACAGGAGCCTCACCTAACAGAGACCATATTCAATTACATGTTGAATATTAGCACTGTAAAATCGTAGTGTCAATATCTTTTTTATCTGTGTTTTTAAAATATTAAATGGATTTATAATAGATATATGGGATGAAATGCATGATATTGATTATAAATAATGTGGAAAATAAATATTTTTATAAAAGGGGAATTTGTAATGGTACCACAAAATTTTATTATAAATATTGAGAATCAAAAGTGGTTGTTTAATGAGCAGGAAGATTTATGTTCACACGGAGAAATATATTTAAATGTGGCTGGAACGATTATTACACAAACAGGTATGGATGAGGAGTGGGGAATAAGTGAATCAGCTTTAGCTTTGTTACGAACTTTAGATAAAGAATATATTTGTGATATTGAAAATGAAGATGGGCTTATTTTACACGGATGTGGCACTATGCTCATGTTAGGATGCCCAATTTCAATTCATTGGACTATAAACCATATAGGTGAAAATGTGGTTTTAAAGGATTGTGTCAAAGTTATTTCTACTGATCAAAAGGCTATATACTATGAAGGGCTTCATATAGAATTGAATGAAAATGAATATAAAAAACAAATTGTTTCTTTTGCACTACAAGCAAAAGAATTATTCAATAAATCAAGTGAAAAGATAATTTTAGATGAGTTTGATCAAAGCATGTATACAGACTTTTGGACGGAATATGATCATTTGCTAAATAAGTATAAATAAAAAAGCACTGTAACCAGTGCTTTTTTATTATAGATTACAAGATTGTAGGGTTTTCAAAAATAACAATCTCTGAACTGTTTGTAGTTGGAACGCGTTGGGCGTAATATGTTAAAGCTGAAGAAATATATGCTGGTAACGTATCATTTGTATGTGATGTTGTATATTCATGGATTAATTCCTTTAAAGTTGTCCATTCTAATTGTGCTGGGTGATCAGACACGAAAGAACTTACCCAGCGATCAAATGAAGATGAAAAATCAGTTTGTAAACGAAATACTTCTTTCATAATAAAACGCTCCCTTAAAATGTAGTATAATTATTTTACCACAAAACACGAACGATTGCTAAATTTTTTAAGTATAACGTTCGTGTTATATAGTTGTCTAGATGATTGGTTATGTAAATTCGATTTGCCATTTGAAATAACATTCCGTAAGATGAGAGATAGAGTATATTTAGAGCTGGAGGAAAGAAAGTGGAATTTGTATTTTTAGGAACTGGTGCAGGTGTTCCTTCAAAAGGAAGGAACGTTTCAGCAATTGCTTTACAATTGTTAGAAGAACGAGGACAGACTTGGTTATTTGATTGTGGCGAGGCCACGCAACATCAAATATTACATACATCGGTACGTCCGCGCCGCATTGAGAAAATATTTATTACGCATTTACATGGCGATCATATTTTTGGATTGCCTGGTTTATTAGGTAGCCGTTCATTTCAAGGAGGAACTACGCCTTTAACGGTGTATGGGCCGAAAGGAATTAAACAATTTATTGAAGTGGCATTATCGGTAAGTACGACACATGTGAAATATCCACTTGAAGTTGTGGAGATAACAGAAGAAGGTACCGTATTTGAAGATAATGAATTTTGTGTAGAAACGAAAAGATTGTCACACGGCATAGAATGTTTTGGATATCGTATTGTAGAGAAAGATATACAAGGTGCTCTTTTAGTTGATAAGTTGCTTGAGATGGGTGTGAAACCAGGTCCAATCTTTAAACGTTTAAAAGATGGAGAAGTAGTTGAATTAGAGGATGGCACGATATTAAATGGAAATGAGTTTATCGGCCCACCCCAAAAAGGAAGAATTATTACTATCTTAGGTGATACGCGATATTGCGAAGCGAGTAGGGAGCTTGCGCAAGATGCAGATGTACTTGTCCATGAAGCGACTTTCGCAGCAGCAGATGAGCAACAAGCGCATGATTATTTTCATTCCACATCTAAGCAAGCTGCGAGCATTGCACTTCAGGCAAATGCGAAGCGATTAATCTTAACTCACATTAGTTCTCGCTATCAAGGAGATACATATAAGGAATTATTGAAAGAGGCAAGAGAGTTGTTTTCTAATACAGAAATAGCGACGGATTTGAAATCATTCCCAGTAGAAAAATGATAGTTTTGTAAAAAATGGTAACAACGGGTTGCCATTTTTTTATGTCTAAAAAAATTTAAAAATAAAACTGTTATTATTTTATACTTATACTTGGATGATACAGAAAATTAGGATGGTTTGAATATATAGGATAAAAATACGAAATAATGATCATTTAGAAAAACTGTTATATAAGTCAGATGACATACAAGTGATACAAATAGCAGAAACGGACTTTTATTCAGAACTTTTAAAATTCAACAAAAGTAAGCGTTTTATAAAAAACAAGCTATAATGAGGACAGATTATAATTTATGATAAGTCACATGCATTTTAGTCATTATCGTAACAAGTGAAGTTGACTAAACCATGAGAGAGTAACACGAGAATTATAATAGGAAAGATATTACTATTATGTGTACTAAGTCTTTTTCACTTTTTAGCTAAACGATATGATTAGCTAGTGTAACTATTGCGAGTTCCTTAGTAGAAGCTTTTTATTAATAAGGTGGTGGAGAGTTAATTGGTACACCACTCTTTAAAAGAGTTCAGAACATCAGCAGGTAGCCTAGGCGGAGTAGCGGGTGCAAATTTAGTTGTATTAGCAATGGTTATATCACTTGTTTATGCTGTCCTTGCAATGGCTTCTGTGTTAAACTTTGGATTGCTACCAGACTTTATTGTGGAGGATCTTATATCATTTTTTAATGAGAATAATGCTAAGATTCTTATGTATTATTATAACTGGTATTATTTCAGGTTATATTGGATTACTTTTATTCAAAAATTATCCAATTCATACAGCAGAACAAATTCGTGGTACAACTGGAAAAGCGACAGATGTAGCAGCTTAATAGAATAGTAGAATAAATTTTTGCATAGAGGTTTAGGGGGAGTTATGATGAAGTATCGCTCAGTATTTGATATTATCGGTCCAGTTATGATTGGACCATCAAGTTCACATACAGCAGGCGCGGCAAGAATGGGGCAAGTTGCTCGCCAGCTGTTTCGTCATGAACCAGAAAGAGTAAGCATTTCGTTATATGGATCATTTGCAAAGACGTATCGAGGGCATGGTACGGATGTAGCACTAATCGGTGGAATATTGGGATTTGAAACAGATGACTTACGTATTCCAGAGGCGCTAGAAATAGCAAAAGAGCGCGGAATTGAAGTGGAATTCATTGAAGAAGATGCCAATGCACCTCACCCAAATACAGCAAGAATTCGTTTGTATAAAGGTGAAGAAGAAATTGAAGTTGTTGCTTGCTCAATTGGTGGCGGTAAAATTGAAGTTGTAGAATTAAACGGATTCGATCTTCAATTATCAGGCACAAGTCCAGCACTACTTATTGTAAATAACGATCGCTTTGGTGCTATTGCAGCGGTGGCTTCAATCCTTGCTACACACGAGATTAACATTAGTACAATGAGTGTTTCTCGTAAAGAAAAAGGAAGAAGAGCGCTTATGGTTATTGAAACAGATGAATTATTAGCAGATGAAGTGATTGAAGAAATAAAAGCGCAACAAAATATTTGTCAAGTAACTATTATGGATTAATTGCAGGGGGGACACACCATGTTTCGGAACGCAGCGGAACTAGTGGCGCAAGCTAAAGAACAAAATGTAAAAATCGCAGAAATTATGATTCAATGTGAAATGGAAACAAGACGTATTTCACGTGAAGAAGTAATTGCTGGTATGGAAAAGAACTTAGTCGTGATGGAACAAGCAGTAGAACGTGGTATTCGCGGCGTGAAATCACCAACTGGTTTAACTGGTGGAGATGCTGTAAAAGTTCAAGCGTATATGAAGAGTGGAAAAGGCTTATCTGGAGATACGATTTTGGATGCAGTAAGCAAAGCTGTTGCAACAAATGAAGTAAACGCAGCGATGGGAATTATTTGTGCAACACCAACAGCAGGGTCTGCTGGAACAGTGCCAGGTGTACTATTTGCACTAAGAGAAAAATTGCAGCCTACACGTGAAGAAATGATTGAGTTCTTATTTACAGCAGGAGCTTTCGGTATGGTTGTTGCGAATAATGCTTGTATTTCTGGTGCGGCAGGAGGATGCCAAGCTGAAGTTGGTTCAGCAAGTGGAATGGCGGCTGCAGCTGCAGTTGAGATGGCTGGTGGAACACAAGATCAAGCAGCTACAGCGATGGCAATTTCATTAAAGAACATGCTTGGTTTAGTGTGCGATCCTGTTGCAGGACTTGTAGAAGTACCTTGTGTAAAACGTAATGCAGCAGGAGCTGCGAATGCGATGATTTCAGCAGATTTAGCATTAGCTGGTGTAACGAGTACAATTCCATGTGATGAAGTAATTGAGGCAATGTTTAGAATTGGACAAACGATGCCAGTAGCACTTCGTGAAACAGCAGAAGGTGGACTTGCAGCAACGCCGACTGGTCGTCGCCTGCAAGAAGAGATTTTTGGGAAGAACAATAACTAAGTGTAATTATAGAAAAAGGAGCTCAAATAAACTTGAGCTCCTTTTTCTATTTTTCTTTTGTTAGTTGTTCTAATGTTTTTCCAAGATTATGTGATCGTTTCGTTGCCTGTGTAATACAAGAAATAAGTGCTTGTTGAAATTTATGTTCTTGTAATATTTCAATACCTGCTTCAGTAGTTCCACCAGGAGAAGTAATTTCCTTTCGCAAAATAGAAGGGTGTTTGTCACTTGCTTTTAGCATTTCAGCAGCACCAATCATCGTTTGAAGAATAAGTGATTTTGCAACATCTTCTTTTAAACCAATTTTTTTTGCAGCTTCTTCCATAGCTTCCACTACGTAATAAATATAAGCAGGTCCACTTCCAGATAATGCAGTGACAGCATGCATATCTTCTTCCTCTACAACAGAGACGAGACCAATCGTTTCAAATAAAGATGTTGCAGTGCGAATATGTTCCGCTGTTGCATGTTTTGAAGGGGAGATAGCGGTAGCTGATTTTAAAATGGCTGCGGATGTATTTGGCATTGCACGAATAATTGGAACGTCTTTTTGAAGTAGTTTTCTAATTGAGTGAGTAGAAACACCTGCTAGTAATGAAATAATAAGCACGTTATTATTTATGTATTCTTTAAAAGGGGTAAGCGCTTCTGCAACATCCTTTGGTTTCATTGCTAGAAAAAGAATATTTGCATCAGTAAGTAATTCTTTTTTATTATGAGTACCTTTGACACCGTATTTTTTATGTAGCTCTTGTAATCTTGTCTCGTTAGAACGATTACTTACAGTAATTTGTTCACCTTTAACAACATTTGCATGTAACAAGCCACCAATAATGGCTTCGGCAATGGAGCCTGCACCGAGAAAGGAAATGTTTTGAATAGACATGATGTTCCTCCTTTAATTTTGGTTAGAAATTCTTATAAATGTACATACATTCGTTTTTTTAGAGGAAACACCTCTTTTTATCTGAAAATAATGACAAATATATATAGAAGTTGTAAACTGAAGAAGTATTCATTTTTGAACCGGAAAGAGACAGGGGGGCTAAGCATGACGGCGATTCACCGAATGGAGATTCCTGTACCATTTGCAGTGGAAACTGTGAATGTGTTTTTAGTTGAGGGGGAGACATTAACATTAATTGATACAGGGACGAATACAGAAGAGGCAAGGAATGCGTTAGAAAGTCAATTAGGTGCATTAGGACATACGATAGAAGATATTGAAACAGTAGTCATTACGCATCATCATGCAGATCATTGTGGACTTTTAAATATATTTTCTGAGAAGACGAATATTATTGGACATCCTTGGAATGAGCCTTGGATCACACAAAATCCAGAATTTTTAAAGCGGTATCATGAATTTTTTAGAGAGACGGCCTTACAGTTTGGTGTGCCAGCAGCATTTTTGAAAGACGAGTCGTTATTGACGACGAGGACACTTAAATATTCTTGTAATAGATCGTTAACGCATACTGTGAGAGAAGGAGATCGTATTGATTCTTTGCCTGGATTTATAGTACTTGAAACACCAGGTCATGCTTCTACTCATATTTCTTTATATAGAGAATCTGATGGAATATTAATTGGTGGAGATGCTCTCATCAGTCATATTTCTTCGAATCCAATACTAGAACCACCATATGAAGGGCAAACAGAACGGGCACGCCCATTACTACAATATAACCAAACATTACAGCGTTTAAGCGAAATGAATATTTCACGCATTTTATCAGGGCATGGGGAAGATGTTCTAAATGTGAAACAACTTATTGAAACGAGATTACAAAAGCAAGAAACACGTGCTTTTAAAGTACTTGAGTTATTAAAGGAAAAACCAATGACAGCATTTGAAGTATGTGTAAAACTATTTCCGGTATTATATAAAGAACAATTACCACTTACTATTTCAGAAACGGTTGGACAATTGGACTATTTAGCATATAATCAACAAGTGATGATTGATGAGTCGTCGCAACAATTGATTTATTATGCAAAGTAGGTGACAGCAATGACAGGACGTTTACAAAATAAAGTAATCGTCATTACAGGTGCTTCTAGTGGGATTGGTGAGCAAGTTGCAATGCAAGTTGCAGCACAGGGAGCGACTCCAGTATTAATGGCTCGAACAGAAGAGAAACTACAAGCGTTAGTAGACAAAATTAAAGAAACTTATAATACGCCTTGCTATTATTATGTATTAGATGTAAGTGAAGAGATGGAAGTACAGTCTGTTTTTTCAAAGGTATTACAAGAAGTAGGACGTATTGATATATTAGTAAACAATGCGGGATTTGGTATTTTTAAAACGTTTGAAGATGCGTCAATGGGTGAAGTAAAAGATATGTTCCAAGTAAATGTATTTGGATTAGTAGCATGTACGAAAGCGGTACTACCTTATATGGTAAACAAGAACGAAGGACATATTATTAATATTGCTTCCCTTGCCGGAAAAATTGCAACTCCGAAATCAAGTGCGTATGCAGCAACGAAACATGCTGTATTAGGATTTACGAATAGTTTACGCATGGAATTAGCGAATACAGATATTTATGTTACAGCAATTAATCCAGGTCCGATAGATACAAACTTTTTTGAAATAGCGGATCAATCTGGTACATATGTAAAGAATATGGGACGTTACATGTTAAAACCAACATACGTAGCAGAACAAATCGTAAAGTCGATGCACACGAAAAAACGTGAAGTAAACTTACCGAAGTGGATGGGAATTGGCCCGAAACTTTATGCTTTATTCCCAAGTTTATTTGAACGTGTAGCAGGTAAATCATTAAGTAAAAAATAGGAGATTTCCATATGGAAATCTCCTATTTTTTATTGTTTTCCAGTTACATAATCATAAACAATATCCTCAATTTCCTCGTATAAATCAATTTCAATATTTGAATGAGTCACCGTTTGAATATGTTTCACTAGCATTTCCAGATCTTCTGTTGATATTGGACTGCATTGATATTGTTGAAAACTTTTTATAATCATTTTCTCAATTAATTTTTCGTTCATATTTTTCCCCGCCTGTATGTACGTATGTATTGTTTTATTGTACTTGAAGTGAAATAAAAAAACTACTATGCACTATTTTTGTATAAAAATTAGGTTGAGTATATTATTTTTCTAGTAAAATTAAGTTTTTTTAGATTTAAAAATTTATAAATATTTAATTGACTCTATAAATATACAATATTATAATCATACTTAATTTAAAGAATCGATATGAGGAGGAACTTATGAAAGTCGCAATTATTGGAGCCACTGGATATGGGGGCATTGAGTTAATTCGTTTATTAGAACAACATCCATATTTTTCGATAGCATCTCTCCATTCTTTTTCACAAGTTGGTGAGTGTATAACAAATGTATATCCGCATCTTCGAAATGTCCTTTTTCATACGTTACAAGAAATTGATGTGGAGACGATAGGAAAAGAAGCAGAAATTGTATTTCTAGCAACCCCAGCAGGAGTATCGGCGGAGTTAACTCCCAAGTTAGTAGCAGAAGGTTTAAAAGTAATTGACCTATCTGGAGACTTTCGTATGATAGATCCTTCGTCATATGAACTATGGTATAAAAGGCCAGCAGCGAAAGAAGAAATTCTTAGAGAAGCAGTGTATGGGTTAAGTGAATGGAAGAGGACTAGGATTCAAAAGGCAAATTTAATTGCAAACCCAGGATGTTTTGCTACAGCCACATTGCTAGCGATAGCGCCGTTAGTACGTAGCGGCATGATTGAAGAAGATTCGATTATTATTGATGCGAAATCAGGGGTATCAGGAGCAGGAAAAACACCAACAACAATGACTCATTTTCCTGAGCTATACGATAACTTACATATCTATAAAGTAAACCAGCATCAGCACGTTCCAGAGATTGAGCAAATGCTTACAGAATGGAATAGTGAATTACAGCCAATTACATTTAGCACACATTTAATACCGATATCACGAGGAATCATGATTACACTTTATGCAAATGTAAAACAAAAGATGGAAATAAAGCAACTTCAAAAATTGTATGAAGAAACGTATGAACAATCGCCTTTCATCCGAATTTGTACGCAAGGGAAATTTCCAAGTCCAAAAGAAGTGAGAGGCTCAAATTATTGTGATATTGGCATAGCTTACGATGAAAGAACTGAAAGAGTTACGGTCGTTTCTGTTATAGACAATATGATGAAAGGCGCGGCTGGGCAAGCGATTCAAAATGCAAACATAATAGCGGGACTAGAAGAGACAACAGGTTTACAACATATGCCGCTTTATCTATAAGGGGGACATGATGATTAAAGTAGCGTCTATTACAAAATTAGAAAATGGTTCAATTGTAACGCCGAAAGGCTTTTCGGCAATTGGTACTGCAAATGGTTTAAAAAAGGAGAAAAAGGATTTAGGTGCCATCGTTTGTGATGTACCAGCATCATGTGCCGCTGTGTATACAACGAATCAAATACAAGCAGCTCCTTTGCAAGTAACGAAGGATAGTATAACGGCAGAAGGGAAGTTACAAGCAATTATCGTTAATAGTGGAAATGCAAATGCTTGTACTGGAATGAAAGGATTACAAGACGCATACGAGATGCGCGCATTAGGGGCGGAACATTTTGGGATGAAAGAAAATTACGTTGCAGTAGCTTCAACAGGTGTAATTGGTGTTCCACTGCCGATGGATATAATCCGAAAGGGAGTTGCAACTCTTATACCGACGAAGGAAGAAAGTGAAGCATATTCTTTTTCGGAAGCAATTTTAACGACGGATCTTATAACGAAAGAAACTTGCTATGAAATGATTATTGATGGGAAGAAAGTGGCGATTGCGGGTGTTGCAAAAGGTTCAGGGATGATTCATCCGAATATGGCAACGATGCTTAGTTTTATTACGACAGATGCTCATATAGAGCATGACGTATTGCAAACAGCGTTATCACAAATAACGAATCATACATTTAATCAAATCACGGTAGATGGAGATACTTCTACGAATGATATGGTCATCGTTATGGCAAGTGGATTATCAGAAACAAGGCCGATAAATATGGAACATACAGATTGGGAAACTTTCGTAGGTACTTTACAGAAGGTATGTGAAGATTTAGCGAAAAAAATTGCGCAAGATGGTGAAGGCGCTACGAAGTTAATAGAAGTAAATGTGCTAGGAGCTCAAACGAATGAAGAGGCAAAAAAAATTGCAAAGCAAATAGTCGGTTCGAGTCTTGTGAAAACAGCAATACATGGTGAAGACCCAAACTGGGGGCGAATTATTAGCAGTATTGGACAAAGTGAAGTAGCTATTAATCCGAATACAATTGACATTACTCTTCAATCTATATCGGTATTAAAAAATAGTGAGCCTCAAACATTTTCTGAAGAAGAAATGAAAGAGAGATTACAAGAAGATGAAATAGTCATTAATGTGTATTTACATTTAGGTGAAGAGACAGGATCAGCTTGGGGCTGTGACTTAAGCTATGAGTATGTGAAAATAAACGCTTGTTATCGTACATAAGGAGAGGGAAGATGAGCGATTATATTGTAGTGAAATGCGGCGGTAGTATGTTGAATCAATTAAATGGTGTGTTTTTTGATTGTATAAAGAAATTACAGCAGAAGTATAAAGTAGTGATTGTCCATGGTGGTGGGCCAGAAATTGATGCCAAATTAAAAGATTGTAACATCAACGTAGAAAAAAGAGATGGATTACGCGTAACACCAAAAGAAGTTATGGATGTTGTTCAAATGGTGCTATGCGGAAGTACGAATAAAAAACTCGTAATGAATTTACAAAAGCATAATTTACTTGCTGTAGGTTGTTCAGGGTGTGACGGCAATTTACTTCAAGTTCAACCTGTCAGCGAAGAGATAGGATATGTGGGGGAAGTAAGTTATGTAGAAACAGCCTTATTAAAAGGATTAATAAATATGGAGTATATTCCTGTTATTGCTCCAATCGGGGTAAATGGTAATGAAATTTATAACATAAATGCGGACAATGCTGCGGCTGGGATTGCGGCCGCGTTAGGGGCAAAAGAGCTTGTTTTTATTACGGATGTAGATGGAATATTACATGAAGGGAATTTGGTAAAGGAAACGGATGAATCTGAAATTACAACTCTTATAGAAAAAGGAGTTATTACAGGCGGGATGATTCCGAAAGTACAGGCGGCGCTAGTTTCATTGAAAATGGGAGTGCAAAAGATAAGTATTGTGAATGGTACAAAAGATTTTACTGAGGTTACGGGAGAGTGTATTGGAACGACGGTAACGAAAGGTGTGAGTATTGCATGACGAGTCATCTTTTTCAAACGTATGGCAGAAGAACTATTGAGTTTGTAAATGGAACTGGAACGAAAGTTATTGATAATAACGGTAAGGAATATTTAGATTTCACATCAGGAATTGGCGTATGTAATTTAGGACATTGTCACCCTACTGTTCTCAAAGGTGTACAAGAGCAACTTGATGATATATGGCATATATCTAACCTGTTTACAAACAGCTTGCAAGAAGAAGTTGCGTCATTATTAACAGAAAATAGAGCATTAGATTATGTGTTTTTCTGTAATAGTGGGGCAGAGGCAAATGAAGCGGCTTTAAAGTTAGCACGTAAGCATACTGGAAAATCTCTCGTCGTAACATGCCAGCAGTCTTTTCACGGTAGAACATTTGGAACGATGAGTGCAACGGGCCAAGATAAGGTAAAAGAAGGATTTGGTCCATTACTTCCATCTTTTTTACATATCCCTTTTAACGATATTAAAGCATTAGAGGAAGTAATGAATGAAGAAGTTGCGGCGGTAATGGTAGAAGTTGTTCAAGGAGAGGGAGGAGTAATACCTGCTGATCTACCTTTTTTGAAAGAGATTGAAACATTATGTAATAAGTTCGGTTCCTTATTTATTATAGACGAAGTTCAAACAGGGATAGGAAGAACTGGAACACTATTCGCTTATGAACAAGTGGGAATAGATCCTGATATCGTTACCGTGGCAAAGGCACTTGGGAATGGGGTTCCTGTCGGAGCGATGATTGGCCGGAAAGAGCTCGGAACGTCGTTTACTGCAGGATCGCACGGTTCAACTTTTGGCGGGAATTACATCGCGATGGCTGCAGCGAAAGAAGTATTGCAAGTAAGTAAAAGACCATCGTTTTTAAAAGAAGTACAAGAAAAAGGCGAGTACGTATTAGAGAAGTTGCAAGAGGAATTACAACATGTCGAATGTATTCAAAATATACGTGGTAAGGGGCTTATGATTGGGATTGAGTGTAAGCATGAAGTTGCAAATTTTATAGAACAACTAGAAAACGAAGGACTTCTCGTATTACAAGCAGGGCCTAATGTTATAAGACTATTACCGCCACTCATTGTTACGAATGAAGAGTTAGAACAGGCAGTATATATAATAAAAAAAGTAGTTTGTACAAAAAACGTATCAATCATATAAGGGGGAAGTTTCATGTCAACTGTACAAGTACCGAAATTAAATACGAAAGATCTTTTAACATTAGAAGAATTAACGAAAGAAGAAATTATTTCGTTAATTGAGTTCGCTATATATTTAAAAAAGAATAAGCAAGAGCCTTTATTACAAGGCAAAATATTAGGGCTTATTTTTGATAAGCATTCAACTCGTACTCGTGTATCTTTTGAAGCGGGAATGGTACAACTCGGGGGACATGGTATGTTTTTAAGTGGGAAAGAGATGCAAATGGGAAGAGGAGAAAGCGTTTCAGATACTGCGAAAGTATTATCGCAGTATATTGACGGGATCATGATACGTACATTCTCACACGCGGATGTAGAAGAGCTTGCAAAAGAATCGAGTATTCCTGTTATTAACGGTTTAACGGATGATCATCATCCTTGTCAAGCATTGGCAGACCTCATGACGATATATGAAGAAACAAATACATTTAAAGGAATAAAATTGGCTTACGTAGGTGACGGAAATAATGTATGTCATTCATTGTTGCTAGCGAGTGCAAAAGTCGGAATGCATATGACTGTTGCAACGCCTGTAGGATATGAACCGAATGAAGAGATTGTAAAAAAAGCGTTAGCGATTGCCAAGGAAACAGGAGCTGAAATTGAAGTTTTGCATGATCCTGAATTAGCGGTGAATGAAGCAGATTTCATTTATACTGACGTTTGGATGAGCATGGGGCAAGAGGGCGAAGAAGAGAAATATACTTTATTTCAGCCATACCAAATCAATAACGAACTTGTTAAGCATGCGAAGCAAACATATCGTTTCTTACACTGTTTACCTGCCCATCGTGAAGAAGAAGTAACAGGAGAAATTATAGATGGACCACATTCTATCGTCTTTGAGCAAGCTGGTAATCGATTGCATGCTCAAAAAGCGTTATTAGTGAGTTTATTTAAAAATGTAGAAGAGCCTTCCTAAAAGGGAGGTTTTTTTATATTAAAATGTCGGATGTATATTTGGTTAACCATTTCGATATCATTTATAATAAAAGAGAAAACTAAATTTGTTTTTCAGAGTGTGTAAGGACATACTACATATAAAAATATAGTTAAAGAGATGATGAGGGTGAAAACAACTAAGAAAACATATTCGTTTTTTCAGCGGATGTGGAGAATATTAAAGTTTCAATATTATAAGTTGCTTCGATCGCCAGAAGGCGCAAAGAAAGTATCGTTAGGGTTTGCTATAGGATTCGGCTTAGAAATGTTAGTCATTTATACGGCATCGCTCGTATATGTAATATTTTATCCAATCGTCAGGTTAGCAAAGGGATCTTTTCCTGCGGCAGTTATTGGCAATATTATTGGGAAAATATCGTTTCTCCCAGTATTTTTATTTCCGCTTGCGTATGCGCTAGGAAAAATGATTTATCCATTTCATGTACAGAAAATTCATCATGAACCATTTAAGATATCAGACTTGTTTTCAAGTCACATTTTTACGATATTAAAGAGCTTATTACAAAGTGAAGTGTATGTATTAATTGGAATGACGATTTTAGGAGTTGTGTTTGGTCTCATTTCGTATTTCGTTGTGCATTATTTATACGAAAAGAACCGTAAGTTACGCTTGAAGAAAAGGAAGAAACGAGTGAGAGAACCACTTGTACAATTATAAACAATGTCACATCCATTTTCTCCTTTGAATATGTTTAAGAAAAAGGAGGAGAGGATAATGTATTATTATTACGTACCTCAAGTATATCCATATGTAAATTATTATCCGGTTTATGATACGAGTAGACAATACGAATTATATCGGCAACAACAATTACAGCAATTATCACAAATACCACAAATACCACAAATACCACAACAACAGCCTACACAGGAAAAAAAACCATATTTAACAACATGGCCATATTCCAATGTGTACTATGGTAACTATTACGAATCATAAAGCTGCTTCTATTTAGAAGCAGCTTTATACGTTTGTTTTCAAAATTAAATTTTGAATGGTTTGAAGAGAATGAATGAGCTTTTCGCGCTCTTCCTCAGATAATGTTTGGAAATTTTCTTTTAGTTTGTCTAAAATGAATTGCTGATACTGATTTACTAATAATTTCCCTTCAGCTGTTAGGGAAATTAAAATGACCCGTCGATCTTTTTCGCTATAATGACGCTCTATTAGTTCTTCTTGAATAAGTTTGTTTAATAGAGGTGTCATGTTAGGCCGTGAAATCGCTAGCCGCTTGCCGATTTCGGAAACTGCTAATGTGCCGTTTTCATGCAAAAGCAGTAATACTTGTGTATGTGATGGCGGCATATGTCTTTGAGAAGAAAATTCTCCAGGAAGCATAAATTTGCGATAAAAAAGAGGCACTAGCGAAAGAAGATGATCAACAATACGTTCCCACTCGCGTGATTCCATATAAAGGCCCCCTTCCACTATCATTGTAACAAAAAAGACATGTTATAAAAATAGAATTGTTTCATGGTCGCTTTAATATTTGTAGGATAACACTTGCTTTGTAAATGTATTGGCAATAATCGCATAGCCGTTATCATTTGGGTGTACTTGGTCAAATAATAACTCTTTTTTATCATTCGATATTAATTTACGAATTGGTAAAACGATAGATGGTTGATTTGCTTTGGAAATGGAATAAACAGATTCATTCCAGCCATCTAAAAACATATCTGCATAACTTGCGATGGAGTCATCGAGTTGTAACGGGTTATAGAGTTCTGAGAGAATGAGTAAAGCATCCGGATTTTGATCTCGAACTGTCTTTACAATACTTTTTATATCCGCTTCAAAATGGGCTTTTTCTTTATTTAACATTTTTATACCATCTATAACACCAACATCACGATTTAAACGAAATAAATTATTTCCTCCAATATTAATTGTAATTATATTTGCTGCTCTAATTTTTTCCTTTACATCTTCTGATTGAACTTTTTTAGCGAGACGATCTGTTGTAAGACCGTTTACCCCAAGGTTTTCTACTGTAATTGGTTTATGAATTTGTGCTTCTATTTGCTTAGAAGCTAATTCAGCAAATCCACCTTGTGTCGATCCATATCCTTTAGCGAGTGAATCACCTAATACAAGATGATAAAAAGATTCGTTTGTTTGCTTATCAATCCAATTTGGGGCAGATGTTTTTTCTGTTTTTTCTTCAGATTCATTTTGTTTTGTCTCGTCGTTCTTTTCAAAATAAGAATAAGAAATGATCAGAAGGAGGAGACAAACAATTGTTAAGATGACTTTTTTCATAAATTCATCCTCCTTGTAATTGGTAATTGTATCATATTCAGCAGTATTAGCAATGTAAGGGCATATTATATGTTTATGAAAAGTTTATAATAACTTTACAGAAAATTTGTTGAAGTTTGTCAAAAAATATTGACGATAGGAAAGAACTTTATATATGATAATGTCAGATAAGGTGAAACTTTAATTAGTGGGAGCTTTATTTCCGATTAATTAATGGTCTTCATCAATCGGGCGTTTAAGGGGACTACTCGTTAGCGCAGGGTGAAATGAAAATTGTGTCTCTAATAGAAGAAAAAAGGTATGTGGTTAGAGACAGATAGGGATTCATTTCATTATTTTTGGTAATTGTATAAGGGGGATTTTTTGTGAAAAAGTCAAAAAAAATGCTAGCTGGAGCAACTCTTGCGATTGGTGTTATAGCGCCGCAAGTAATGCCAGCAACAGCTCATGCAGATGAGAACACTGGGGAGAGTACAGTTAACTTACGAATTCTAGAAACATCAGATATTCACGTTAACTTAATGAATTACGATTATTATCAAACGAAAACAGATAATAAAGTAGGACTTGTACAAACGGCAACACTCGTTAATAAAGCACGTGAAGAAGTGAAAAACTCTGTCCTATTTGATGATGGGGATGCATTACAAGGGACACCGCTTGGGGATTACGTAGCGAATAAAATAAAAGATCCGAAGAATCGTGTGGATCCTAGTTATACACATCCATTATATCGTGTAATGAATTTAATGAAGTATGACGTCATCTCTCTTGGGAATCATGAATTTAACTACGGTTTAGATTATTTAAACAAAGTGATTGAAAAAACGGATTTCCCGGTTATTAACTCGAATGTATATAAAGTTGACCATGATGATAAGGAAGAGAACGATGAAAATTATTTTAAACCATATCATATTTTAAAGAAAGAAGTAGTGGATGAAGCAGGCCAAAAACAAATAGTGAAAATTGGTGTAATGGGATTTGTTCCACCACAAATCATGAACTGGGATAAAGCGAACTTAGAAGGAAAAGTAAAAGCGAAAGACATCGTCGCAACAGCAAGAATAATGGTGAAAAAAATGCAAAATGAGGGTGCGGATATTATCGTTGCATTGGCTCATTCAGGCGTCGATAAGAGCGAATATAAAGAAGTGAATAAAATGGAAAATGCATCATATCATTTAGCAACACAAGTTCCTGGCGTAGATGCAGTATTAATGGGACATTCACATACTGAAGTGGAGGATGTATTTAATGGTGTTCCAGTTGTAATGCCTGGTGTTTTTGGTAGTAACTTAGGTATTATTGATATGCAATTGAAAAAAGTAAACGGAACATGGGAAGTACAAAAAGATCAATCTAAGCCACAACTTCGCCCGATTGCTAATAGTAAAGGTACCCCATTAGTAGAATCTGATCAAAAATTAGTTAATGAAATTAAAGATGAGCATCAAGCGACAATCGACTATGTAAATACACCTGTAGGTGAAACGAAAGCACCAATTAATAGTTATTTTTCATTAGTACAAGATGATCCTTCCGTACAAATTGTGACAAATGCACAAAAATGGTATGTAGAACAAGAACTTAAAAAACCAGAGTACGAAAAGATTAAAGATATTCCGGTTTTATCTGCAGGCGCACCATTTAAAGCAGGTGGCCGAAACGGTGCTACATATTATACGGATATTCCAGCTGGAACGTTAGCGATTAAAAACGTTGCAGATTTATACGTATATCCAAATACGTTATATGCTGTAAAAGTAAATGGGGCACAAGTGAAAGAATGGCTTGAAATGTCTGCAGGTCAGTTTAATCAAATTTATCCAGAAAAGAAAACAGAAGAACAACCGTTAGTAAATATAGGCTATCCTACATATAACTTTGATATTTTAGATGGCTTAAAATACGAAATTGATGTAACACAACCGGCGAAATACGATAAAGATGGAAAAATTGTAAATGCAAATACGAATCGTATTGTAAATATGACATATGAAGGTAAGCCAGTAGCTGATGATCAAAAGTTCATCGTCGCTACAAATAACTATCGTGGAAGTAGTCAAACGTTCCCAGGTGTAAGTGAAGGGGAAGTTGTATACCAATCACAAGATGAAACACGTCAAATCATTGTGAAGTATATGCAAAAAATAAAAAATATTGATCCAGCAGCTGATCAAAATTGGACGTTTAAACCGATTGTTGCAGATGAATTAAATACAACATTTGATTCTTCACCAAATGCACAAAAGTATATAAAGAAAGATGGGAACATATCATATGTTGGACCATCTGAAAATGAATTTGCTAAATATGCAATTGATATAACGAAGAAGAATGATGATAAAGAAACTGGTGGAGAAAACCCAACAATACCACCAAAAGGTGATGGAGAAAACCCAACAACACCACCAAAAGGTGATGGAGAAAACCCAACACCACCAACAGAAGAAGGTAATAATGGTAATGAACCAAAGCAAGATGGAAATAATACCGGATCTGGACAAACTACAACAGATGATCAAAATACAAAAGAAACAACAACTGTAAGTGAAAATAAAGAAGCTGAAAAAGATGAACGTGATTTACCGAAAACAGGTGCAAGTATTGCTTCTACAATTGGAGCTGGTCTTGCGTTTGTTGGAGCGGGATTACTTATGTTATTTAGAAGAAAGAAAGCGAATAGATAGTCGAGAAATATAAAAAGGATTACCGATTTGGTAATCCTTTTTGTTATATTATGAAACTGGTACTGCTTTTTCTTTTTTCCATGAAAGACCGAATCCAGTAAAGCCGACGATAATGGTTACGACTGGACAAGCTAAACAGAAGATTGCGTATGGCAGGTAATCGAATGTTGGAACGCTAAGAACGTTTGTTAAGAATACGCCACTGACACCCCATGGTACGAGTGGATTAATTACTGTACCAGCATCTTCTAATACTCGTGATAAATTACGACGCTCTAAACCGACTTCATCGTATTTATTAGCAAATGCTTGTCCTGTTAAAACGATGGATAAGTACTGCTCACCGAGTAAGAAGTTTACACCAATTGCAGTTGAAGCAGTAGAAATAATTAAGCGTGTGCTATTTTTTACGAAGCTAGAGATAATATTCATCAGCTGCGCTATAATGCCCATTCCTTGTAATAATCCTCCCATACACAGAGCTAGGAAAATAAGAGCGATTGACATCATCATACTTTGCAGACCACCGCGAGATAATAAGCTATCAATATCTTTAATACCAGTTTTAGAAACGTATCCGTCTTGCATAATTTTCATTAAATCCGCTAAAGAAGTGCTAGGTTTAAAAATAAAGAGAATAATAATCCCTACCACAATTCCTGCAAGTAATGTTGGAACTGCGGGTACCTTTTTAAATGCGAATAGGAACAGTAATAAAATGGGAATCAGCGTAACGATAGAAATCGTTGCATTTTTTTCTAGTGTGTTAATAAATGCTGAGAAATCAACGTTTCCACCAGATCCGCTTCCTAAAATGAAAAATGCGATAAAAGCAATAATGAAAGCTGGTACTGTTGTCCAAAGCATGTTACGAATATGTTCAAATAAATCTACACCCGTTACAGCAGGCGCTAAGTTTGTTGTATCAGATAAAGGAGACATTTTATCTCCGAAGAATGCACCAGAAATAATTGCACCAGCAATAAGAGCTGGATCGTATCCAAGGGCAGTACCCATTCCCATAAAGGCAAGTCCTACAGTTGCAGCAGTTGTAAATGCACTACCGATACTCGTTCCAACAATTGCACAAACAACAAAAACAGTTGGAACGAAAATTTTTGGAGATACAAGTTGGAAGCCATATACCATTAAAGTTGGAATAGTTCCAGCTGCGATCCAAACGCTAATTAATACGCCTACAAGTAAGAAAATAAATATAGATGGAATACCAGCTGAAATACTACTGATCATCCCTTTCTCCATAGTAGACCAAGAGATTCTCTTCAGGAATCCAAATGCTAATAAAAGAACGATACCAAATAAAATTGGGATGTGTGGTGAAACTTCTAATTGAATAACACTAAAACCAATACAGAAAAAGATAAAAGTTGTTAAAAGAACAGACTCAATTTTTGAAACCATTGTTTTCCCCTCCTAAGTAATGTGAAATAGCTCTTTTTTATATAAAATTCGCCAATATTGTATATTTCCTTCTAAATTTTAGAATTTTTTGACAAATTACCGGTAATTGTTGGTTCTTCTATATGATGCGGAAATGATTGGATAAAAAAACGTCCCTGCATATAATTATGCAGGGACGAAGAAATCGCGGTACCACCCTAGCTTGTGAAATGAATGTATCACAAAATAAAGGGTCATATGATATGCGCTTATAAAATAAAAAACGCCCCTGCAATATATGCAGGGACGAAAAATTCGCGGTACCACCCTAAATTGTGAAACAGTGTCGTTTCACCACTCTTTAGACATAACGGTCTATAACCGTCTTTCACTACTCCTCACGTTTCGTAAAAGAAGCTCCAGGGGGTAATTCATAATTCGCTCTGTACTGGTTCGCACCGACCACCAGCTCTCTGAAATCAGAAATCGAAATACTACTAAATCCTATCATCGCCGATTCATATGATGTTAGTTAAATTTTTATCACATTTTCATCTTAAATGTCAATAAAAATATTAAATGTTTTTTTAGGGAAATAAAGGAGAATTGTTTTAAAGCTCTAATTTTGTACGTTATAATGAATTTGAAAGGGGAGGAAAGAGTGAAGAAAAAAATAATTCTTTTTACCACCTTACTAGTCGTTGGCGGAAGTGCTGGAATTTACACAGCTTTTGCGGCTGAATCAGAGCAGTTGAAACAAAAACAAATACAACAGTCAGAAGTGAAGAAAGTAAAAGAAATAGAAGAGAAGAAATCAATGGAAAAAGCAGCAGAGAAACTAGGAGTTTCTACTGAGGGGAAAACAAAAGAAGAGGTTACGAAAGAAGTAAATACCGCTAGGTTTGAGAAGCGTCATGATTTATTAATTGAGCACGCTAAACAACTTGGAATTGATACAGAGGGAAAAAAAGATGAAGAAATTATTTTAGAAATTGGAAAGATACAGCATGGAAAGTAGAACAACTTATCGTATGATAAGTTGTTCTTTTTTAAGAACTATTTGATTTTAAAATAATTGACAGTCATTCGGATTTAATGTTAACTATATTTATAAACAAGTTAACATTAGGAGTGACAGTTGTGACAATAAATAGTAGAACGATTGAAAAATCATCTTATACATATGAAGAATTAGCAGAGAAAAATAAAGCTTACGTATGGCACCCATTTACACAAATGAAAGATTATTTAGAAGAAGATCCTGTCATTATTGAACGTGGAGAGGGAAGAAAGCTATACGATGTAAATGGTAATGAATATTGGGATGGTGTTTCATCTATATGGTTAAATGTTCACGGACATCAAGTACCGGAATTAGATGAAGCAATTCGTGAGCAATTAAATAAAATTGCTCATTCTACTATGTTAGGACTTGCTAACGTTCCATCTATTTTATTAGCAGAAAAAATTATTGAGGTTGTACCAGATGGATTGAAGAAGGTATTCTATTCTGATTCAGGTTCTACCGCTGTTGAAATTGCAATTAAGATGGCTTTCCAATATTGGCAGCATAAAGGGAAACCAAAAAAACAAAGATTCGTTACATTAAAAGAAGCATATCACGGTGATACAATTGGAGCTGTTTCAGTAGGGGCAATAGACTTGTTTCACCAAGTGTATAGTTCGCTCTTATTTGATGCGATTAAAATGCCGTATCCATATACATATCGTTCTCCTTACGGAAATAATAAGGAGGAAATTGTAAAAAGCCATTTAGAAGAAATGGAAGAATTGTTGAAAGAAAAGCATGAAGAAGTAGCTGCCATCATTGTAGAGCCATTAATGCAAGGTGCTGGCGGAATGATTACAATGCCAAAAGGATATTTAAAAGGACTGCGCGATTTATGTACAAAGTACAATGTATTATTTATTACAGATGAGGTAGCGACTGGATTTGGGCGTACAGGGAAAATGTTTGCGTGTGAACATGAAAATGTGACGCCAGACATTTTAACTGCTGGTAAAGGTTTAACAGGTGGATATTTACCAATTGCAGTTACGGTAACGACAGATGAAATATATAATGCCTTCTTAGGAGAATATGAAGAACAAAAAACATTTTTCCATGGACATAGCTACACAGGCAATCCGTTAGGGTGTGCCGTAGCAATCGCGAATCTAGAACTATATGAAAAAACAAATTTAATAGAAGAAGTGGCACGTAAAACGGATTATGTGGCAGCACAATTAGAAAAGCTCTTTGCGTATAAACATGTAGGTGATATTCGTCAGTGCGGATTAATGGTTGGTATCGAGCTTGTGAAGAATAAGGAAACGAAAGAAGCTTTTGACTGGAAAGAAAGAGTCGGTGTTCAAGTATGTAAACGCTCAAGAGAGCTGGGTATGATTTTACGACCGCTAGGTAACACGATTGTATTTATGCCGCCACTTGCTTCTACTTTTGAAGAGATTGATGATATGTTACGCATCTTATATAAGGCAATCTCGGATGTTACGGAGGGAGAATAATGAGTGGTTTTTTCATAACAGCAACTGATACTGAAGTTGGAAAAACAGTAGTTGCAGGTGCTATAGCAGGTGTATTTAGAGAATTAGGATATAACGTAGGGGTATATAAACCGTTGCAAAGTGGGCATGTTGCATCAAACCCTGAGGGAGATGCGGCAAGGTTAAAAGTATTATCAGGTGTACCGACACAAGAAAATGAAATTTGCCCTTATTCTATTGAAGAACCACTTGCTCCGAGACTTGCCATGAAAAGAGCTGGAAGAGTAGTAAAGTTAAAAGAAATTACTGATTACTATAATGAACTATTAAAAGAGTTTAATAGCTTATTTGTAGAAGGAGCAGGTGGGCTTGCTGTCCCATATACAGAAGATGCTTTAGTAATTGATTTTGCAAAAGAATTACAGTTGCCTCTTATTGTAGTAGCTCGTCCTACGTTAGGAACAGTAAATCATACAGTGTTAACGATTGCTTACGCAAAGGCGCATGGCCTAACCGTAGCGGGTGTCATTTTATCAGGTTGCAAAGAATGTGAAATGGAAAGAGTGCAAGAAAATAAAGAGATGATTGAAGAGTTGAGCGGGGTACCAGTTTTAGGATTATTACCATTCTTTGAAGGTGAGTTTACGAAAGAAGAAGTATTGGAATCTGCAAAAGAACATATTATGATTTCAAAATTAGAGGAGTTTATCCAAAATGAATCAAACGTGGCGGGCGCACCTTCAATCTAAATTACAACAATTACATGAGCAAGGGCAGTATCGAAATTTATATGTAACAGAGCAGGCAGAAGAGACTTGGCTTATTCGAGATAAAAAAAGGATGTTAAATTTAGCGTCAAATAATTATTTAGGGTTAGCTGGAGATGAAAGGTTAAAAGAAGCTGCTATTGCCTGTACAAAAAGATATGGAACTGGAGCGACTGCCTCTCGTCTCGTTGTAGGAAATCATCCATTATATGAAGAGGTTGAGAGAAGCATATGTGACTGGAAAGGTACTGAAAGAGCTTTAATTGTAAATAGTGGGTATACGGCAAATATAGGTGCCATATCTTCTTTAGCCTCTCGGCAAGATATTGTTTTTAGTGATAAGTTAAATCACGCAAGTATTGTTGATGGAATCATATTAAGCGGGGCAGAGCATAAAAGGTATCGTCATAATGATTTGGATCATTTAGAGAAGCTTTTGAAAATGGCTTCGCCTGAAAAGAGGAAATTAATCGTAACAGATACCGTTTTTAGTATGGATGGTGATACTGCGTATTTGAGAGATTTAGTACAACTGAAAGAGAAATACGGAGCAATCATTATAGTCGATGAAGCACATGCGAGTGGAATATATGGAATCGGCGGAGCTGGATTATCTCACATAGAAAAAAATCTTGCTCAAAAAATTGATATACATATGGGGACGTTTAGCAAGGCTTTAGGGTGTTATGGTGCGTATTTGACAGGTGATGAAATTTATATAGAGTATTTACAAAATATGATGAGAAGCTTTATTTTTACTACAGCTTTACCACCAAGTACGTTAGGGGCGGTGCAAAAAGCAATTGAAATTGTAAAAGAAGATAACGAAAGAAGAGAGAACCTTATAGCAAATGGAGAATACTTCAGAACTAAATTAAGGGATGCTGGTTTTGATATTGGGAATAGTTCAACTCATATTGTACCGATTGTAGTCGGTTCGAATGAACATGCTTTACGGTTTAGTGAAAGGTTACAAGAAGCAGGGATTGCGGCCATTGCAATTCGTCCGCCAACTGTGCCGGTTCATAGTTCTCGAATTCGCTTTGCAGTTACATCGCAACATACAATAGCTGATTTAAAATGGGCTATTGACCGAATTATCCACATTGCGAAAGAAGAGGAGCTTTTCGTATGAACGATCTAAAGATTATTTTTATCCCCGGATGGGGAATGGAAGAGAATATTTGGGATTTAGTACTTCCGTATTTTAAAGGATATCCTGTTCAATGCATAGATTGGCGTAATATGAACGAACGAAGTGAATTTGTGGAACGAATTATAGATGTAGCGCATAACGACAACGTAATTTTAGTTGGTTGGTCACTAGGAGCGTTAGCAGCAGTTGAAGCTTATAAAAAGATTAAGGCAAAAGGCATCGTATTAATTGGTGGTACTGCTAAATTTACAAATACGAGCGATTACAGTAACGGATGGAATGCCTTGCATGTAGAACGGCTGAAAAGGAATTTGTTGAGAAGGAAAGAAGATACGCTCAAGCGGTTTTATGAAAATATGTTTACGAAAGATGAGCTAAAAGGGAATAAAAACTTTGAAGACATTGTAGACCGTTTTAAAGGTGATTCTATTCAGTCTTTACAACTAGGTTTGGATTATTTAATAGAAACAGATATGAGAGAAGAACTAAAAGAAATTAAAGTACCTATACTACTTATTCACGGAGAACAGGATGTAATATGCCCATTGTCTGCGGCACGTAGTATGACGGAGAATAGCAGCAGCGAGCTGAAAGTAGTAAGTGAAGCAGGGCATGCATTATGTGTAACGAATTTTGAATATTGTGCAAATGAGATAATTCAATTTGTAGAGGGGATACGACATGATCAACAAAACGTTACTACAAAAACGGTTTAATGGGGCAGCCGTATCTTACGATCGATATGCAAATGTACAAAAAAAGATGGCACGTTCATTACTTTCAATCTTAAAGGAACGATATAGTGAAACGGCATCAATACGTATTTTAGAATTGGGGTGCGGGACGGGGTATGTAACAGAGCAATTATCAAAGTTATTTCCGAAAGCACATATTACAGCAGTTGATTTTGCTGAAAGTATGATTGCGATTGCGCAAACTAGACAAAATGTAAAAAATGTAACGTTTCACTGTGAAGATATTGAGCAATTACGATTAGAAGAATCATATGATGTCATTATTTCAAATGCTACATTTCAATGGTTAAATAATTTACAACAAGTGTTAAGAAATTTATTTCATCATTTGTCTATAGATGGGATATTACTCTTTTCAACGTTTGGACATGAAACATTTCAAGAATTGCATGCCTCGTTCCAACGTGCGAAAGAAGAAAAAAATATAAAAAATGAAACAGCGATTGGTCAACGTTTTTATTCGAAAGATCAGTTGCTTCATATATGCAAGATAGAAACAGGAGATGTGCATGTTTCTGAAACATGTTACATAGAGAGTTTTACAGAAGTTAAGGAGTTTCTGCATTCTATTCGAAAAGTAGGAGCAACTAATAGCAATGAAGGATCATATTGTCAAAGTCCCTCACTCTTTCGTGCGATGCTACGCATATACGAAAGGGACTTCACGGGAAATGAAGGGATAATGGCAACGTATCATGCTTTATTTATGCATATAACAAAAGAGGGGAAGAGATGAAATGAAACAAGTACAAACAAAAAGGGATTGGAAAAAGCTTGCATACGATGTAGTGGAAGAGAAGATGATTACGAAAGAAGATGCAATAGCGATATTAGAAGCTGATGATACAGAAGTTTTAGAAATTATGAATGCAGCTTACATCATTCGCCATCATCACTTTGGTAAGAAAGTAAAATTGAATATGATTATTAATACGAAATCTGGATTATGTCCTGAAGATTGTGGATATTGCTCACAGTCTATTATTTCAGAAGCACCGATTGATAAATATGCATGGTTAACGCAGGAGAAGATTGTAGAAGGGGCACATGAAGCAATACGCCGTAAAGCAGGTACATATTGTATTGTAGCGTCTGGTCGTCGTCCGACGGATAAAGAGGTAAATCACGTAATTGGAGCAGTTAAGGAAATTCGTGAAACGACAGATTTGAAGATTTGTTGTTGTTTAGGTTTCTTAAATGAAGATCAAGCAGGACGTTTAGCGGAAGCTGGCGTGCATCGTTATAACCACAACTTAAATACACATGCAAATAATTACGATAGTATTTGTTCAACTCATACGTATGATGATCGTGTTGATACAGTTCAAAAAGCGAAACAAGCTGGTATTTCACCATGCTCTGGAGCGATTTTTGGCATGGGAGAAACAATTGAAGAGCGTGCTGAAATTGCATTTGAATTACAACGTATAGATGCAGACTCTATCCCTTGTAATTTCCTTGTTGCTGTAAAGGGGACACCTCTTGAAGGGCAAAAAGAGTTAACGCCAGTAGAATGTTTAAAAGTACTGGCAATGATGCGTTTTGTAAACCCAACAAAAGAAATTCGTATTTCAGGAGGACGTGAAATCAATTTACGCTCTGTACAGCCAATCGGTCTATTTGCAGCAAATTCTATTTTTGTCGGGGACTACTTAACGACAGCTGGACAAGAGCCAACTGCGGACTGGGGTATGATTGCAGATTTAGGATTTGAGATTGAAGAATGTGCATTATAAGATAGATGAAAAAGCAAACTTGTAAAAGGGTTTGCTTTTTTTTGTAAATAAAATGTAATAAATAGTTGTGAACGCTTGATACTATTGGTTTTTGAACGAAAAAAAGAATTTTTGTGGACGAATTTTCCAAGCCCTAGTTGTACATAGTAAATATGTAATTTATATTGGGTTGGAGGATTTTACATGTACAAATACATATTAGCGATTATGACTTGTTTAATTTTAATAAAAGCAATAAGTTCTGATCCAGTTAAGGCTGCTGAAAATCCTGAACAAAAAGAGATGCAACAAAGAATCGAACAACACTTTCGAACGAAAGCTGAACATTTTGGATTGAAAACGGAAGGAAAAGATTTAAAGGAAGTTAGAAAAGAAATTACTATCATAGAAGAAGCGAAAAAAAGAGAGAATGTATGGAGAACAGCACAAGCTCTTCATATAAAAACAGAAGGAAAAACGATGAATGAATTAATAAAAGATGTACAAAAAAAGGTGGAAAAATAAAAAGAGGCCGCAGCCTCTTTTTATGCCCATTGTTTTGATAAGTGAGCCATTTCAATTGCAGCAACAGCTGATTCATATCCTTTATTACCAGCTTTCGTACCTGCGCGTTCAATCGCTTGTTCAATTGTTTCTGTCGTTAATACGCCGAAAATAACTGGGATGTCCATTTGTAGTGATAAAGACGCAACACCTTTTGCTACTTCATTACAAACGTAATCGTAGTGAGTTGTAGCACCTCGGATTACAGTACCTAATGTAATAACAGCATCATACTTTCCGCTACTCGCCATCTTTTTAGCGATTAAAGGAATTTCAAATGCACCAGGAACCCAAGCAACATCAATATCATTTTCTTCTACACCGTGACGCTTTAATCCGTCTAAAGCGCCGCCAAGTAACTTACTTGTAATAAATTCATTAAAACGTCCAACAACAACTCCAACTTTTAATCCTGTACCAACTAAATGACCTTCGAATACCATAATAAATCTCTCCTTTAATTATAAGTTTAGTAAGTGTCCTAATTTGTTTACTTTCGTTTGTAAATACGATTTATTTTCTTCTTTTGCCGGCATTTGCAACGGTACACGCTCGACTACTTCTAAATCATAACCTTGTAAGCCAGCAATTTTTCTTGGGTTATTCGTTAATAATCGTAAACTTTGTAAACCTAAATCTTTTAATATTTGAGCACCGATACCGTAATCACGAAGATCAGCAGGGAAGCCAAGTTTTTCATTTGCTTCTACAGTATCGAATCCTTCTTCTTGTAATTTATAAGCGCGAAGCTTATTAAGAAGCCCAATGCCTCGTCCTTCTTGTCTCATATAAAGAAGAACGCCTTTTCCTTCACGCTCAATTTGAGCAAGTGCTGCATGGAGTTGTGGTCCACAATCACAGCGGCATGAACCGAATACATCTCCTGTTAAGCATTCAGAATGAACACGTACAAGTACCGGTTCACCTGTTGAAATATCACCTTTTACAAGTGCGATATGTTCTTTCGTATCTAATGAGTTAGAATAGCCAATTGCTTGGAAAGTACCGAAATCTGTAGGTAATGTAATTTCCACTTCTCTCGTCACAAGTGTTTCATGATGGCGGCGATAAGCAATTAAATCTTCTATTGTAATCATTTTTATATCAAATTGTTTTGCGCATTCTATTAAATTAGGTACACGTGCCATCGTGCCGTCCTCATTTATAATCTCGCAAATAACTCCAGCTGGTTCGGCACCGCATAGCTTTGCTAAATCAACAGCAGCTTCTGTATGACCTGCACGACGCAGGACACCGCCTTCTTTCGCAATTAATGGAAAGATATGTCCAGGCCGATTGAAATCAGTGCCTTTTGATGCAGGGTTTAACAATTCTTGTATCGTAGTTGCACGTTCGTGAGCGCTAATTCCTGTTGTTGTAGAAACATGGTCAATGCTCACTGTAAACGCAGTGTGATGTGAATCTGTATTATGAGATACCATTGGTTCTAATTGTAGACGTTCTGCGTACCCTTCCGTAATCGGTACACAAACGAGACCACGGCCATGTGTAATCATAAAATTAATTGTTTCTGATGTAATGTACTCTGCTAAAGCAATAAAGTCGCCTTCATTTTCTCGGTTTTCATCATCACATACGATAACGACTTTACCTTGTTTTAAATCTTCTAGAGCTTCTTCAATACGATGAAACATTGTGCTTCCCCCTTATAGAAATCCGTTTTCTTGTAAAAAACTTTCGGTCATTGAACCTACTCGTTTTGCAGGTTTAGTAATAAAGCGTTCGATATATTTACCAATCATGTCACACTCAATATTTACGATATCTCCGGCATTTTTTTCTCCAATGACAGATTCGCTTACTGTGTGCGGGATGAGTGAAATCGTTATGGAAGCTTCGTCTATATCAAATATCGTTAAACTCGTTCCATCAACAGCAATGGACCCTTTATGCAAACAATAGTGTAGCAATTCATCAGAAATTGCTATTTTATAATAGACGGCATTGTAATGTTGTTTTTTAGTTAAAATCGTTCCGATGCCATCAATATGTCCTGAAACGAAATGTCCACCGAATCTTCCGTTTGCAGACATTGCCCGCTCTAAATTTACTTTAGAGTGGGGTTTAAGCATGCGAAGCGATGTCGACTGCATCGTTTCAGGCATTGCATCAACTGTAAATGAAGTAGTTGTAAAGTTTGTTACAGTTAAGCAAATACCGTTAACCGCGATACTATCACCTAAGTGAACATCTGATAAAATTTTCTTTGCATGAATCGTTAATTTCATCGCTTCTCCGCTTTGTTGCATGTTTGCTATCGTTCCTAATTCTTCTACAATTCCTGTAAACATTCCGTCACCTCGTTTCGGGCATTCGCAACGATTTTTATATCATCACCAATTTGTTTCATCTCTTGAATTTTCAAGGAAAGCGCATCTTGTAATTTTGAAAAACCATATCCTCCAAATAAAGTAGGAGCATCTTTCCCACCAATTAATTTCGGGCTTATATAGGTTACAATTTCATTAAAATTGTTTGTTTTTAAGAAACTTGCATGAATCGATTGGCCACCTTCAACGAATAGAGAAAGAATTTGTTTTTCTCCAAGAAAGGAAAGAAGGTCCTCGATTTCTATATGCTTCGTTTCCATTTGGAATATAGCTATATTTTTAGATTCATAAGAAGATATCTTCTCTTTCTTTACATCCTTACCGACAATAATCCATGTCGGTGCTAAACCATCTGTTATAACATGAGAAGATGGTGGCGTTCGTAAATGGGTATCTAAAACAACGCGAATAGGATGTTTTCCCCCATTTAGAATTCTTGTTGTTAAATGAGGATTATCAGCTATAACTGTATTCACTCCAACAAGAATTGCATCATGTGTATGGCGATATTGGTGAACATCAGCACGTGCTTCTTCACCTGTAATCCACTTACTTTCACCAGTTACAGTTGCTGTTTTTCCATCTAAGCTCATCGCTGTTTTGATTGTTACAAAAGGGCGTTTCGTTTTCATGTAGTGAAAAAAGTAGCGATTTAATAAAACTGCTTCTGCTTCAAGAACACCGGTAGTTACTTCAATTCTAGCTTCCTCTAATCTTCTTTTTCCGTTACCAGAAACGAGCGGATTACAATCGAGAGTAGCAATTACAACACGCTTAACTCCTTTTTCGATGAGCAATTCACAACAAGGTGGTGTTTTTCCAAAGTGGCTACACGGTTCCAGTGTTACATAAACGGTAGCGTCTTTGGCGTTCTGACCAGCCATTTGAAGGGCATGAACTTCTGCGTGTTCTTCACCAGCTCGTAAATGAGCCCCCATACCAACGATGTTTCCATCTTTTACAACAACAGCACCAACCATAGGATTTGGACTTGTTTGTCCTGATGTCCCTTCTGCTAACTGCAGGGCAATCCTCATATATTCTTGATCTGTCATTTTCTTCACCTCTCCTAAAAAAATCAAAAAACCCCAAGGATTTAATATCCTTGGGGTTTGGGAGACGTGATTTCTAGAAATATAGTTTGAATACGAAAGCATAGGAAAGAAACCTAACGATAATTGATATTTCTGCATAAAGAAAAAACCCAGCAAAATATCGAATTTTTAAACGCTAGTTGTCTCTTTTTATTTCAGTATAAAAAATAAGTATAGAAAATTAAACATATATAAAGAATCAAAATGAATCTTTAAAAATATGCATACTGAAATAAAAGTGTATTCACTATATAAAAAACTAGAAACATATCCTTCTCCCATCCAGACTATACTGTCGGCCCTAGAGTTTCACTAGATCCACCGTTTTCGAGTTGAAAACGGGTCACGGACTTAGAAGTTTTCACTTCATCACCGCCGGTTGGGAATTTCACCCGACCCCGAAGGATGCTGTTTGCTCAAATTATAGCACAAAAAAAATAAAAGGCTAGTAAAAAATATTCGAATGTGAAGAATTGTGTGAAAATATATGTGGGCTGGAATGGAAATAAAAGTATTAGAAATGTTGTAAGGAGAAGGGATATAACGGAGTTACTAAAAAGAAAAAAACATGCACAAAAAAATGTGCATGTCACATGTAAAATTATTCTGCCTCTGGTGCTCTAACAACAGACTCGAATTTACCTTTATGCGAAGCGTCGCAATAAGGCATATTTTTTGATAAACCACAACGGCATAAAGAAAATGCCGGTTTTGCTGGGAATACATTCCCTTGTGAGTCGACTAATTCCACGTCCCCTGTAACGCGAAAAGAGCCATTATCATTTACTTTAATTTGTACTTTTGCCAACGTTATCCCTCCTTCCCAAACGCTTAATTTCATCATATAATCAAGGGAAGTGCTTGGCAATATAAAGTGAAACTTTAATTAGTGGGGGAGGCATCCCCCACTAATTATTAGTTGAACCAATCGGGCTTTTAGGGGCAGTTAATCTCCCACCTAACGTCTTTGTTTCAGCCGAATTTTGAGGTGGGAGTTTTACTGCCCGCAAATAGCGGGGAAAAAAGAGCACTTTGTTTGAGAAAGAAGAGAGTGTTATAATAGTTTTCATAACTGACTAGAGTAAGGTGACGAGAGATGGATAAACAATTACATACATTACGAAACATTGCAAATGAGCGCACGTGGGCATCATTTTTGAATGATAATCATCCATATAGTTTGTTACATTGGTCCATTGCAGGTGTAGGGCAAGAGGCAAAGGATGTTTGGTTACTTCAAGATGAAGTAACATTTCAAACGACAGAATTCCCAACGTTAGATGATGCAATGCAATGGATTTCTGAAAATATGGAACAAGTTACAGACGTTTTAGCGCAATAAAAAACAGGCTTATGCAAGCCTGTTTTTTGTTTCTTTCACATATGTGTTTAAAAATTGATCGACGGCTGCTTCGTACTCTTCTTTATTTTCGTTATAAGAGCAAGCGTGTGCACCGTGTTCTGCAATATAAAGCTGCTTATTATTTTCTTTCGCTTCATATAACGCTTTTGTCATATCAGCTAAAATATAGTCGTCATCTTTACTATGAATAAAGAGAACGGGATTGTTAATGTTTTTTATACAGTCGATTGGTGAAACTTCACGAATTGTATAACCGTCACGAACTTTCAAAAATGCGTTTGCTAAAGGTAATAAAGGCCATTTTGGTAAATGGAATTCAACCTTTAAACGGTGCTGTAATTGTCCGTGAAAATCAGAGAAAGGACAATCTGCAATATAGAAATCAGCACCATCTTCTACAAGTCCTGCGTATTGAAGAAGTGTTGCAGCTCCCATAGATTCACCATGAATACCAAGTGTAATATTGGTGCCAAAACGGTTTTTTAGCCAGTCAACTACGGATTTTAAATCATGTTTTTCATAGTATCCATAGCTTGTTGTTTTTCCGCCAGTTTTACCATGACGACGATGATCGTAAATGAGGACGTTATATCCTCTTTTTAAGAATAAGTTTGCATATTTTACAGAGTTTATTTTATTTACAGTTACACCGTGGCAAAAAACCATAAACTTATTGGTGGAATGACCAGCAGGAATGTAATATCCGTGAAGGTCGTATCCGAATTGTGAAGGGATATGAATTTCTTCTTTATGAAGAGCATCAAAATCCTCTATACGAAAATGTTTTTTCGTTTCTCTTTCGAGTACTTCTTCCTCTGTTTTTTTCTTTAAGTACATCACTTTATTTGTAAAGAAAATCCCAAGGGCAGTTATTGCACCTAGTATAGTAAACAATGCTGCAAAAAAACGTTTCATACTTTACCTCATCCTCCAAATACCGTTACATGTGATACACTTATATTGTATCACAATGATATAAAAGGGGAGAAATAGGAAATGCTGCATATACAAAAAATTACGCCAGCGATGAAAGAAACAATCCGAATGTTCATGTGTGAGAACTGGGGAAGTTCATTGATGGTTTCACGTGGTAAGGGACATCAGTTAGAAGAGTTGCCAGGATTTGTTGCGCTCTTAGATGACAGAATAATCGGAATTATAACGTATGAAGTGACCGGGAATATGTGCGAAATTGTATCGCTAGATAGCTTTGAAGAAAGAAAAGGAATAGGGACGAAACTTGTGGATTGTGTATTACAAGTTGCAGAAGAAGAACGGTGCAGACAGGTTTGCCTTATTACAACAAATGATAATATGAATGCGTTACGATTTTACCAAAAACGTAATTTTGTAATGACTAATTTATATGTGAATGCGGTAGAGGAGGCACGAAAAATAAAGAAAGAAATTCCACGTATTGGATATGATAATATCCCAATTTTACATGAAATTCAGTTGGAGTATCGTTTAGTGAAATGATGTAACAATTTTCAGAAATGTGAGTTATTAATCTTGACGGATAGTGTAATTTAGTTTACCGTAAAATTGTAATCTATTACCATATTAAGGGGTGACGATGTGGCAACTATACGTGATGTTGCAAAATTGGCAGGTGTTTCAGTCGCAACCGTTTCACGAGTTATTAATGAAAAAGGATACGTTCATGAGGACACAGTAAAACAAGTAAAGGAAGCAATTGAAGAATTACGTTATAGGCCAAACAGTGCAGCGAAGCCACTATTTAAAGAGAATTCAACGATAATTGCATTACTTGTAGATAATTTATGTAACCAATCAAACATCACTTTGCTACATTGTATTGAGGAAATAGCATATAAAGAAGGTTATCAAATCATTATTTGTAATATAGAGAATAAAGATAGATACATACATATGCTGAAGCAAAATAACATTGCAGGTGTTATTTTGACAAGAGCAGTTTTTAAAAGTGTAGGAAAAATTCCATTTCCGTTTGTTGTGATCGATGAGCAACAATCACATGGAAATTATTATGAAAGTGGACAGAGAGCTGTTTCTTTATTAAAAGAGAAAGGGTGTCACTTTCTTGCATATTTCGGTGAGGGAGAAGAAAGTGAAGAAATGGAAGATCATATAGCAGGGTTTTTAGACGCTGTTTGGGATGAAGGAATCTCTTATCGAGAAGAATGTGTACAAGGGTATACAAATAAACAATTTATTACATTATTGCAAAACAATCCGTATGTAGATGGAATTGTAGCCTCAAGTGATCAGATTGCTATTGAGTTAATTCGGTCAGCGAGATTTCTAAATATACATATACCAGATAAATTAAAAATTGTTGGACCCAATGGGAGTATAGAGTGTGAATGGATAGGTTCATCACTACCGACAATTGAAAGCTATGTCAAAGATAACGGAAAAGTAGCTTTTCAACAATTAAAAGGAAAAATAAAAAAGTAAAAGGTGCGTTTTATACGCACCTTTTTATAATGTAATTGCGGCAATAAAGCCAAATATAAGTAACGGTATATTGTAATGTAGAAAAGTGGGTACACATGTATCCCATATATGATGGTGCTGACCATCAGCATTTAAACCGGATGTTGGTCCAAGGGTACTATCCGATGCTGGAGATCCTGCGTCACCTAGTGCTCCGGCTGTACCGATAATTGCAATTGTGGCCATTGGACTAAATCCAAGCTGAATGCAAAGAGGTACAAAAATGGTTGTTAAGATAGGGATGGTTGAAAAGGATGAACCAATTCCCATCGTAACGAGAAGTCCAATAACGAGCATAAGAAATGCAGCGAGTGGTTTGTTATTTCCGATTATATGTGCACTCGTTTGCACCAGAGATTCAACATGTCCTGTTTTTCGAAGAACAGCGCCGAATCCAGCGGCAGCAATCATAACAAAGCCAATGAAGGACATCATACGCATTCCGCTTGTTAATATCGCATCTGCTTCTTTAAGTGGTAGACTGCCACTAACTGATAAGACGATAATACCTGCTAAAGCACCGAAAATCATTGATTCTGTTGTTAATTGAACAGTTAATGTAGCAATGATAGATAATAACCCGAAAGTAATGCTACGTTTTGTATAGGGAACGATTTCATTTTCGGTAGAATGAATTTGTTCTGTTTCATACGTACGAGGTTTTCGGTACGTAATGAATACCGCTACACATAATCCAATAATCATACCAATTGCTGGAATAGTCATTGCTTTTGGAATAAGTGTGACATTAAATGTAAGGCCGCTTTGCGCAGCGTTGGTTTGTAATACGTCATGATAAATTTTTCCGAATCCTGCAGGGATCCACATATAAGGAGTAATCAATCCAAATGTAATAATACATGTGACAAGTCTGCGATCCACTTTCAGCTCATTTAATACTTTTAAAAGTGCTGGAATTAAGATGGGGATGAAAGCAATGTGAACAGGAATCACATTTTGTGAGAAACAAGCCATCGTTAAAATAATGAATAAAATAAGTATTTTAGAATAAACTTGTTTTTTCGTGTCTTGTTCATTGCCAATCCATTTTAATGCAGTTTGAATCATAGCATCTGGAAGTCCTGTTTTGGAAAGGGAAATAGCGAAACCACCAAGCATTGCATAACTTAAAGCGATTGGAGCACTGTTTCCAAGACCAGTTGTAAAAGTGTTAATCGTTTCTGAAATACCGAGTCCGCCGATAATTCCGCCTGTTAAAGCTCCAACAATGATGGCGACAATGACCTGGACACGTAACAAACTAAGCAATAGCATAATTGCTACTGCGACGAGTACAGCGTTCATAATAAATGTAATCTCCCTAAATTTTTATTCTGTTAAGACAAGTAAATATGAAACATTTTGCTATATTTATACATACTTGCGACATATTATTATAAAATGTTTTCTATGAAATGTAAAAGAGCCTTTTGTTACTAATGCTGAAAAGCTAGCTCTTGTTTAATTGATCGCAAAGAATTGGCGAATAATTCTGGTTCTTCTAAATCAGGAGAATGTGCTGAATTTGGGAACCAAATCATCTTTTTTATAGGCGCTTCAATAATATCGCAATATTCCTGAACGAGTGCATAAGGAGTTTGATAATCATAGCGACCAGAACAAAAATAAACTGGAATAGATAAACTTGAGATAGAAGAAAAGAAATCGATTGTCAGCATTTCTTCCCATAAAACACCAGATTTTAAATTTCCTGCGAGAAACTTGAACCAATCTAATAGCGTATACTCAGGAGAAAAGAAACCTTTTCGTATGAAAGAAAAGGAAGATCCGTTTTGGATTGCGCCTCCAAATGTGCCAAGCCACTTTCTTTGAATAATGAGACGTCTCGTATCTAAAAATGGTGGTTTGCCTAATTTTAAAAGGGAAGCTAATGCTTTTTTATGATCATGTTTTTTTGCAGAATGAATTAAATGTTGATATAGTAATTCTTCATTTTGTTTCATATGTACAATTTGCCCAATACCGATGTAAGCCTCGATATACTTTGGATATTGATGTGCTATGTTAAGCCCAATAATACTTCCCCAAGAATGACCAGCGAGAAATAGTTTTTGTTTGTTGAACCTTCTAAGTGCATATTGAATCACTTCTTTTGCATCGGAAACGAAGTGTTCGATTGTAAAATTTGCTCCGAAATCTTTCATTGAAAAAGATTTACCTGCCCCGCGCTGATCCCAATTAATAACAATAAAGTGCTTCTCTAATTCTTTTTGAAAATGACGAATAAATCCGATTTGTGCCATGCCGGGTCCACCATGACAGCATAATAAAATAGGCTGCTCTACGTTTTGCCCACGCATAAGGAGAGTTTGTTTTCGATTATTAATCATAACGCTTTCTATCGTAGCGATACTATTAGGAATGAGTTGTTTGTTTTCATTATAGAACTGAGGGGTATAGCTACGCAAAAGCATATTGAAAACCTCCTTTTGTGAAATCGTATGAATCGCACAGGCTATTCATTTTGCATATACTGTTAGAAAATCATTGTAACATACCATACTAGTGTCATTTCAACACGGGAGGAGGGAAATTGTGACGATTGGAGAAATTATAGATGGTTTAAATAGGCGTGAATCCATCGCTATTATAGCAAAACGTCTTGAAATAAGCCCGTATACATTATCGAAGAAATTAAGATTGATTGGATACGAATATGATGGAGAGCAGAAGAAACGTATTTTTGTAGGAGATGGAGAAGAACCACGTCACTTACAACTCCAAGAAGCGACCGCCCTTCAATATGAGAAAACAGATTATCAATTATTAATTTATGAGCAATTACAAAGTATTTATGAATTATTAAGAAGAAGAGAAGAAGTAATTGCACCAATTATGAGTAAAAGTACAGAGAAAAAGAGACGCACCTTTTCTATTAATACAGAAATATTAGCAAGATTGGACCTTATATCAGAATCGAAAGGAATTCAAAAATCTAAAATTGTAGAAGAGGCGTTGCAACAATTTTTACAGCAATATGAATTTAACAAAACATCACATTTTGATAACTAAAGAAAAGGATACTATGTTCATTGGAAGAACGAGTATCCTTTTTATGATGTATATTACGTATAAATACAGGATCAGTGCAAATCCTTTATAGCGTGAAAAATGAAATTTCTTATTAGAGAAACACTTAATTTACTTTTTGGATTCTTCCATCAATAACTGGCTGAATTGGTTCTTTTAATTGTTTTACGTAATCGACTAACGCTTCAAAGTCGTTTGGACCAGTTTCTGCATTTTTACCATTTTTAAATGATACGAATCCGTCACCGCCAGAAGCTAAGAAAGCATTTGCAACTACGCTATACGTTTTAGATGGAGATAATTCTTCTCCGTTTGTTAAACGTATATTTGTAACTTTTTCACCGTTTGGTTTATTTGCATCCCATGCATATTGAATACCTGAAATTTGAAGCATTCTTGTTGTTCCTTTTTGCCATTGCTGATTTAAAATATCGCGAATGTCTTGACCTGTTAAATCTACTTTAATCAATTGATTTCCAAAAGGTTGAATGCCGTATAACTCACCCCACGTAATATCACCAGCATCTAAGTCATTACGAATGCCACCAGGATTCATGAGGGCGATTTGAGTTTGCATCGTTTGACGTTGAGCATCGGCAACTAAATTTCCAAGAGTGGACTCACCAGCATCATTTTGTTTACGGTCGATAGATGCTGTAGATTTTCCGACCACCTCATTTACAAGTGGTGCGATTTTTTCTTTATATTGATCTAGTTTTTTCTTTACTTGTTTATCAGGTTCTACACCTTCATGATACGTTGTAACAACTTCAGCTTTTTTCTTTATAATATCCTTTGTTTTACGATCAATTGTTACATCCACGTCTGAGAAAGCCGTGCCGTAAGAATTTGCTTGGACAATTAGTTTATTATTTACTGTACCATTTACATACGTATGACTATGTCCACCGAAAATAACATCAACTTCTGGGTCTGTTTCATTTGCAATTCGAGTAAGGTCGCCATTTGTTACCCCAGACTCATCGGTTGTTCCACCGACATGAGCAAGAACGACGATAGATTTAACGCCGAGGCGTTTTAATTGTTGTGTTGATTTATTAATTGCTTCTACTTCATCAGTAATTTGTACATTTTTAAGCATCGTAGGCATAACGACATTTGGTGTATCAGTTGTAACAACACCAATGAATCCTACAGGAACACCATCTACCATTTTTACAGTAAATGGTGGTAAAAATAAGCGGCCAGTTGATTTGTTATAGAAGTTAGCAGCTACATAGGGGAAGTTAGCCCCTTTGAAATTCCCTGTGTTTTCATGATATCCACCGTAAATGAGGCGTTTCATTTCATCAATGCCTTCATCAAATTCATGGTTCCCGATTGTACCAACATCAAATTTTAAGTCATTTAAAAATTCAATCGTCGGTTCATCTTGTAATAATGCTGAAACTGGTGGACTAGCTCCGACGATATCACCAGCATGTACGAGAAGTGTATTAGGGTTTTGTTTTTTACGTTCTTTTAAATAAGTAGCTAAGTAATCAGCGCCACCAGCTTCTTTATTATTAATTTTTTTAACAGTATCTAGTTGTCCATGGAAATCATTAATACCAAGCATTTGTACGTCTATGTAGCGGTTTTGTTCAGCTGGATTCTGAGATGGGGGAGCGGCAAATACGCTTGAAAAAGTAATAGTGCTTAAAACAGCAACGGCAGGAATAATTTTTTTCCACATAGTTCATTTCTCCTTTTTTATAATCTGACATCATACGACATAATTTTAATAGATTCATAGAATTATAGCTACATAAAAATTTAGTCTTTTCGAAAAATTAACACATTTACAAAAAGTGAATAATAGAGTAAAGACCCTTTTTTATTGTCGATTTCATCGTGTATCTACTATAATGGAGAAAAAAGTAAAAGGTGAGTAGCATGAAGAAAAAGAAACAAAGACAAATGCAAAGACAATCGCAAGTGAATCAACCAAAGAAAGAAACACTTACATTAGGCGATCAATTAAATGATTCACTCATGCAACAATTAAAGAGTAAGAAGAAAGAGTTGCAAGTGAGAGAAGAGGAAAAAGAGGCAGCTGAACTGGAAAGAAAGCGCAAAGAACAAAAAGAACGTGAAAAGAATAAATCATTTGAAGAACTGCTAAGTGAAAGTAACCTTACTTGGAAAGACTTTAAATAATAAAAAAATGATCAGTGAAATTCACTGATCATTTTTTGACGAGCTTGTAAGAAAAGGGGAGTTAGTATGAGGAAAATTGTAGTTGTTCCGCATGAAAATCATTGGAGTGAAAAATTTCAAATGGAGGCTGAAAGATTAAAAACAGCGATGCCAGAAAGGGTGAAAATTCATCATATTGGAAGTACGTCAGTGCCAGGACTGGCAGCTAAACCTATTATTGATATGATCATGGAAGTAGAAAGTATCGAAAGGGTAGATAGGTGGAATGAACGATTTATAGAGCTTGGTTACATCGTAAAAGGGGAAAATGGTATTTCAGGACGCCGATTTTTTATCCATGGAACGGAAGAAAAACGTTCGTATCATTTACACGTGTTTGAAAAAGGAAACCCAGAGATAGTAAGGCATTTAGCGTTTCGTGATTATATGATGGCTCATTGTGAAGAAGCAGAGGCATATGCAACCTTAAAGAAAGAATTAGCCGAAAAGTATACATATGATGGCACGTTATATACGGAAGGGAAAAATGAGTTTGTGCGCAATGTGGATGAAAAAGCGAAAGAATGGAGAGAAAATAACGTGAATAAATGAGTTCACGTTATTTTTTTAGCTATATAAATGTGTTATGTAAACTGTACGTATGTTTTGACTTTTTGAATGAATCTTGTTGAAATAAAGTTATGGTTTATAAAAATGTAACAATGAAAGGGAGACGACTGTGTATATTCCAACAACTACACTTCATAATGGTGTGAAAATGCCGATGATTGGTCTAGGCGTTTATAAAGCAAAAGAAGGCAACGAAGTAAAACAAGCAGTAAAAACAGCGTTAGAAGTTGGATACCGTTCGATTGATACAGCAACTGTGTATGAAAATGAAAGCGGTGTCGGAGAAGCGATTCGTGAATCAGGAATTCCAAGAGAAGACCTATTTATTACAACAAAAGTTTGGAATGACGATCAAGGATACGAGGAGACACTCGAGGCGTTTGAAAAAAGCTTAAAGAAATTACAAATGGACTATGTAGATTTATATTTAATACATTGGCCGGTAAGAGGGAAGTATGTGGATACGTACCGAGCGTTAGAAAAATTATATGAAGAAGGTAAAGTGCGTGCAATTGGTGTTTCTAATTTTCATAAACATCATTTAGAACTGTTATTACCAAATTGCAAAGTGAAGCCGATGGTGAACCAAGTAGAACTTCATCCGATGTTAACGCAATTTGAATTGCGTAATTATTGTCAAGGTGAGCAAATCCAAATGGAAGCGTGGAGTCCGTTAATGAGGGGCGGAGAAGTATTTCAGCATCCAATCATTCAGGCTATTGCTAACAAATATGAAAAAACACCTGCGCAAGTTATATTAAGATGGGATATTCAAAGCGGGATTGTTACAATTCCTAAATCTGTTACACCATCTCGTATTAAAGAAAACTTTACTATTTTTGATTTCTCACTAACTGAAGAAGAGATAAATCAAATTAACACGTTGAATCGCGATTTACATGTAGGCACAAATCCTGATAAATATGATACGTTATAAAAAAGACTGTCTCCTAATAAAGGAGACAGTCTTCTGTTTATCGGTAATTCGATATTTTTAACGATGCAAAGCATATGTGTCATATTTAAAAATTTTTTGAAGTTGTACATATTCTTCTTTAGTTAAAGGTAACTGTTGGCTAGCTCGTATATTTTCCTGCAATTGTTGAAGAGAGCTTGCGCCAGGTATAACAGCTGCAACAGTCTTATTATGTAAGCAATATTTAATAGCTGTTCCTGTTAAAGAGCTTTCTCCAATCGTTTCTTTTACACTCGCTAGAGTTGTATGTAATTCATCGTAAGAATAAGAGAGGTAATCCTTTTCCTTTACTCTTTCTATTTTTCTTGCATTGTTATCAGTTAAAATTCCTTTTGCAAGTGGTCCGCGAGCAATGACGCTAATTTGGTGTTCATTCAGAAGCGGGAACCATTCTTCTGGACGACGATTTAAAAGGCTATATTCCATTAGTATACTAACGATGTTTGAGCGTTTTGCATATTCACGGATTACATTTGGACGAATAGAAGAAATACCGTAATGGCGAATAATACCTTCTTTTTTCAATTCTTCAAAAGCTTCAATTGTTTCATCTATTGGATCTTCAATCGTTCCGCCATGAAGTTGGTAAAGATCAATATAATCAGTTTGAAGTCTACGTAAACTTTCTTTTACTTCAGCCTTTATGTAAGCTTTAGAAGGGTCCCAAGACCAGCCGTTTTTTTCTTCTGTCCAACGATTTCCAACCTTCGTTGTAAGAACAATTTTGTCTCGTTTCCCCTTCAAGGCTTTTCCAACAAATTCTTCATTTAATCCGTAATCATATAAATCTGCTGTATCAAAAAAATTAATTCCTAAATCGATTGCTTCATCGACAATACGCATAGCCTCTGTTTCAGATGTACCGAGAGACATACAGCCAAGGCCCATTTCTGTAACAAATAAATCTGAGTTTCCTAATTGACGTTTTTTCATAGGTCAACCTCCTTACCTTTATTGTACGAGAGGGAAAAGAGGTTGACAAACGTTTCCTTTTCGCTTCGCATTAACTGCCCGCAAAAGCATAATTAATGTGAGCTTAACGGATTAATGTTTCACTTTATTTGCTGTAATCCACTCTTGTACAGTTGTATACTCTTTGCTATATTGTTTTAGCTTATGGCGAATTTGCCATGCTTTTCCGACTAACGTGATGCGATTTGGTAAAATATAAACTTTCATTTCTATCACGCTCCTTTCAATGTGGTAAAATGTATGAAGAAAGAATAGGAAATAGAACAGGGAGATGAAGTAGTATGAGTAATCTTACAGAGAGAACAGTAAAAACTGAGCCGATTTTTGATGGTAGAGTTATAAAAGTTCGTGTTGATGATGTAGTATTACCAAATGGAGAAATGAGTAAACGTGAAATTGTAAATCACCCTGGTGCAGTTGCGATTATTGCTATTACGGATGAGGGGAAAATTGTGCTTGTTGAGCAGTATCGTAAAGCGCTTGAAAAGGCGATTATAGAAATTCCAGCCGGCAAGTTAGAGCCTGGTGAAAAACCAGAGGTAACAGCAGTTCGTGAATTAGAAGAGGAAACAGGATATGTATGTGAAAATATGGAGCTTATTACTTCTTTCTATACATCTCCAGGATTCGCAGATGAAATTTTATATGTATATAAAGCGACAGGTTTGACAAAAAAAGAAAATAAAGCTGAGTTAGATGAAGATGAGTTTGTGGAATTAATGGAAGTATCGTTAGAAGAAGCGATTACTCTTATGAAAAATCTTCGTATTCATGATGCGAAGACGATGTTTGCAGTACAATATTTACAACTACAAAAATAAACACTCGCCAAAGGCGAGTGTTTTTTAATTGATTTTTGCATATACACGTGCATCACGTAAGCTACCGTCTGGTGCTAGGAAATCATTTTCCATTGTACCTTCTAGAATGAATTCTAGACGTTCTGCTAAGCTACATGCATTTATATTTGTTGCATCAGTACGAATTTCAATTCTTCTAGCGCCTAGTTTATCAAAGGCGAACTGAATTGCACCTTTAACAGCTTCGGTCATATAGCCTTGTTTTGTATAGGCACTATGTAGCCAGAAGTGAAGTGAAAACTTTGGAATATCCCAGTTTTCAGGCTTTAGTGTAATTGCTCCGATGAATGTACCAGATACTTTATCGTATAAGTGAAAATCAAGTGTTTCACGAAGTAAAAACTGTCCGTGAGCTTCGCGAACAATTTCTTCAGCACTCTCTTCTGTTTCAGCGTTAATTGGTATCCACGGTACTAAGTCTTCTAGAGAAGCTTGGATTGCTTCATATACTTCTGCACCATCACCTGGAAATGGTTTACGAACTTGCAAGCGTTCAGTTTGAAATAATGTTGGAAAATCTAATAATAATGGTTTCAAGAGAAATCCCTCCTATTCTCTACTTTTTAGTTTAGCAAAGTAGAGCGGAATTTCAATGTTAATTCGTCATACTTTTTTCTTTCTTTCATACATTTTTAATAAGAGTGTGAACGGAGGGAAGAAAAATGTGGCGAAAAAATTGGCAAGACCGTGTAATGTCTCACATACAGGAAAACTCTTCATTATATATATTTAACGCTGTTTTATTATTGATGGGAGTAATATTTGGAGCCATTCTTGTGAATAGTTTACAAATCAATCAAAAACAAGATTTATCATTTTATTTACAACGTTTTTTTGGACAAGTCTCTAAAGGAGAATTTGCCATTGCGGGCGAAATGTTTCGAGAAAGTTACTTTTCGCAATTAAAATACATCGGATTTATTTGGATTTTAGGGATTTCAATTATTGGATTACCACTTATTTTTATTTTATTATTTGTAAAAGGAGTTGTTGTTGGATTTACAGTTGGTTTTTTAGTAAGTCAGCATGGATGGAATGGACTATTATTAGCATTTGTATCTGTTTTGCCACAAAATTTAATTATCATTCCAGTCTTTCTCATTATGACAACCATTGCTGCAAGTTTTTCTTTACGGATGATTAGGCATCAATTTATTAGAAAAATAACCGAGCCACTATTACCATTATTAATCCGGTATACATGTTTCTTTCTTGTAATTGGAGTGGTGTTAGCACTTGCTTCTAGTGTGGAGGCTTACGCATCACCAGTTTTAATGAAAGAAGTTGTTGAGGCTATCAATAAAAAATAAATATTTTTTGAGAATAATTATCAATTTGTTTTTATTGTTTTTCTTTTGACAGAAGCCCTTCTTCTGATATAATGGTGTAAGAGTGGCGAGGAGGGAGTAGTACCGAATGGAAGAAAGAATTGAACGAATTAAGAAGCAATTACATGCAGCGAGCTACAAATTAACACCGCAACGTGAAGCAACAGTTCGTGTGCTGCTAGAAAATGAAGAAGATCATTTAAGCGCAGAAGATGTTTACCTCCTTGTAAAAGAAAAGTCGCCAGAGATCGGATTAGCAACCGTCTATCGAACTTTAGAACTATTATCTGAGTTAAAAGTTGTCGATAAGATTAACTTCGGAGACGGTGTTTCACGCTATGACTTACGCCAAGAAGGTGCGCAGCGTTTCCACCATCATTTGATTTGTACACAATGTGGTGCTGTACAAGAAATACAAGAAGATTTACTTGGTGAAGTGGAAAGGAAAGTAGAGCGAGACTGGAGCTTTAAGGTGAAAGATCATCGTTTAACATTCCATGGGATTTGTAAAAATTGTCAAGAAAATGAAACGGATGAAAAATAACCTTTTCCTATTTATCTAGGAAGAGGTTTTTTATTTGAATAAGGTATAAATTTATGAAAGCTTGGCATATGTTGTAATAACTTATATTTTGGAGGAATTTACAATGCGCCGAGCTTTAAAATTAACTTTTGATGGAATAAAAGTATTTTTATTATTTACAAGTTGTACGATTTTGTTTTATTTCGCTATACTATGGATAAATGAAGAATATGAAAGCTATCATCGTTATGAAAAACCTAAAGAAGAGACTGTAGAAAAAGTATCAGGGAATGAAGAACCGGCAAAGGATGCTTTCGTAAATAGAATGATGTTTTTCTATGAAAATGGGGAGTAGTGTAGAGTGGAAGATCAATTAAAAGATTTTATTCATTATATGGTTGTCGAAAAAGGATTAGCAAAGAATACAGTAGTATCTTATGAACGGGATTTAAAAAGCTACGTAAAGTATTTGCAAAATGTGGAACAGACGAAAACTTTTCATGAAGTGACCCGTTTACACATTGTTAACTTTTTGCAGTATTTAAAAGAGAACGGAAAATCTTCGAAAACATTGGCGCGTCATATCGCATCAATTCGTTCGTTCCACCAATTTTTACTTCGTGAACGAGCGGTAGAACACGACCCATCCGTACATATTGAAACGCCGCAAGGGGAACGGAAATTACCAAAAGTATTATCAGTTGATGAAGTAGAGGCGTTACTTCAAACACCAAAAATGACAAGTGCTTTTGGGATTCGTGATAAGGCGATGCTAGAGTTACTGTATGCGACAGGACTTCGTGTTTCAGAATTGATTGCACTCAATTTAGAAGATGTACATTTAACGATGGGATTTGTTCGTTGCATAGGGAAAGGGAATAAAGAAAGAATTATTCCACTAGGAAGTTTAGCAACGGAAGCGATTCAAAAGTATATTGAAAAAGGAAGAAGAGAATTAATGGGGAAAAAAGTAGTAGATGCACTCTTTTTAAACCACCATGGTAATCGATTATCAAGACAAGGATTTTGGAAAATATTAAAACGATTAGCGAAAGAAGCAAATATTGAAAAAGAGCTTACACCTCATACGTTGCGTCACTCGTTTGCTACGCACTTATTAGAAAATGGAGCAGATTTACGTGCTGTACAAGAAATGCTTGGCCATGCAGATATTTCAACGACGCAAATCTATACGCACGTTTCAAAAACTAGATTAAAAGATGTATATAAACAGTTTCATCCAAGAGCATAGTTACTATGCTCTTTTTTTCATAGATTAAGAGGGGAAGACCGTTTCACAGAAACTTCACAAACATTTCGTATATTGTTTTCAGCAGAAGACTGGAATATTACAATGTATTTCCTCTATACTAAATAAAGTATAAAGGAGGAAATGATGATGAAAAAACTTATTATGATTTTATTTATCGCGATGCTAGCGTTGGCTGGCTGTAATACAAACAAAGAAGAACCGAAAAAAGAAAAGAAACTTGAAAGTGTAAACGTAGCGATTCAAACGAATCCGAAAGAAATTAAACCTGGTGAAAAAACAGAAGTACAAGCACTTGTTACACAAGGAAAAGAAAGAGTAACGGATGCTGATGACGTAAAGTTTGAAATTTGGAAAGATGGCGACGAGAAACATGAGATGTTAGATGGTAAGCATAAAGGAAAAGGTGTTTATGCAGTAGAGAAAACATTTGAAACTGACGGAGTATATCATATTATTCCTCATACAAATGCACGCGATATGCACGTTATGCCAGAACATAAAGTTGCTGTAGGAAATGCGAAAGTAGAAGATGCGAAAAAAGAAAACAGCGACCACAGTGCAGGACATGGAGATCATAAAAGTGACACAATGATCCATCTTATGGCTGGAGACATAAAGGCAAATGCTGAATCTACAATGAAAGTTCATTTAAAGCAAAAAGAAGAAGCATTAACTGGTGCTGAAGTACAACTAGAGATTTGGAAAGATGGTGTTGAAAAACACGAATTTATTCCAGCGAAAGAAGGGAATAAAGGAGAGTATGAAACGAAACATACTTTCAAAGAGAACGGTGCTTACAAAGTGAAAGTGCATGTAAGAAAAGGCGAATTGCATGAACATAAAGAAGAAACGGTAGAAGTAAAATAAAAAGTAGCTCTTTAGAGCTACTTTTTATTTTTGTTATGAAGAAATAAATCATAAAATAATTAGCACTTCGTTGCAGAATGGATTACAATAGAAGTGTGAAGAAAATGAGAAATTCTACGAAAATGTATTAAAAAGAAAGCGTAAACATGTTATGATATCAGTATCAGATGTCTGACATCTGACTTAGAAAAAACTAGAAATGTTTTTGAGTCGTTTCAAGTAAAACGAAATAGGTTAGAGAATGGTTTAAAGAAGTACTGTTTGACAATGAGAATTCTTATGGATAACAGTTTCACTTTATAGCGTTTTGAACATACTACAAGAAGTAGAACTGAACTTATAGGAGGTCGCAGTTATGAATAAATATAAACGTATATTCCTAGTCGTAATGGACTCTGTGGGAATCGGTGAAGCACCAGATGCTGAGCAATTTGGTGATTTAGGATCTGACACAATTGGTCACATTGCTGAACATATGAATGGTTTACAAATGCCTAACATGGTGAAATTGGGTCTTGGTAACATTCGTGAAATGAAAGGTATCTCTAAAGTAGAGAAACCACTTGGATATTACACAAAAATGCAAGAGAAATCTACTGGTAAAGATACAATGACAGGTCACTGGGAAATCATGGGCCTTTACATTGATACACCATTCCAAGTGTTCCCGGAAGGATTCCCGAAAGAATTACTTGATGAATTAGAAGAAAAAACAGGCCGTAAAATTATCGGTAATAAGCCAGCTTCTGGAACTGAAATTCTTGATGAACTTGGTCAAGAGCAAATGGAAACCGGCTCTTTAATCGTTTATACTTCTGCTGATAGCGTATTGCAAATTGCAGCACACGAAGAAGTAGTGCCACTTGATGAGTTATATAAAATCTGTAAAATTGCACGTGAATTAACATTAGATGAGAAATACATGGTAGGTCGTGTTATTGCTCGTCCATTCGTTGGTGAACCTGGAAACTTTACACGTACACCAAACCGTCATGACTATGCATTAAAACCATTCGGCCGTACAGTAATGAATGAATTAAAAGATAGTGACTACGATGTAATTGCTATCGGTAAAATCTCTGACATCTATGATGGTGAAGGGGTAACGGAATCACTTCGTACGAAGTCTAACATGGATGGAATGGATAAGCTTGTAGATACATTAAATATGGACTTTACAGGTCTTAGCTTCTTAAACTTAGTTGACTTTGATGCATTATTCGGCCACCGCCGTGATCCACAAGGATACGGAGAGGCTCTGCAAGAATATGATGCACGTCTTCCAGAAGTATTCGCAAAACTACAAGAAGATGATCTATTATTAATTACAGCAGACCACGGTAATGATCCAATTCACCCTGGTACTGACCATACACGTGAATATGTACCATTATTAGCATATAGCCCAAGTATGAAAGAAGGCGGACAAGAGTTACCACTTCGTCAAACATTTGCTGATATTGGTGCAACAGTAGCAGAAAACTTCGGTGTGAAAATGCCAGAATACGGAACAAGCTTCTTAAACGAGCTAAAGAAATAGGGGGATAAACAAATGAATCGTGAACTTATTACAAAATCAGCTTCATACTTAAAAGAGAAATTTCAAGAGACACCACAAGTAGGACTAATCCTTGGATCAGGACTTGGTGTATTAGCAGACGAAATTGAGAACGCAGTAACAGTACCTTACAGTGAAATCCCTGAGTTCCCAGTATCAACTGTAGAAGGCCATGCAGGTCAACTAGTATTTGGTACACTTCAAGGTGTAACAGTAGTAGCAATGCAAGGACGTTTCCACTTCTATGAAGGATACGACATGCAAAAAGTAACATTCCCAGTTCGTGTTATGAAAGAACTAGGTGTAGAAACGGTTGTTGTAACAAACGCAGCTGGTGGTGTAAATACATCATTCGAGCCAGGCGATCTTATGTTAATTTCAGACCACATTAACTTCATGGGTACGAATCCATTAATCGGACCAAATGATTCTGAAATGGGCGTACGTTTCCCTGATATGTCTACATCATATACAGTAGAACTTCGTGAAATGGCGAAACAAGTTGCAGCAGACTTAAATATTAAAGTACAAGAAGGTGTATACGTTGGAATGACAGGTCCTGTATATGAAACACCTGCTGAAATTCGTATGCTTCGTACACTTGGCGGAGATGCAGTTGGTATGTCAACAGTACCTGAAGTAATTGTAGCACGTCATGCTGGAATGAAAGTATTAGGTATTTCTTGTATTTCAAATATGGCAGCTGGTATTTTAGATCAGCCACTTCATCACGATGAAGTAATTGAAACGACAGAACGTGTTAAAGCTAACTTCTTAGCATTAGTAAAAGCAATCGTAAAACAAATGAAGGGGTGACTTCACAATGAGAATGGTGGACCTAATTGCAAAAAAACGTGACGGACATGCATTAACGACAGAAGAAATTAACTTTATTGTTGAAGGATATACAAATGGTGATATTCCTGATTATCAAGTAAGTTCACTTGCAATGGCAATTTTCTTCCAAGATATGAACGATCAAGAGCGTGCGGATTTAACGATGGCAATGGTAAATAGCGGCGATACAATTGACTTATCAGCTATTGAAGGTGTAAAAGTAGATAAGCATTCGACAGGTGGTGTTGGTGATACGACGACACTTGTATTAGGTCCATTAGTAGCTGCTTTAGATGTACCAGTAGCGAAAATGTCTGGACGCGGTTTAGGACATACTGGTGGTACAATTGATAAATTAGAAGCAGTTCCAGGATTCCATGTGGAAATTGAAAACGATGAATTCATGCGTCTTGTAAATGAAAACAAAATCGCTGTTATCGGCCAAAGTGGTAACTTAACACCTGCTGATAAAAAGTTATATGCACTTCGTGATGTAACAGCAACAGTAAACTCAATTCCGCTTATTGCAAGTTCGATTATGAGTAAAAAAATTGCTGCTGGTGCAGATGCAATTGTTCTTGATGTAAAAACTGGAGCAGGTGCATTTATGAAAACGGATGAAGATGCAAAACGTTTAGCAGAAGCAATGGTACGCATCGGTAATAACGTTGGTCGTAATACGATGGCAGTTATTTCTGATATGAGTCAACCACTCGGTGAAGCTATCGGTAACGCATTAGAAGTACAAGAAGCAATTGATACATTACAAGGTAAAGGGCCGAAAGATTTAGAAGAGCTATGTTTAACACTTGGAAGTCAAATGGTGTACCTTGCTGGACAAGCTTCATCTTTAGAAGATGCACGTGAAAAGCTAATTGAAGTAATGAACAACGGAAAAGCGCTAGAATCATTTAAAACGTTCTTATCAGCGCAAGGCGGCGACGCATCTGTTGTTGATGACCCTTCTAAATTGCCACAAGCACAATTTAAAATTGAAGTGGAAGCGAAAGAAGACGGATATGTATCAGAGATCGTTGCAGACGAAATCGGAACAGCAGCAATGCTTTTAGGAGCAGGACGTGCAACGAAAGAGTCAGAAATTGATTTAGCAGTTGGCTTAATGCTGCGCAAAAAAGTAGGCGATAGCGTGAAGCAAGGTGAATCCCTTGTTACAATTTACGCAAACCGCGAAAATGTTGAAGATGTAAAAGCGAAAATTTATGAGAACATGAAGATCTCTAAAGAACACGTAGATGCACCAACTTTAGTACACGGTATCGTAACGAAGTAATAAAAAAAAGCTGAGGAGATTTTGAAGTGAACCCCGAAAACGGGACACCAATCAAAACACCTAAACCACTTGTTCCCTAAATTCTTTAGGGGATAGGTGGTTTAATTTTTCTTGAATTCGCACACAATTGTAGTAATGAATGTATTCTAGCACAATCTTTCGCACAGTTGTGTTGGATACTTTTGTTATCTTTTGTGAATAGAAAGCTTCACTTTTTAAATGACCAAAGAAGCTTTCCATGACGGCATTATCATGGCAATTTCCTCTCCGGGACATGCTGGTGATCATGCCGTTTTCTTTGGCATACGCTTGAAATTCTTTTGCTGTATAAATACTTCCTTGATCCGAGTGAAGAAGGACATCTTTTA